>JAYVBM010000064.1:0-13375 GCA_043750495.1 Minisyncoccota bacterium | reverse complement strand
TACGTTCACAACGTACACCGAAGTTCAAATCGCGTGTTGTCCGTCGTTGTAAGCTTTGCGGCCGAGGACACGGATACTTGCGTGACTTTGATGCTTGCCGAATTTGCTTCCGCGAATTGGCACATGAAGGTCTTATTCCAGGCGTAAGAAAATCATCATGGTAGGCGATACAATTGGCGATTTCATTATCCGCCTCAAGAACGCTGGCGCGGTGCAGAAGGCTACGGTGTCAGTACCGTACTCAAAGCTCCGTCATAGCGTGGCTAAGAAGCTAGTTGATGCCGGTTACCTGGCAGCAGCAACTGAACACGGAAAGCGTGTTCAAGACAAAACCTTGGAAGTAACACTAAAGTACGAAGGTGGTTCTCACAAGATCCGCGGCGTAAAGCGTGTTTCAAAGCCAGGACGTCGTCTATACACAAAGGTCGTAGATATTCATCCCGTTAAGTTTGGACAAGGGCACATGATCCTTTCAACTCCAGCTGGTATCCTCACAAACGAGGAAGCAGTGGCGAAGAAGGTTGGTGGCGAGCAATTGTTCATCATTTGGTAAATATTATGTCTCGATTAGGAAAACAACCATTCACAATCCCAGCTGGTGTCACCATCACTGCGGAAAACGGAATGCTGACCGTAAAAGGTCCAAAGACGACACTATCTCGCCCAATTCGAAATGACGTAACGTTTAACATTGAAGGAGATGTCCTTACTGTCATTCCAGGAACTACTGATCTCGCGAAGTCTCTCTGGGGAACCTACGCTGCGCACGTGCGCAACATGGCCAAGGGAGTAACTGAAGGATTTGAGAAAGTTCTAGAAATTGAAGGAGTAGGATTCCGAGCTGAAGTAAAAGGTACTGACCTTTTCATGAACCTTGGCTTCTCACACCCTGTGATCATCGCTATTCCATCAGCTATTTCAGCTGAAGTGATAAAAGGTGTGATTACCCTTAAAGGTCCAGACCTTGAGGAACTCAATCAATTTGCTGCCAACGTCCGCAAGGTAAAGAAGCCAGAACCGTACAAAGGCAAGGGTATCCGGTACCGTGGAGAATTCATTATTCGCAAGCAAGGTAAGAAAGCCTCTTAGGCATAAACATACTGTATGGAAAAATCACAATACAAAGTGCATATGCGTGAAGTGCGTCACAAGCGCCTTCGTTCTAAGATCTCTGGTACTGCGGCTCGTCCGCGCTTGGCCGTCTCTCGTAGTAACACTGCGATTTACGCCCAACTTATCGACGACGTAGCGGGTAAGACTTTAGCTTCCCACGATTCTCGAAAGGAGAAAGCCGGTACTGGAGTAGAAAAAGCCAAGGCCGTCGGTGTGGCAATCGCTACCAAGGCTAAGGCTGCTTCAATCACTGAGGTCGTGTTCGACCGCGGTGGTAATCGTTACCAAGGTAGTATTGCGGCTCTTGCTGATGCTGCTCGAGAAGGAGGATTGAAGTTTTAGGCGTTAAATGAGTGCCAGTACTTTTGAAACATTAGTTTCAAAAGTACTGTCGCACGAATTTAGTTCGGAAAAATATTCTGGGAGAATATTTTTCCGAACAGTCCAAGGCTTACTAAAATCAAACAAAATTATTTACTCTAAACATTTAACAAAATGTCAGAAACAAAACAGCAGGAAGCTACAACTGAAGTACCAACTTCAGAAGCAGTAGTGCCAGAAGTGGCAACTACAACCGATGCACCAGCTGCCGACACTGCGACTCGTCGACCCTACCCACAACGAGGGGGCGACCGTCGAGGTGGAGCAGGGGGTGGTCGCAATGACCGTCGTCCTCGTCGCCAGGCTCGTCCGGAGCGAGTTCGTCCAGAATTCGAACAAAAAATCATCAGTATTCGCCGCGTAACTCGTGTTATGGGCGGTGGACGTCGTTTCAGTTTCTCAGTTGCGATGGTGATTGGAGACAAGAAGGGTAAGGTGGGCGTAGGAATCGGAAAGGCCGGTGACACACAACTAGCCATCGAAAAGGCCGTTCGTGATGCAAAAAAGAACATGATCGTGATCCCAATGAATAAAGACGGTCATATTCCTCACGATGCGCACGTAAAGTACGCTTCAAGCGAAGTAATGATGATGCCAGCACCAGGTCGTGGACTTGTCGCCGGTTCATCAGTTCGTACTGTACTTGAAATGGGTGGTGTAAAAGATATCACTGCAAAAATCTTCTCACGAAGTAAGAACAAACTTAATAACGCCCGAGCAGCTGTGCAAGCGCTTAAGCAACTTAAGAAAGCTTCATAATATGCAACTTCATGAACTTAAACCGCTAACTCCAAAGAAGACCGCCAAAAGGGTCGGACGTGGTGGTAAGCGTGGCAAGACCTCTGGCCGCGGTATGAAGGGTCAGACAGCGCGTTCTGGTAACAGTACTCGTTCAGAAATGCTCGAATTCATCAAAAAGCTTCCAAAGCTTCGTGGTCACGGAAAGAATCGCGCTCAAACAGTAAACGAAGAACGCGTACGCGCGGTCGGAGTAAACCTCAGCAAGCTCGAGGCTGCCTTTGAAAACGGCGCTACCGTAACACCAAATAGCTTGGTCACAGCCGGTGTCATATCAACTGTTCGCCGAAAGGCTCCAGTCGTCAAGATTCTCGGAACTGGTGAAATCACCAAGAAAATCAACGTAGAAGGATGTCAAATTTCCGCTTCAGCTAAAGCCAAAATTGAAAAGGCTGGCGGAAGCGTGAAATAAACGTTAGCATAACGCCTATATGCAGACTTTTTTTCACAAACTCAAGATTATCTTCACTGAACCAGCAATCCGTAATCGCGTATTGTTTGTTCTTGGAGCCCTTGTAGTATTCCGTGCGCTTGCAGCGATTCCGATTCCTGGCGTTGACCAAACTGTCCTTGAACAATTCTTTGCCAACAACCAATTCCTTGGGCTGCTCAACATCTTTTCAGGTGGCGGGCTCGCTAACTTGTCGATTGTGATGCTCGGTGTAGGTCCGTTTATTACGGCCTCCATCATCATGCAGCTTATGACCGTAATGTCGCCGAGACTCAAGAGTATGTACAGCGAAGAAGGTGAAGCTGGTCGTGCGAAGTTCACTCAGTGGAGTCGTATGATTACTTTGCCACTAGCCATCTTGCAGGGCTTTGGGTTCCTTACTCTGCTTCAAAGTCAGGGTGTCATCACTGGCCTCTCAACCTTTGAGTTCATTGTAAACGTCATCCTTATTGTAACTGGTTCAGTCCTCCTTATGTGGATTGGTGAATTGGCGACTGAATACGGTATTGGAAACGGTGTGTCCATCATTATCTTTGCCGGTATTGTGGCTAGCTTTCCGTCTACCATCAGTCAACTGGCGTACACCTACGACCCAGCACAGTTGCCGCTTTATATCGGCTTTGTCCTAGTTGCCATCGGAATCGTCTTTGCAGTGGTCTATATGACCGAGGCAGAACGTCCGGTGCCAGTGACGTACGCCAAGCAAAGTCGCGGTGGCAAGACGTATGGAAATACCTCTTCATACCTCCCGCTTCGACTCAACCAAGCTGGTGTGATTCCAATCATCTTTGCCCTCTCAATTATCCTCTTCCCGCAAATGGTATTGAACATCCTGTCGGCCTTCAACCTGCCGTGGGTACCACGGGCGAACGAAGTCGTGACGAACTTCATCAACAACCAATTTGCGTATGGTATTACCTACTTCGTCTTGGTCTTCCTCTTCACATTCTTCTACACCGCGGTAACCTTTGATCCAGATGCCATGTCAAAGAACTTGCAACGCAACGGTGCTTTCATCCCAGGTATCAGGCCGGGAGCTAGTACAGCTGAGTACCTTGGCAACGTAGTGACTCGCCTGACCCTTATCGGAGCTCTCTTCCTCGGCTTCGTAGCGGTCCTCCCAGTCGGGATGCAAATCCTCACCGGAGTCACAGCCCTCGCTATCGGTGGTACGGCCGTACTTATTGTGGTGAATGTGGTGCTCGATATTCTACGACGCCTCGATGCCCAAATCTCTCTCAGAGAGTATTAAGATTTTCCTAAAATCACCTAATCTGCTTCGTATCTTAGGATACAACGTACGCTCGCTCAGTCATAAAATTAAGTAAACTTAATTTTATGACTCTCGCTCGCTACGCTGTTGGACTTCGGAAAATATTATTCACCGTACAAGGAGTACGGCTCGAAATACTTTCCTCGTCCGCCTCGCATCTCAGGCAATTTAAGAAAAATCCCTTGCTAACAAAAGCACGAAAAAATCCGCTTCAAAGCGGATTTTTTCGTGCCAACACATCAAACAAAATCCCCACTCGCACATTCGCGCGAGCAGGGATATCAACTTTTTCACCACCCTTTATATTTTGTAAGTTGGGGGGTTTTTTGGAACAGCATGGAGCCCGTTGCCATAAGGTCTCTTGCAGTCACCTCATTAGGCTTTTCACTTTTAATGTTCCAGCGCTTTGTATCATGATTAAATGTCACAATAAAACGATGAAAGTCGCTAACTTCGTACTTCCTTGGATCACGGTGATACCTGAAGGGAATCACAAACACATTTCTGCTATTTCTGACATCCCAACCATGATATAACCTAAGGCCCAGGTTAGGTTTCTGGTCATCGATATCTCGACAGATCAACCCGACTATCTGACTGAGTCTTAGTGTAAGGTGGTGGGGTTTATTTATCCACGGTCCGCTTATTTCTTTCGAATAATATTTCATTATCCGAGATTGTATTAAGTCCTCGTACTGTTTAGTAACTCTGTCTGGACAGTCGAAAGGGTACTTTGCTAGCATCGCCTTTCCCTTTTTCGTGTTACCGAAGTGCTCGTGAACTACTTCTAGCATTGCAGTCATTCTGTTGCAACCGGGTCCAACACCCTCGATGTGACTGAGTACTTTCTTTTTCACCCTATCTCGCCCGCGAGCTTGGCATCTTTCATGCTCGATAACGGCACGGATAGCTCGGGCGGTATCTCCAGTCGCTTTGTCCTCGACTGGAATATAGAGGAGAGATGGTTTTTGCACGCCTCCTAAGCGCGGTTCATCATAGGCGTCGGCGATAGACAACAGGTTGTCAAAGACCACTTGGTTGCCCTCAAAATACAGGTCGTAATACTTCATCGTACGTTCCTTTCAATGAACAGGAGCGTCTCCAAAGGGAGAAGCTTGACTGTAGCGTACAACACATATATGATATTGTCATATCTGACGTCAGTATTTATATTTCATTGTTTTTACCCTTATTTATAAATACTTTATTTTGTCAAAAACTTTGTCAAATATGAGCAATACTGGAATAACCTTTAAAAACCTTACTGAAATGGGCTTATCTGAGCCTGAGGCTAAGGTGTATCTGGCGTTGTTGCCTATGGAATACGGCAATATTCGAAGTATAAGCGTGGCGTCTGGTGTAAAACGTACCTCGGTATACTCGGTGGTAGAGTCACTCTGCCAAAAAGGACTGGTTTCAGTGCGTGAGATTGGACTAAAGACGTTTTACACCGCCGAAGCGCCGAGCCACTTGAAACAGTTACTTGATCGCAAAGTGGAGACGTTGCTACATGTCCTCCCTGACTTGGATAATTTGTATGTGAATAAACAAGCTTCCTCGGTGGTCAAATATTTTGAAGGAGTGGAGGCAATGCAACAGGTATATGACACGTTGCTTGATCAGCTCCAGCACAATCAAGATTATTTAGTCTTCGGGGACCCTGACAAATGGGACACCCACTCGCAGGCCTACTTCAAGAGATTCATAAAAAAGAGGCTTAAGATAAAGTTAAAGGCACGACTACTTTTGGTCTGTGGAGACACTGCTCGCGAGTACCAAAAGTACCAACAAAACTTTGGTGAGGAAGTGAGAATTCTCCCTAGAAATTATGCACTAAACGTGAATGCGGTTATCTCGGGAAATAAAATGATTATTCATCGCCTGACTACACCAGTGGTGACAATTGTGATTGAGGACCCTGCGGTTATCGCGATGCAGAAAAATCTGTTTGAAATTATTTGGGGATTTTGCGGCTAATACAAAGAACGGCCGGCCTCTTAACAGATTTTTTCGTACTAGCAAGTCTTTTCTACCTATCATGTATGATAGGTAGAAAAGAGGAGTTTTGTGTCATAGGTGAACAGTAAAGAGTTTGCTAAAGTGTAGCAAAAGTGCTACACTTAGAATATGTCCACTATAAACCCTCGTATTCACATTACTACCGACACAACTACTCGTGAATTGCTCCAAAAGCTCGCCAAGCGAGACGATACATCGCTTGCAAGCAAAGCTGAAGAGTATCTTCGAATTGGTTTGGAGCTGGCTGAAGATGTAGAACTTGCTTCCCTCGCTGTCGAGCGTATGAAAACTGATCGCTCCAAGTATCTTTCTCACGATGCTGTATGGGGCTAAAAGTCTTCTACCATCCAAAGGTGTTGTCGCAGGATATTCCCTCGCTTTCAAATGCTGTGCGCCTGAGAATCAAAAAAGCTATCGACAATAAACTCCTCACCCACCCCCAAACATTTGGCGAGCCACTACGTGGATCGCTTGTACCGCTCTGGAAACTGCGAGTGGGAGACTACCGAATCGTCTTTGATGTAGAGAACGATTGTGTGTACATTCATGCCATAGGCCACCGCAAACACATCTACACCCGCATCGCCAACAACCGAGACCGGACCAATACATAATCAAAAGTCATTGTATCTTATAAGATACAATGACTCATCAATGCCGATATGCTATATTCGACGTATGTGGCTAAACGTAAAACCTACCGATTAATCGGTAGGTTTTACATTTAATATTGGTTCTTGTATGAATAACCCATCGGTACGGAGCTGTGTTTGGGTTCCCAGGTTTCGGAGTCGAGCCAGTCGCGAAAGGTATCAAAGACGGTGATGGCTACAGTCTGCGGGTCGTTACGAGAAGTGTCGATTACCAGGTCAAAGTGTTTGGTGCTGTACGGGTCAATACCGTAGAGTGAACGGAAGCGGCTTTGTTCATCTTGCATACGTTCGCGCACTTTGCGAGCGACGTCCGGTAGTGATGAACCACCTTCACCAGCACTGCTACGCTTCTTATTATTCACGGCGTCTTTAAAGATACGGGCGGTGGCAATTTCAAGATCAAGATCAAGGTATACCTTGAATGATTCGGGAATCCAGTAGAAACCAAGACGTGAGTCGATTACCACATCTTTTGCATTACGAAGTGTTCGGAGCTCCTCATCAACTTTGTCATCAAGGTCGTGTTCATCTGCAGCGCGACGGTTGTATTCCTCTAGGCTCATACCTTCCTTGGCGAGTACACGGCGTACCATATCACCAGACGAGTGACGGGTGTACTGAAGTAGCTCGGCTACACGGTCGGCGGTTGACGATTTTCCACTGCCTGGCTTGCCGGAAATAGTGATGATATGCTTTCGTCTCATGTGTTCAAAGAATACCATATTCTTGCGCAAGCTCTAAAAAGTTGGTACTCTCGGGGGACTTATGGAATATACAACCAAGTTTCAAAGTGTTGCCTTTATGGGGAAAATTGCGTCTGGCAAAGGCACTCAGGCCCACAACGTACTAGATGCATTCGGAGGTACGCTCTATTCAAATGGTGACAAGATGCGCGCTACCACACAGCTGCCGACCCCGTTTGGTTTACAAATGAAAGAAACCTACGAAAACGGCTACTTGATGCCGGAATGGGTCGCTTCATTTTGGATGACAGGTGCAATTGTGTCCGATTTTCCGGACACACGGATTGTATTTGAAGGGGTGGCTAAGAAACCAAACGAAGCTGAGCTATTTCATGAAATCCACCACTGGGTGCATCGACCGTATGTCGTCTTCCACCTTGAAATCAGCGACGATGAAGTTCGAGCCCGCAGCGCGAGGCGTGCTAGGGATGCGGTAGATACCCCAAAATCAGTAGAAAAACGCCTAGAGGAGTACCATACCTATACCAGCAAGTCGATAGAATTCTTTCGTACAAAAGGTACACTGATAGACATTGACGGCAATTTGTCGACCGAGGAAGTAAAGCAACAAGTTTTTAATTATCTTATTTCGTAACCTCATGCGCGCACTGACAGTAATTTTTATTGGTCCACAGGGAAGTGGAAAGGGAACTCAGATTAATAAACTCGATAAGACGATGGTGGAAAAAGATCCGGTCCGTCGAGTGGTGGATATTCAGACTGGGCGCCGTTTCCGTTCACTCGCAGCCCGCAGCGAGACGTATGCGGAAAAAAAGGTCGCCGCTACTCTTGACTCCGGAGCCTTGCAGCCAGATTTTCTCACACATATTTTGTGGGGCGAAGCGATGTTAGACCAGCTTGATTCCAAGAGCCACCTACTTATTGACGGTTTCCCACGAACGGTAATCCAAGCCCATGTACTTGAAGAAGCCTTGGTATTTTTTGAACGAAACAATGTTCATGTGATTAACCTAGACACACCAGAGGAGGTGGTGCGCTCTCGTATGCAAAGCCGCGCCCGAGCGGACGATACACAAAAATCAATTGAAGAGCGTCTACGCTGGTACCGTGAAGATACACTACCCGTACTCGACTACTACCGCGTCAGGCCAGATACGATCGTGCATGATATTGACGGCACTGATACTGTAGAAGGAGTCCATGGACAGATATTGAAGGCCCTTAACATTAATTAATATGATTACTAAAAAAACTCCCGAAGAGATTGAGGTACTCAAAGAAGCCGGAGGCATTCTCGGACGCATGCTACGTGAGCTTGCGGCAGCACTTAAACCGGGGATGACTACTCTTGATGTAGACGACATGGCGATGGAGTTAGTTGAGAAATACCAAGTGGAGCCAGTTCTTTTGGGGTACCATCCTACCTTTGCGGAGACACCGTATCCGGCGGCGATTTGTGTATCAGTCAACGACTGCGTACAGCACGGAGTGCCAAGTGAAGATGTGATCTTAAAAGAGGGCGATACCGTCAATCTCGATATGTCGATTGCTCACAAAGGGATGATTGTTGACTCAGGTATAACTGTCGGTGTCGGAGAGATTTCTCTAGAGGCCAAGAAACTTCTGGCCGTGACTGAAGAAGCACTCGCGCTTGGTATCAAACAAGCTGTACCGGGCAATCACATTGGCGACATCAGTCACGCTATTCAGACTCTGGTTGAATCTCGCGGCTTTTCCATTGTAGAAGTGCTCTGTGGTCATGGTGTCGGTTACGCCGTGCATGAAGAACCGACTATCCCAAACTTTGGCCGAGCCGGTACTGGCCCACTAATTGAAGTCGGTCATGTGTATGCGATTGAACCGATTGTGAACATCGGTGGCGCGGATGTCTTTTTTGACGACGACGGAGATGGTTACTCGGTCTACACCGAAGACGAATCTTGGAGTGCTCACTTTGAACATACAGTGGCGATTACCGAAAACGGCCCAGTGATTTTGACCAAACCAAGTAAGTAGAGAGTCCTAAAAAAGCCCAGAAAACAAACGGCGCACACACGTGCGCCGTTTGTGTTTGTATTGACAAAACTATTTTTAATAGTAAAGTAGATTTTACGTCTACCATTTCATTTTGACGTAGAAATTGGAGGAAGAGATGAATCGTACCTTGTCATTCTTGTTTGCAGCGGCGCTCGGCGCCACTTTGGGCGCTTTCACGGCGGTTGAAATCGCATCACTCATCAGCGTCAAAAGCGGTCTTGCGGCCACTCTTGGCGTAATGGTCGGCGGTCTCGTTGGCTACATAGCTATTGATTTCAGAGGTTTTTGCAGGGAGTGTCTCTCTGCAGGTCGCCTTGCGTATCGACTTCCGGCTGGGCTTTGGGGAATTGTCGGCACTGGCTTCACTTCCTATTGGGATACACCTCGCGCCTCAAAGATAAACGGCCTTTATATGGGGAGTCTCATTCTGCTTATCGGGCTTTACATGTCGATACCGTCTATTCTTGATGGTGTTGATACTGTTCCAGAAGTACCCACGATGATGCTTGTCTTGATGGTGGTAGTAATGTCACTCTTCTTCACAATCATTGATGCTGAAGATACGAAATCTCCGAGACTCGATATGAAAATCATTTTCTATTGGGTATCGCCCATTGGTATTGCACACTTCGTTTTCCTGAAGGCGCTGCCGTGGCTGGTGGTCGGTCTGTACAAAAGCGGTCGCTGGCTTGTCCGCCAGACTGGTGTGTTCGGCAAGACACTTTTTGTTGCTGTGCATTCCGAGCGACGTATGCTCTGTTGTCTCGACGCTATGCTTGGCACGCTTGTCGGCTACTATCTCGGGTCGTGGCCGGCTGGTACACTCGCGGGCTTGGTCTTCGCGCTGATCTCCTACGAGCTGATCTCCAAGCGGCTCTTGAAGCTGCAGTCTGCTTGAGGCAGCGCTAGTTCTATTCATCGCGGTATCGTTTTTGCAAACGATACCGCGATTTTTCGTATTCCAGCATTTCTAGAACTTTGTAATTTCTGGCTATTTTGTTATACCCCGACACTAACTTTTCTGTTGTTTTACCGTAAATAATCAATAAATTTAAGACTATTTCTTATAGTGATTAAAAAATTATTAAACATAAATTCTTAATAAAACAGAGGTGACAGAAAAGTTAGTGTGGGGTATACTGCGCCCGTAAAATTAACTTTATATATGGGTAAACTTCCACACCAAGAGCGATCATTAGTGCTGCTAAAGCCAGATACCGTCCAACGAAGCCTCGTCGGCGAGCTTACTAGGCGCTTTGAAAACACCGGGCTCAAGATTTCTGCTATGAAGATGATTGTGCCAACTGAAGCGCAGCTACTCGTCCACTACAACAAGGACGACGCGTGGTACCAGCGTAAGGGCGAGGGAATCGTCGCCGAACTTACTGCTCAAGGTAAGGAAATCACCAAGGAACCAGCTGAATACGGAAAGGACATCATCCGAACCATCGTCCGCTACATGACCGCTGCTCCAGTGGTTGCGATGATCCTGGAAGGTAATAAAGCTGTTTCAGTAGTGACCAAGATTGTGGGTACTACCGAACCATCTACCTCAGACGTTGGTACAATCCGTGGCGACTACACCCTAGACTCTTACTCACACGCGACCTTTGAAAATCGCGCTGTACGAAACCTCGTGCACCAATCAGAATCTCCAGAAGAAGCCGAACGTGAAATCGTCATTTGGTTCAAGGATGAAGAAATCATGGACTACGTGACCGCCCAAGAAAAAATCCTTTATGACGTAAACTTCGACGGAGTAAACGAGTAATTGAAATAGCACACCACCTACTTCGTTACACTGCAAGAAATGCCACTCACCGTACAAAAGAGTACGGCTCGTGGCATTTCTTTTGTGCGCCTAGTATCTGACGCACTCTTTCAATTACTCGGTTTTTTGGTAATGCTTTGTCCACATTTCCAATTATAAATTTCGGAGTATAATAAAAATGGAACCACATCACGTATGTTCCAGAATACAAAGCATTAGGGCTGCCTGCAATCGCGAGACGTAAAGAGAACTGGCAACAGATTTCTGACACGAATCGGAAAGGGTGCCCACCTAGACTTCAAGTCAGGGGCATGCGTCTGTGGTTCCCTTAGAAAGAGCGTCTTAGTATAACTAGGCGCCTTTTCTTTTGCTCAGCTTAGGGTGATACAATTGCTATTATCACTAGCACTTTTGTATGAATATCTTTAAGACCACAACACTAACCTGGTGGCAGGTGAGCATGCTCAAATGGGCGGTGTTTCTCATTGGGATTGCCGTCGGAGCAACTTGGCCAGAGCTTTTCGCCAAATACGTAACAGCATTTGTTGTTATCGGGCTTTTGTTAAGTCTGTATCTTTTAAAAGTTTGGATAGCAAATAAATAGTATGATTAAACTTCATTTTTGGCAGATGGCCGTCGCCAGGGCCACGGCGCTTTTTATTGGAATTGTGGTTGGTGCCTATTGGCATGAATTATTTTCGCAATATCTCCTTTGGTTGGCGACCGCAGGAGTCGTCGGAAGTCTCTACGTGTTCTATGTAGTGGTAAAGCAATGCAAAAAATAAGAATAAGCTTGTAAAGTCAACTATACATGTTATAGTGGGGTTAATGAAAAGAAGGTACAAGATTGCATTGATAGTTTTACTGACGGTGTTTTTGGCGGTGTTTTACTACGGAGTGTCACCGCTTTGGAGGACTGTGATGCTAGAAGATTCGGCGCCCGCAAGTGCATCAACGATAGTCTCAGCTCAGCCGATTATCGCTACTAAAGCCCACCCAGCTTCGGGTACAGTTTCTGTTCTTAAGAGTGAAACCGAGACGGTTCTCCGCTATGAGAATTTTAAAACTATTAATGGACCTGATCTAAAGGTCTACCTCAGTACCGATCTTAAAGCGTCGGAATTCATTAACTTAGGTGAGCTCAAGGCTACGCAGGGAAGCGTCAACTATACTATCCCCGTCGGCACTGATCTGCAAAAGTATCAATATGCACTCGTGTGGTGTGAGCAGTTTGGGGTCCTTTTTAACTCCGCGGACCTTCGGTCGGAATAAAGCTATGGATGTGGTGATTAAAAACAATGTGTATGAATATCGGGCAAAGCTTGGGTTCACGCAAGAACAACTGGCCGAAAAAGTCGGAGTCACACGTCAGACCGTGATTGCTGTTGAGCGTGGCAACTACACACCATCGGTGCTTTTGGCGTTGAAACTCGCTGAGGTTTTTTCGGTATCGGTGGAGTCATTATTTAGTATCGCGTATGAATAAAAATTATCTTCACATTATTGTTGCCGGAGTCCTCGCTTTTTTCCTCCTTACCCTCGCTGACCTAGTGCCATTTTGGATGCCGATGATGGGGGAGATGACAGCGTTGTTGCTTGTAGTGATTCTTCTTTTGGTCTGGGCTGGCTTTGTGATGCAGGAGCAGGCCCACGATGAGCGCGAGGTCGTTCTGAAGATGAAATCTGGGCGAACAGCCTACCTATCGGGTCTTGGCGTACTTATGCTGGCACTCATAGTCCAAGGATTCGCGCATGCAATCGACCCGTGGATTGCGGTTGCTCTGGCAGTGATGGTGCTATCAAAGCTTGTTTCTCGGCTATATTTAGAATAGTCCCAAAGTTGGATGTAAAGTTTACTTTACATTTTAAGTAAATTTCCCTATACTTTTGATATAGAGGTTTTTAGTATAAACAGTAATAAAGATATATGGAAACAAAAATTACAAAAAATATTATATGGGGAGTAATCGCAGTGATAGTTATCGGACTGGGAGCGTATGGTATCTCAAGTAGCAATAAGGATGCGATGATGATGGAGCAAAAGGACGGCGAGGAAAAAATGATGATGGAGAAGCAGGCGATGGAACAAAAACAAATGGAGGGAGACACAATGATGCAAAAAAATGACGGGGCTATGATGCAGAAAGACAATGCCATGATGGCAAATAAGGGAAG
>JAYVBM010000063.1:0-4862 GCA_043750495.1 Minisyncoccota bacterium | reverse complement strand
ACGAGCAAGAGAACACTGGTAGCAAACTAAAGAAAATTACCAGAGGAGCACGGAGCACTGATCGAGTCTTGCGCATCTGGATTAGCAGCATGTTACCGATTGCGGTTGAGTTGATTGGAGCCATTATCATTATTGCAAAGTTCGATTTTACGATCGCTCTCGTTACATTCATTTTTATGCTCTCGTACTATTTCCTGGCGCGGGTATTTAGAAAGAGGGCAGCGCAAGCAACACTACGAGCAAATATGCAGGAAGAGCAAGTGGAAGGGTTGCTGTTCGAGTCTCTCAACAACATTAGGACAATCAAAGTGCTGGGGATGGCGAACGTACTCTTGTCACGACTCTCAGTCGCGTCAAAGGATTTGTATATAAAAATCCGTAGGCGCATCTTCTGGTTTCAAACTGGTGGATACACAAGGGGTGCATACGCACAACTGTTCCAGGTGGTAATGCTTGCCGTAATAACCTACGGCGTCATACAAGGTCACTACGAAGTGGGATTTTTAGTTCTTTTCAATTTGTACTTCTCAAAAGTGCTGTCAGCGGTCGGTAATATGGCTGAAGTGGCTCAAGATTATGAAGTGGCGAAATTGAGTATCGGTCGGATGTTTGAGATTCTCAACGAACCAATAAGGATTGATGCGGAAGAAGGGAAGGTTAGCTTTCCCACGAAGTGGGAGACTATATCATTCAAAAATGTTTCTTTCGCCTACAATGACAATGTTGTCTTAGACAATATTTCCTTTGATATTAGAAGAGGTGAAAAGGTCGGTATCGTCGGTCTCTCAGGTGCTGGCAAAACCACAATCTTTAAACTTCTTCTTAAGGAATACGAATCGTACACCGGAGATATTTTTGTAGATGGTGTACCACTTCGTGACATAAGCAGAAGTGATTACTTCGCGTACACAGCAGTGGTTCTGCAAGATACGGAAGTCTTTAATTTTAGTCTGAAAGAGAATATCACACTGGCGAATACAAGGAAGACTTATCGTTCTGAGCTCTTTAGGAAAGCCTTGCGAGTGTCGTACGTAAATGAGTTTATGAGGCGTTTGCCAGAAGGTATGAATACATTGATTGGCGAAAAGGGTGTACGCCTTTCTGGCGGGGAGCGTCAACGGCTTGGCATCGCTCGAGCAGTCTTTAAAGATCCCCAACTTCTACTGCTAGATGAAGCTACCTCGCACCTTGATATTGAGTCAGAAGAAAAGATTCGGATTTCCCTCCATGAATTTTTCGACACTGTGACAGCTGTTGTCATAGCTCACCGTCTCACTACTATCAAAGAAATGGATACTATTTTAGTACTTGAGCACGGAAAGATTCTAGAAAAGGGGAACTTTGAGAAGCTCTATGGTAAAAAGGGACGTTTCTATGAATTATGGGAGAAGCAGAGTCTGTAATAATTCCGTTTCCTAGTACAAGTTTTCCTAGGCAATGCCTAGAAGTTCATTTGTGAGTTCTTCCATCCCTGCCTTAGTCTTAAAGAGTGGGGAACAGTTTGTGGCATTGTATCTGTTCACGTAGCTTCTTCACCTGATTGAGATAGTGAGACTTCTTGGTTTTGTCACTTCGCTGGCTACGACGCTAATCTCTTTTCCGGTCATTTTTTGCCTGGGCAACCTCGTCTCAGATTAATAACGGAGATTCTTGAATGTGATAGACTTTTAAAATTATGAAGGACAAGATACTGATTTTTACTGATGGTGCCGCTAAAGGAAATCCGGGCCGGGGAGGCTATGGTGTCGTCATTTCTCATGCTGATAAGGTTTTGGAAAAAGGCGGTTTTAAAGAATACACAACAAATAATGAGATGGAGTTAAAGGCCGTTGTCGAGGCGCTCAAAGAAGTGGCTACGAAAAAGGTGCCGGTAGAAATTTATACTGACTCCAAGTATGTCGTCGAAGGTGCCAAGGGTTGGGTGTTTGGTTGGGCCAAAAATGGCTGGAAGACATCCACCAAGACTGATGTTTTAAATAAAGAACTCTGGCAAGAGTTGCTGCCACTACTTGGTAAGGTTGAAATTATTTGGCACAAGGTGCCGGGCCATGTTGGTATTGTGGGAAATGAACGGGCAGACGTCATTGCCTCGACGTTTGCACAGATGGGAACGTTTGAATTGTACAGCGGTCCACTTACTAGCTATGGACTAAATATTCACGATACCTCATACGACGAGACTAAGGCTCAAGAGCGCAGTGACGCACGCAAGAGACAAAATCTAAAGGCTCACTCGTATGTGAGTGCTGTTGATGGAGTGGTGCAGATTCACCAAACTTGGGCTGAATGTGAATCCCGGGTAAAAGGTAAGAAGGGAACGAGGTTTAAGAAGTCGCTGGATGCGACAAATGAGAAGGAGATTGTGAGGGAGTTGGGGGGTAAGTAGTCTTCTCTTTTATTACAAAGCTAAATTATCTAGATAAATTCCCACCGGGAATTGCTGATTTAGTAAAATCCCGGTAAAAAGCTCAAAATATGGCTTAAAGTCCCGGGAATTGTTAATTTCATAAAATCCCGGTATAATTAACACTATTATGATAATCCATATACCAAATAGTGCTTTTCTTGGGAATATCAATGCGTTTATTAAAACCGCTGATTTTTCTGACCCTGCTACAATTCGGATAACAGCGAATGAGAAATGGATGTCAGTGCATCCTGTCGTCTTGTGTATGCTCGCAGCATTGGGTGTGAAGACACGAACAGAGAGTCAGGATGAAAGACCTATTCGTTGTGAAAAATTTACCGCAACTTCTAAGCATTACTTTGAGAGGATGCGACTTTTTAAGTTTTTGCAATTAGATTCAGAAATGAATATTACTGAGCACGAATCTGCTGGACGTTTCATTCCTATTTCTCAGATAAAAAGTTCGGATTCGCTCGCACAATTTATAGAGGATATGATTCCTTTGCTTCATCTGGACAAGAAACAGGCCCAGTCTATCAAATACATTGTGAGTGAGTTAGTACGCAACGTCTTAGAACACTCACAATCTCCATATGGCGCTATGGTTGCAGCGCAGTATTACAAAAAAACAAATACTGTCAGAATTGGTATCGCCGACACCGGCGTCGGAATCAGACAGACAATAGGAAGATTTCATGTGGCGGAAACGGACAAGGATGCAATTAATCTGGCCCTGACTCCGGGTATAACCGGCACGACCCCAAGAGAAGGGGGTACTGACTACAATGCTGGAGCAGGGTTGTTTTTTACTAAATCAATTTCTAAAGTAAACCGAGACTATTTTGTTATCTATAGTGGGGACACTTTGTATAAGTTATTGAAAGGTAAACCAGGACAGCCGTTGGTCTTGAACAGTGATCCTTTCGCAGACCGCCACACCCTAGAAACAGGGCTGCCTGTTTGGACAGGTACAGTAGTTGGTATCGACATGACTCTTAACGACAACGAAGACTTTGCTACACTATTAAAAACTATTCGTGAAGTCTATACGACGACTGTCCGCGAAAGAAGAAAAAAGCATTATAAAAAAGCAAAGTTTATATGAAAACCATAGAATTACTTCCACAAGTGGGTTCATTTGCTGAGAACAAAGACACTGCAAGAGAAATTAGACTAAATCAGATAACCCCGATTTTAGAGAGTGGTGAAGATTTGGTTTTGGACTTTAGAGGGGTTGATTCTTTGACTCAATCTTTTTGTCACGCTCTTCTTAGTCAGCTGATAAGAAATTATGGAATCGATGTTCTCGACCGAATAAGTTTTCTAAACTGTACTGAAGAAGTAAAAGTAATAATCGAGATTGTTATTGATTACATGCAATAGTTTCACATCACCAGTACACTGCCAGTTCCCATTAGACCTTATGGGAAATATTGACATCCGAGTGAAATAGAAAAGGCGCTTCCTAAGAAGCGCTCTTTTCTATACTCGTGATTCTACGGAGAATCGAACTCCGATTTCCAGGATGAAAACCTGACGTCCTAACCGTTAGACGATAGAACCAAAAATGTCCGTATGACATCCTCGCCAACTGGCGTTTATAGCTAATCTGGCTCGTTTTGCGGGGCGGTAGTAGCTTGCCAGCATGTCCGCAAAACGTGCCGCAAATAATACCAAATATCTGGAAAAACACCAGCCCCGCACTAACTTTTGTGTTGACGGCTAGAATGTATTCGTTTCTTAAGTTGATTCCAGGCCTGTCCATAGGATTTGATCCTGCTCTCCCTGTTTCGAGCATCTGTTTCTGATCGGTAAGCCTCGTAATAGACTAATGTCCATATATGACCCTTAGTGCTCCTTGATTTTCCAGACTGATGCTCGTCTAGCCGCCGTTTTAGGTCGCTTGTACTACCAAAGTAAAGCTCTCCAATCTGATTTTCAATTACATAGAAATAGTGCACTCATATACTATACGACACAAAAGTTAGTGATGGGGCCAGCCTTTATATCATGGTATGATTTGTCATTATGGAAACAACAGTAAATAAGGTCTGGGCAAAATTTGCCCAATATTTTAAAGAGGTGATTTATGGAGGGATTGACGGGATTGTGACTACCTTTGCGGTGGTGGCTGGATTTGCTGGGGCAGCGCTCTCAAGTGATGTGGTGACGCAACTATCATTCACCGTGGTGCTCCTTTTTGGTCTCGCGAATCTTTTTGCGGATGCGGCATCTATGGGTCTAGGGAACTTTCTCTCGGTACGCTCTGAGAAGGACCTCTACCAGGTAAAGCGTCAAGAAGAGATGGCGGAGATGAAAGCCAATCCTGATTTAGAGGTAAGAGAAACGGTAGACATTCTCACGGCCAAAGGCTTTAGTGTCAGCGACGCGCAGACGCTCGCCGCTATTTATAAAGGCAACGAAGATTACTGGCTTGATTTCATGATGAACCATG
>JAYVBM010000062.1:0-2541 GCA_043750495.1 Minisyncoccota bacterium | reverse complement strand
AGGTGTGGTGTTTTTCGGAGTTAGGAGTAGTAGCGTCTAACCCGGCAGTCGAGCGGACCTGCGCCAAAAGCCGCGCAGGCCGCTCACTTCTACGTTAGCCATCACCCCAATAACCCACGAGGCGTATAAATGCTTAACGTAATGACTTGGACTATCAAAGTAGTGGCATGTCTAGTAGGCCTCTTTTTTTGGTCTACAGTGGGAATGCTCATTGCAATCACTATACTAATTCGGGTTATGGTGGCGTTCTCGATTAAGGCGACATTGCAAGCCTTTAAAGAACAAGACATGAGCGCTATCAACAAAAGTGTCCAAACAGCGCTAGCGTTCTGGCCAGATGGAGTAAAGCGTGTCCTCATGATATTAAGTAAGGAAGGCACCGCCGAACGAGAGAAACCCATACCTTGGAACATGGTGTTGCCCAGTTTAGTTCGCGAAATCGCGTATCTGGCGGCTCTCTGGTTTCCCATTTTTGCTTATTACTGGCTCACCACGAATACCTCCAGCAACGTTCCCGAACTACTAAACCACTTGCCCAATTCTGTAGAGGTACCTGACAAAATTCCGTTCATTGCTTTTCTTCTAGGGCAGGGGCTCGTTTTAGGCGCTTTATTCTTGGTCTTGGGTTGGCTTAGACTCAGGTGGTGGTTTGCCCTATTATTATTGCCCATCGCCGCATTCGCGGGTGCGCTAGTTCTGGCTACCAAAACGGCAGGCTTTAATGGCTAATATGGCGTTCGAGAGGAATGCGCCAGAAGCGGCGCGTTCCTCAGCTTTACGTTAGGCCTTCTGATCACATGGTATTTTTCAACTACACTTTCCCCATCATTTGCGGCTATTATGACTTATGACTATGGAAACACCCGAAATCCTCTTTGATATCTATTGCGATGAAACTGCCCCGCTCCTCGTCGTAATCAAGAAGCATGAGGATGTAGACGTTGAGTTCACTTCCGGTTTGGGAGGACTCGAGATTATTGGCACCCTGGTAATACCAGGAGTAGCCCTAGCCCTCCAAGTGCTTTCACTGATACGTGAACTGAAAAAAAAAGAGCATCCGACTCTGATCATCAAGCAAGTCCACATTCACATAGACGACAGCCGCACCCTAATTTCCGCTCCGATACCTGAAGAGTTGGAAAAAGTGCTAACTAACCTCAAAAAATAATGGATGCTTTGCAATTAGAGTACGCGACTAAGGTTATCTCTAGGCATTCAAGGCTGTACGAGATTGCCCCTGAAAAATCCAATAGATTGGTCGTTTATTGCAAGACTTCGGCGTCAATGCCTTTCTTAACATTTGCGAAAACGGGCATTTTCATTTTTCATGATCTGCGTTTTTTTGACTTATTGCATCACGCTGTTCTGGGCTTGCAATTTTTTGATAAAAATATTGATCTTCCAACTGGAAGAACAATGGGCCGGTTTCATTTGGAGTCTCTACTTTATACCATGCTTGCGGAGCGTTCCTTGAACGTCATTACAGAGGATCTCGCTCTTGCGTTGGGTCTTCTTACGCAGGAGTCTATGCACTATGAACACAGCCTACGTGCCATGGGTGCCTACGCCCCACAATTGCAGGTTTCAGGCTACACAGCCTGCTTTGACGTTGGATTTTTCCAATCATTTTCTATTGGGCACGAATTAGCTCACTTTGATTTCAAATCAGGTGAAAAATGGAACGATAAGGATTTATTGACATTCATGCGCGTCCTCGCTGTGATAGACAAACAAGCTGAATATCTAAAATCAAAGTCCACAGCACACCCCGCCATCCTCCATATGTTTGTTGCAGCACAAAAGATTCGGGGCTCGAAATTCTTAAGTGAAGAGATACTAGCCGATATAGGTTCTCTTAACTCAATGTTTTTCGGTAAAAATCCGCTTAGCAGCCTTCTTGGCAGCCTTCCATTGGATAGGCGTATCGAATTATTTGCGTCCACTGTTTTATACGGATTAGCTGGGACTAAAATATTGTCTTACACGCGAGCATTTGCAGCAAAAAATCGAGAGGATTTCGAAAAAATTTGGCTGTACAATCATGAGCTTTTTGATGCAAGGATCACCTTTCTCGTAAAATTTTTTAGCGTTTTGTTATACAGTCAGCCGGAAGGTAGTCTGTCAGAATCGCCAGAAAAAGCAGATCACCGTATAAACCTTCTTTTGTATGACATATTTGAATCGATTCGCCGGGCCGAATCGAGTTTAAAACCAAGATTTGAGCGCATCACTGAATTGCGCGCTGATGGAAAAGCGACCATCGAAGCGGGGGCATTGGAAAACGGCACCGTATTTTCAATCTGCGCCACCATGCTCGGCTGGAAAAATTAAAGGAATAACCGGGGTCAGAGTAAAGTTAAAATGCCTAACCCGGCGCTCAAGCGGACGGCTACGCCGCCGCTTAGCTTTGCGTTAGAACTAGCGAAGAAAGGAATGCGTGTGGTTGGTTTAGTGCGGTGCCAAAATCTGCTAGCCTGCAATCTTAAAGTAAGAATCCGTTTGCCTCACGTAACGCGGTTCTGTTGAGTTGTTTAGGTGTCA
>JAYVBM010000061.1:0-3556 GCA_043750495.1 Minisyncoccota bacterium | reverse complement strand
TGATTTTTGATCACTTTGAGTGAAGTTATTTTTACTACTTCAAGCGGAATATCGTCGTGCGGTTCAATCGTAAACGGCCGAATTGCCTTATCCTCCTTTCGGACATCAACTTTGTTATCTTCATACTCTTCAATTTCTTCACGTAGACGCTTGGCAACCAGTCTCATCTTTCCTCCTTTATCAGCAAAGTAGTTTACTTTGTCTTTGTTGGCTTGGATCTCTTTTGCCATCTGCGCGTTCTGCCGCTTTTCTTTTTCTACTTGCGCTGCAATATCTCGAACCACAGCATGATAGTTGCCGTTGTATTGTTCGACTTTGTGAATTTGGGTATTAAGGTACAAGACACCTTGAGTAAAAGCGTTGAGAAATTCCGCATCGTGAGAAATAACGAGCACGGTCTTGCGGTACTCCCGCAAAAATTCAGTGAGGTGGTCGATACCAGCCGTATCGAGGTTGTTGGTTGGTTCGTCAAGCAAGAGTACGTCCGGTTCTTGAATAAGGGCTGACGCGAGGAGGAGTCGAGCCTGCTGTCCGCCCGAAAAACTTCCGATGATACGTTCCTTGAATGATTCTTTTTGTTTCTCGTTTGGAGTGAGGTTCACTACTTCCAAGACATCATCAATCTTCGGGTCAATATTGTAGACTTTTTCAGAAAAACATTGCTCAAAGAATTCACGAACAGTGAGTTTCAGTTCATCGCGGGGAATAATCTGACGAGACACAGCGATTGTGGTGCGCGGTTCGAGATTAATCATTCCTGCTTCCGGCTGGAGCTGGTTAGAAATTAGAGCAAAGATGGTTGATTTACCGGCGCCGTTTTGACCCATGAGAGTCAACTTAGATCCACGACGTACCACAAAGCTCGCATCCTTAAGAATTGGTCGAGTAACGTTATACTCGTAGGTAACGTCTTTAAAGACAATGATTCCTTCAGCTCGTGACATAGGCATGTACCTTACACTATTTTGGCCAATAAGAAAACGCCACAACCCCTTAGGAGTTGTGGCGTTTGGTGTGCGTTTAGTGATTGTGTTGCTCTATAGTAAACAGGTGAGCATCCTCAGGTGAAGAATCAGGTGTGAGCTTCAGTAACTCTGAGTTGCCAAAATGAAACTGTGTCAGTACCTGCTCCCACGGAAGTCCGTAGTATGCAGCGTAGATCATTTTTCCCATATCTCCGTGCGTCACCAGAAGAAACGTCTGGGCAGGGTAACGTACTTCTAACTCTTCGAGAAGTGTACGAGCACGTTCAAGTAAAACTGGAAATGTCTCAGCGCCTTTGGGAGACAAGAAGTAAGTAATAGTATCAGTCTCAATAATCTCTGGTGAACACAAACTTTTTATGTCAGCCGTCCTCTTCCCCGTCATGATTCCGAAATCTCGTTCGATAAGAAGCGGATGTACTTGGGGCACAGGAGTACCCGCGACACGAGCGATAATATCTGCGGTTTCATGAGCCCTCAAGAGGGGTGAAGTGAGTACGACATCAAATAGTAGCGAATGCTCGATAATATTCACTCCAGATTCTCTGGCCTGTTTGCGGCCGAGATCGGTGAGCGGTAAATCCCGATGACCATTCAAAATACCTTGGACGTTATCTTCGTTTTGACCGTGTCGAGCAATAAATATATTCATGAACTTGCCTTTCTAGAGCTGTCTGAAGTCAGCTTAGCAGAACCGACTTTTTTGTACAGTCTCGTTCTATTTCGCAAACAGAACTGGAATCTCTAACGCATCGTCATGTTCGGGCAAACCAGACGGGTTATCTTTTTTAAAGATAATTGTTCCGCGCTTCATGAAATCTGGATCGCCGGCTTTGTACGGTGATGTGAACGGAAGTGAACCAGCAAACGGAACAAAGTCTTCTGTCATCCACTCGCCTTGTGCGGTCACATAACCGTCCGCAATAATTAGTCCGTCCCAATTTACCAGCGACACCGGGGCACTGGCTTCAAAGTACCAATTTCCACGGGCTTGGCCGGTGAGGCTTAGTGGACTTGTCACCACGCTCATGCCAGCCGGACTAGACACTTTTATAATATTAGCCTTTTTATCAATTTCCTTTTGGACGTCAAGGGGTACGGTTGGAGCTGGGCAGACAAACTCACAGTTTGGTCCAGTGCGACCCACAAACACACCGTCAGCACACTGCATCGCATCTTGCTGACACACTACTGGTTCGGTGGTAGTCGCAACTGGTTCCGGAGTCGGTTCAACCGGAGCTGGCCGAGCGTACTGCATAACCGTAGCTACGATACCAATTAAGATCGCAAAACCAATAACAATATAGAGAATTCGAAGTGTCATATGGATTTATTATAGCAAATTACTTTTTGATACACGAAAGTGTTGTTTCAACGGAAAGGTCCCCCGTAATCGTCACATCAGCCCATTTCTGATAAAGCGGCCGCCTAAGCTCGTACAATTCGGCAAAGGTCGCAGCTGCTAAACCCACAACACCCCGACTAGTAGTATCGACACGTGACTCAATCACGGATAGAGGTACATCAATAAAAATTATTTTTGAAATCTCTTTTAAATGTTGCATGGCATCGTCGGTGTATACGACACTTCCACCCGTAGCAATAATATGCGGTGCAGAAAAGTCAGACCGCTTTACTAGCATCGCTTGCTCTCTAAGAAATTCGTCGTCACCCAGTTCATTAAGAACTACTTGTAGAGGTTTTTGGTAGAGAGCCTCCATAGCAGTATCAACATCAAAGAATTCGTAGCCAAGCATTTCTGCTAACCGCTTACCCAGATGACTCTTGCCGGAACCTGACATACCAATCAATGTGTAGTGCATGATTACGAAACGGGGTTTATTAGTTTATCTAACTTTGCATGAGCTTCTTCTAGCATATGCATTTTCGTAAGTGCTTCAAGAAAGGCACCGTACTCTGGACTAAGCTGTGCACCGGCTTCAAGAGCATGCAGTGGCGCAGCGCATTTTGTAATTATAGCTTCAAGAGCCGCTGCCCGCTGTGCGGGCGAATCATGCGAGATTGCATCATCGAACTCCCCACGCAGACGGCCAAGTGCAGCTTCACTGATTTCGACTGATTGCGCTACGTTGCGCTGTCCCTCAATACCAAAACGTTCCATAGCATCCACTTAGGTAATAATCTCTATTCTAACAACTAGATGAGGCGGTAACCCTCGACAGCCTGGTCTTTGTAATCTGTATTTACAGAAAACTAAGCTCCGCGCCAAGATAACAGACAGACGCTGACTCGGCCCCGTCCCATTTAATATCCATTTTCCTTAGACTTCTCGGTGGCGTATCTTTGAGTAATCATTGAAATAAAGGCTCGTTGGGCTGCTTTGTCTGATATCCAAAATTCAAGTTGGATATAGTCCGTATCTGACTCATGCCCGACTTGCCAAAAAACTCCACAGGCTTTTTTTGCGTTGTACGCCTCTGAACCAGTGAAGTTATCGTGCATGATACGATTCACTACCATGAACATGGCGGGATCCGGCTGATCAATTTCAATAGCTTGGCTGCCAAAAGGAAGTTCTGCATAGGAAACTTTCATATCACCGCTCTCAAATA
>JAYVBM010000060.1:0-6136 GCA_043750495.1 Minisyncoccota bacterium | reverse complement strand
GAGACCGCTTCGACTTTTCCGACCGTGTCAAAGCTCGCGCGGGCACCAAGTTCACTGACAGACAGCACAGAAACTTGGGCAGGAGTAGACTCAGGAGCCTCTTCTTCAGCTCCCGCACCACCAAATAGCTTGAATCCCGCGAAGGCAATCACCAATATAGCTAGAGTAATGACGCTACGTTTGCGACCAAACTTTGTTTTGGGATTAAAAAAGATTTTAAAGTCATTTAAAACGGCGAGGAGGGTTTTCATAGGAAAGATTGCGGATATTAATTTGCGCGACTATAGTACCACTAAAATACTCTTTTGTCTATATAGATGCCTAATACCTTATACTACGCAAGATATGCTACAATCTTGCGCATATGTTTGGAAAATTAAAAAACTTTGCTATTAAGAAGGCCCTCGAAACTCAACTAAAAAACGTCCCTGAGGATCAGAAGCGCATGATTATGGAGATGCTAGAAAAAGATCCCGTTCTCTTTGAAAAGATTGCCAAAGAAATCCAAGCCGAACTAAAAGTCAACGGTAACAACCAAATGGCTGCGGCCAGCAAGGTGCTACCGAAGTATCAGAAGCAGATCCTTACCATCATGAGTCCTGAAATGAAAGAGAAACTCATGAAAATGCAGATGGGCACAGCCGGGCAGTTTAATCCTAACGGCAGCATTCGAAAGTAAGTATCAACAGGGGTGCATCTATGGCTCGCCCCTTTGCTAGTACAATACTGTGTATATGAAAGTAAAAAAGATAGTAGTGATCTGCGGACACCCAGACCACGAAACTTTTACGGGAACGGTGCTTGATACCTACCAAGCAGCTGCAGAGGAATCCGGTCATGAAGTGCACCGGTTTAACCTCGGACAAATGAAGTTTGATCCGATTCTTCATAAGGGTTACAAAGAAATCCAGCCTCTTGAAGCCGATCTGATTACTTTGCAAACGGCAATTCTTGAATGCGACCACTTAGTAATCGGCTACCCTAACTGGTGGACCACCATGCCAGCGCTGCTAAAAGGACTCTTTGACCGCTTCTGGCTTCCAGGCTTTGCCTTTAACTTCAACAAGCAGACTCGCAAGATTGAGCAACACTTAAAGGGTCGTTCAGGGCGTGTATTTGTGACTTCTGGCTCACACAGTCCGTTCAAAACCTGGTGGAAGTTCGGTGACTACACCAATGAAATCCAGTACGGTATTTTGGAATTTGCCGGCATCAAGACTAGCGTTACCACCTACGGACCCTGCGAACATGTAGACGATGCCTGCCGTGAAAAATGGCTAAATGATGTCGCTTCTCTCGGAAAGCACGCAAAATAAGACTTATTCAAAGGTACTCTAGATAAAACACCAGCCAATCTGACTGGTGCTTTATTGACTTTTTTGTATTTTATGATACTATTGAAGCAATCCTATCAATCACAAAGGAGCGTTCTATCATGAGCAGAATAAAAGTCTTTTCGCTGTTGCTGCTGGCAGTTCCGTTGGCAGCTTGCGCTGGGTCTGACCCTTACACGGGTCTGCAAACCCGGATGGCAAAGGCCTCCGTGATGGCGAACAACATCGTCGTCGAAGCGCAGGATACCCTGCGCTGTCCCAAAAATATGAAACCGGTTGAACACGAGGTGCAAATTCGCACCGACTCATCGGTCGAGTACAACGAAGAGCACGGCGGATCGGGCCGCGGCAGCTACGGCAGTCGCAGTGTTCGAGATGGTGGTTACGCAACTTACAGCGGAGCCGATGTCACCGTCGAGGCCGAAACCAGAGCAGACAGCAGGGGAGAAATTCGATGCGTTCCGATCATCGACCTTATGCCCGCGCGGCGCTAGCAGTAGCGCTTCTGGTTGCCACCTCGGGGTGCGCTACTATGGACTACTCTTACTCAGAGGTCCGCAGCAGCTACCCGAGCATCGCAAGGAAGCTCGACGGGGTCTTCATCGACCTGACCCCAGAATGTCAGCCAGGGAGGGAGATGCGAAGAACCGTCGACGCTCGATCTTCGGCTGAGTACGACCAACGCAGTGATGAGGTACTGGAAGATCACCAGATCAACCGAACCTCGAAGTGCCAGTAGGCACTGCGCCCTCATGTGTTACACATGAGGGCGCTTTTTTAAAATGTTTATTGATATAAAGACCTATAACAAAACAACCACTGTCTACCTATCATGTATGATAGGTAGACAAGTTTGATGGGTTATTGAGAGTATTGCTTAATCTTGCATTTATTTCAAGATTAACGTCATGTTATTATATCTACTAATATGCAACGTTCATTTGGTCGCGAAGTCGCTCTTATAGTTTTTAAAGCAGTTGTAGTTGTTGTTACTATTATGCTGATTGTCTTTGGTATTGGTGCGCTGTTTGAAGCAGACCTGGGTATTAGTGACGGCTTTTGTAATGTCGCGGTCCTTCCCGTAGAAGGAGAAATCTGGCCCTACTATGGACTCACCGACGCGCCTTTGATTGTGACTCCTGAGGCCGTTGAAACGTTTTTGACTACAGCGGAGAGCGATACATCTATTGAAGCCGTTTTGATTGAAATAAATTCCCCAGGTGGAACGCCTGTAGCAGCTGAACGTATCTCAGAACGTCTACGTAGTAGCACCAAACCAGTAGTCGGAATGATTGGTGACATCGGTGCATCAGGCGGCTACATGATTGCCGCGGCCACTGATTATTTGGTTGCTTCACCTATGTCTATGGTTGGAGGAATTGGGGTTACTATGTCATATCTTGAGTATTCACAACAAAATGAAGACAGTGGTATTGAATACGTAGAGTTGAACACTGGCAAGTTTAAGAACTCGGGAAGCCCGGATAAACCTCTCTCAGACGAGGAGCGCGAGCTGTTCCAACGTGATCTCGACGAAATTCATACTGAGTTTGTGAATATGGTGGCACTCTACCGAAATCTTCCAGTTGAAAAAGTCGAAGCCATTGCTGACGGCTCAACTCTCAACGGTATAAGGGCAAGAGACGCTGGTCTTGTGGACGAGGTTGGTGGACGCGCACAGGTTAAGCAAGCACTGGCGACTATTCTCCAAAAAGACGCTCAGGATATTATCTTCTGCGAATACGAATCTCCGCTGCTACCGTTTTAGTTTCCTTGAAACTTTAGTCCCACGTGCTAGTCTTACGACCATATGTCTTTATCTGTGGGAATTGTGGGTCTTCCAAATGTTGGAAAATCGACTTTATTTAACGCTCTGACCAAAAACTCCGTACCAATGGAGAACTATCCTTTTTGTACTATCGACCCAACTGTCGGTGTGGTAGCTGTGCCAGACGGACGTCTAGCCACGCTTTCTGCTATTTCCAGTTCCAAGAAAATCATCCCGGCCATTGTGGAATTTGTTGATATCGCCGGTCTGGTGAAAGGCGCTTCTGCGGGCGAAGGACTCGGTAACAAGTTCTTGGCGAACATCAGAGAGACCGACATGATTGCCGAGGTGGTGCGCATCTTTGAAGACGGAGAAATCCACCACGTATCAGGCGGAGTCGACCCTCTGGGTGACATCGAAGTCATTAACCTCGAACTCATCATGGCTGATGGTGAGACTGTCTCAAAACGTCTTGGCACAGTCGAACGTGATGTACGAGCAGGCAACAAAGAAGCAGTGGCATTAAAAGCACTTCTAGAGCGGGTACTACCACATCTTGAGGCTGGTCAATTGGTTAATTCACTAGAAATGAACGAAGACGAGAAGGCGCTTATCAAAGGACTGCATCTACTAACAGCCAAGCCCTTCCTCTACATTTGCAACAAGAAGCAGGACGGCTTTAATCTTGATGAGCACAATGATGAACGATGGCAAGAACTAGTTAACTTTTTTGAAACCACTGGGGCAGAATACGTTGTCGTCGATGCCGGGATGGAACACGACCTTAAAGACATGGAGGAAGATGAAAAAACAGAGTTCCGACGTGAGTATGGTGCCCAAAATAGCGGCGTAGAGTCACTGATTCGTGCCTGCTACAACCGCCTAGGACTGATGAGTTACTTCACAACTGGTGAAGTGGAGACTAGAGCGTGGACAGTACCAATTGGTTCAACTGGACCGGAAGCTGGTGCAGCTATTCACTCTGATTTCCAAACTAAATACATTCGCGCGCAGGTAGTAGCTTTTGACGATCTTGTTACGTGCGGGTCAAAAGCCGCCGCGAGAGACCAGGGCAAGCTGCATACGGAAGGGAAGGAATACATAGTAAAAGATGGCGATGTAATCGAGTTTTTACATAGCTAGCATTGACTTATCTTTATATTTGTACTAGCGTATTAAACGGACAAGAGTCCCTCTAGTACGAAAGGTAACTTAATGGGATACGGACAAGGCGACGATTTGGCTGACGCCTACGCGGAGTTGGCAACCAAAGGCAAGCAGCTGGACGAAGTGAAGGTCATACTGCTGCAGGCTGCGCTGGGTGAGGACATCACCACCGCCTCTCGTGAATGGCTCGAAAAAAACTTTCCTGAATTGACCATGGAGGTCGCCGAACAAAAAAAGAAGTGGTAGTCAAAAAACCGACGCCACAGAAACTCATCCTTGCTACAAGGATGAGTTTTAAAATATCAATCTAGTACACAAAAAAACCCGAACGTAAACGTTCGGGTTTTGTTATTTTGCTTCGTCCGGAGTTTGCGTCAATGTCTGCGAGTCGTCTTGCGTGAATGCATACCACACAAGTGCGAGCACAAACAGAATCAGTGCTGCCAGCGGTAGTGCAAACACAAGCGCCGCAAACACAGCCAGAATCTTCGGCGCAAAGACCATAAGAACGAACGACAAGATGATCGAGGTGATCATCCAGCGAAAATATTTGGGTTTCATCGGTGTACTCCTCCTGTTCCGGAATATAGCATATTTCGTAGATAAGTCAATACTTATCCACAGCTTTTTAAGCTAAGAAGCGGAGTCTGACTTTCTTGGCTGGAGCGGACTGATTATGTTGGGTGTCCACTGGGTTTTGATTTCTCCGTGAGATTTTTCGTATTCGGCCACTTGATGAGTGAGGTATTGCTGGAGTCGCTTCATGTGCTGCGGCGTGAGCGAATAGATACTGCTCTGGTCCCCAGAACTAAGGCTCATAACGAAAAACTCCGGTGTAAAAGCTACATTAATGCTTTCACAAAGTACCTTTGGTGCCTTCTTTAAATCTTCTGATTTCATAGTAATGCTATTGTACCATACCTTGATATATCAATTTTTTGTGTTATAAATATAGCAGAAACTTCTTTGGAGAAATAATATGAATACTCAGTCAAAAGTAATTTTCTGGAATATCTGGGGACACCGTCTCGCCGACGGAGTCCATGATTTTCTGGAGCATCATTCGCACGATACCGATGTCTTTTGCCTCACTGAGGTGAGAGATGTCGACTCGGTTCAACTAAGTAGACTCGGCACAAACTTGCGCTACAGCACGGGCTTTGGCGAACAAGCCGAACAAATGAATGGGTACCAGCAGTTAAGGGAACGGTTTTCGGACACTCACGCATTGCACTATATTAGTGCTACTCGCGATACCTGTACCTGTGACCAAAACAGAGTCAAGTTCAAAGATTCTGGGTTTGGAAGCACGCTGATGGTGAAAAGTGATCTCGTCGTCATCGATCATGGGCATGAATTATTAGAGTTCGACGGCGAGGACGTGAAGTCTCGCGTACTCCAGTGGGTAGTCTACACCAAGGGTGAAACCTGCTATCTGTTGGCACATCTACATGGAGCCTGGATTAAGGGTAACACCAAAGGTGACCACGAGGTCCGCAACCAGCAAGCGCTACTTGTCCGCGTGGCCTTGATACGCATTGCAAACATGTATGACGTCGACAAAATCGTCTTTGGTGGCGATTTCAATCTCGACATTAACACCAATGCACTTGCATTGATGGAAGGCGATCACTACCGCAACCTCATCAAGGAGTTCGGCATTGAGAACACTCGTACTGCCGCCTATCGAAACTTCGATGTCGAAGGTGAATCGATGTATGCCGACTACGCACTGGTGAGCAATAACGTTACCGTGCACTCGTTTGCGGTTGCAGACGGAGTACTGGCTTCAGACCACGCAGCCTTAGTGGTTGAGTTCTCGTAAATAACACGGCCGGACCCTTGCGTCCGGCCGTTTTTTGTAACA
>JAYVBM010000059.1:0-6179 GCA_043750495.1 Minisyncoccota bacterium | reverse complement strand
AAAAAAGACCGCGGAACCAGAAAGAGAAGCAGTGACGGTGTAGGGACAAATAAAAAACGGTGGGACTATAAGTCCCACCGTTTTTTATATAGTCGTCGTTTAGCGAGTTACTGTAATTATGTCGCCATCTTCTGTACCAGGTGCTGTAATTGTGATCCGGTCACCATCTTGCGATATTTCATATCCAGTATTGTACGTGCCACCACATTCGTTGGTGCCACTTCCTGCAGGGATGCTTTGAGGGTCTTCATTTGGATCTGCTGGTAGAGCCGCTAGGTATTCTGGTACAAGTTCTGTACAAATATCAGCGCCGGCTGAAGAAATCTCGGATGCAGTAGTTGATATCTCTGCATCAATATTACCCAGACCTCTTTCGTCTACCATATATTGGCCAATCGCGTTCAAAATAGCGTTAACATTACTTGCACGTTGTGCGTCGTTAGCGTCAGCAAATTGCTTTGCTGGGTTTACTGCCACGAGCACAATGGCTGCAAGAATGGCGATAATACCGATAACAATCAAGATTTCAATAAGGGTAAAGCCGCCTTGGGGGGCTTTCTTTTTAAATTCGTTTACTTTTTTCATAATTATTCAATAGTTTTTAATGGGAAAGAACAGTCAATGTATGCCAATCGTATACCTGGGCTGGGGGCTTGGCAAGAGGGCTCTAATACCCTGGGGTGCGACCGGCTTGTACGGTCGCACCCCAGGGTATTAGAGGGTGGGCACTTCTTCCCAAGAGAGGAAGTCGCCGTCGGTGTTGTCGACGACCACAGATAAGTTAGTGATAGCTTCGCTAGTTTGAGCACTCACCTGTATCGCCGTGTTATTTCCACTCGGAGTGATGGAAATAATGGTACACGTACCGTCGGCCACCGGAACCGGGAGAGGAGTGTTACGTACGTACAGAGGGTCGTTGTAGGTTTGAATGCGGGCGATATGAACGCAGGCCTCGGCGAGTTTTTTACTACTAGCCTTTTGTTCCAAGTTAAGAATAAAGAAACGGTTGGCAATACCAAACTGTGCTAGCCCAAGCGTCGTCACCAAAAGTACCGCTGAAATAATCAGGATGGAAATGAGAGCAATGAAGCCCGGTTGTGACGAAGGTTTTTCCATATTAAAAATGCAGGTAATAACGAACCGGCCCGATCGGTTCGCCGTTGGCAGTGAATGAAACGTCTAGGTAGCGGGGTCCGTCACCAGGTGGGTCGACGTGTGTCACCGAAAAGTTTTCAATCTGGACTCGTCCAGCATTGAGGGGTTGTGCTGCTGCGCCGTCTTCTGAAAGAGTGAGCATCTTGCAGACTAGTGGCGGTGAACAAAAGGCATTTGAGTTGTCCATCGCGAAGACAAACCGTTCATCTCCGTCGAACTCTAGCAACAGAGTGTTGCCAGTCGTCCCAGCGGTTGGTGTCGTCACAACTCCTTCGGGGGAAGTGATTGTATCAGACAAAGCGTACTCGATCTTGGCGAGAATAAATGCCGACTCACCCTCAATCGCAATATTGCTAGTCATTCGTGCCGCGCCAGTAAAGAGTGGGTGGATACTCACAAAGATGCCGGTAAAGATTAGCGAAAACAAACCGATATAAATAATCGTTTCAATCAGAGTGAAGCCAGAAGTTTTATGGTGTGCAGACATTGCCGTTGTCATAAATAATTTTTAGAAAGACACTACCGCTTGAATGCACCAGATATGCCTGATTATCTTTAAATTCTAAAGCGGTTGACCATTGTGAAGTATTAATGTCATCACTACATGAATTTCGAAGAGTAGGCGCGGCAGGATTTGTTATATCTACAATATAAAATGATTTATTGCTGGCATAGGTTGAAAGAAAGGCGGTGTTACCTTGGGCCACAGCACCGGAGAGATAAGTAGCGTTATTGTTGTTGCAAGAATTCCCGGAGCATAGTGGCATAAGTCTCGCTGAACCTACTTTAGTTACAGAGGCAGAGTTTGATATATCCAAAACGTAGAAATCACTTTTGTTAGAATTATTTACTGCCTTTCTTCCAAGGTATGCATATTTGCCTAAAACATAGATACTGGTTGCGTCCTCGCCACTTGCTGCATTCGCTACTGTGAGAGCATTATATTTTTGATTATTGATATTAGGGGTTGTTGTGTAGTCAGATGGCAGGCTGGGTGCTGTTTTACTTGTGATGTTTACTACAAGTAGTTCGCCATAGTCTGCTGAGGTTGCTAAGTAAGCGTAATTATCCTTAATCGCAATGTCATAAATAATGTGATCTATATTAAGACTGCCTCTAAATACCGGAGTAGTCGCAGTACAGCCAACAACACTGCTGTCATTTATACAGTAAATAAAGAACTCTTTGTTAGCCGTCCCGCCAGCTTGGCTAGCCCCTGTACCTATATATAAGTAGCCGTTGTAGTATGCGATACTCCGTCCAATGCGTTGACAGTTTGTTCCGTTATTACAATTCCCAACAGGAAGAGCAAATGGGGTTCCGACTTTGGAAGGTGCTTCAGGATTTGTGAGACTTATAACTTGAAGTTGGTTTAGAGGGTCGTTATTTAGTGCATAAGCATAGTTTCCTACGACAACTAGTCCAAGCAACCCCTTATCTTTCGGTATACTACCCTTTTCGTCACTGGGTAGGATATTGTTATCGCTAACATCTACAACAGCAAACTCCTTTTTTGGTCCGCCACCTCCGCTTGGGTTTGAGGTTGTAAACGCATAGCGTTTCCCATTAAAAGAACGCACAGCTATGTCAGTGCCACCATCAGCACCAGAAACATTTATTGCGGCATTAGGATCATCCACAGGACTAGCCCAATCAGATGGAGGTAGAGGATCGCAGCCGCCGCGACCGAGGGCTTTGGCGGTGGTCATGTCACCAAGAGCGGTGCCAAAGGTAATTTGTCGACCTCGTGCACCAAGGGTGCTCCAGGTGGTGGCGTTGGAGATTTCTTTGAGGCACGGAGCAATATCGGTGATGTCGGGCGTGTTGGTATAGGGAGAGGTGGGATTGGGACTGTCGCCGCTAATAGCGGTTTTCCAGTTGCTAGTAAGTTTGGCTACAATATTTCCGAGTTTGTTGCTGGAAGTCGCTAGTGCGTTGTTGTCTAAGGCTACATCAAGGGCGGCGACTTGGCCGCTATCGAGAGATATTTGGCGGGCTAGGGTGGGGTCACTAAACGAGACCATCATAGCAGCGGTGAGAAAAATGATTCCGACCGAAAAAGCAATCAGAAGTTCGATGGTAGAAAATCCGCCGGTGGCTGTATTTGTGGTTTTAGTTATGTGTGTCTTCATATCTACCAATCAATTTGTCCAGATTCGCGGATAATGATTTCTTGCGTTGCGTTTCCGTTGCCGATGCTGATGCTTCCAGCGCCGGTAATTACTTTACCTGAGAGCTGATCAAAGACGATAGTGTTGCCGCCGCTATTGGTGACCGTAATCACGTCATCGGTGTAGGGAACAGAACGGTTGTCTGGGTCGCTTGAACTGTAAGCTGTGCCTGTAAATAGTATGTACCTATTGTTGGCGTCGTCAATATAGACGCCATGCGGCGCTTCTTCCATGTTGGCAATCGCCGCAGCCCGGGTACCGCGCAGTAGTAGTGTTACAAACAAATCGCGTTCTTGGGTGACAGTTGTCTGCGACAAGGAGCTGTAACTCATCGCCACGCCAAAGGCAGCGATCACACCAACAAGCGCCAGCACAATAGTGATTTCTATGAGTGTAAACCCTCGACACCAATTTTTATACGGTGAGCTTTGCTCACGTCTCTTAATAATTTTAGATAACTGACGCAGCTTATAATTTAGAAACATTTCAAAACCATCTACTACAGACTGTATAAAATTTGGTGTGGGGGTAAATCCACTTTGACTGGTCTGAGTCATATGTCTAGCGGGCGTTACCAATACTCTTGGTTACCTCGTAAATTGGCGCAATGACCGAAATGGCAATAACACCGACCATGATGCCCATCGTCATTAGCAAGATTGGTTCAATTGAGTTTGAAAGGTTGCGGGTGCTTTCTTCTACTTCGGCTTCGTAGAGATCGGAGAGGTAACTGAGGGTATTGGATAGACTGCCGGTTGTTTCGCCGATTAGAATCATGTGCGGCAACATGTCCGGAAATATGTACTTGTATTTTGTCATCGTGGTGGAGATTTTTTCACCCTTCATTACGTGCGCTGCAAAATCAAGGTAGGCCTCGTGGTAGAGAGAGTTTTTGGTGACTTCGGCAGTAATAAACAGTGATTCCGAAAGACTGACACCGGACTTGATATTGAGCGCGACGGTGCGGCAGAAATTGGCACAGTTATAGGAGCGAGCAATTCCGCCGGCGATTGGGAGTCTTAGAAGCAGCCAGTCCATGGCATAGTGAAGTCGATCGATAGTCCGGCGACATATTTCAAATGACGCTACCGCGAGTATCAATCCGAGCAAAGCGATAAATCCATACGCGCTTAGAAACTCACTTACTGACAATAGTACTCGCGTCGTCCAAGGTAACGTGACGTTGAGTGAGACGAAGATCGGCATAATCTTCGGAAAGATAAATATAATCAGCATGCCGGTGACACCAAACGTGGCGATAGTAATAAAAATTGGGTAGATGAGTGCCCCTTGCACTTTGCGCTGCAAGGCTTGTTTTTTGGAAAGTTCTTCGGCCAGGTACATCAGGTTCTCGGGTAGAACACCGGCTGTCTCGCCGATCCGAATGATGTTGACGGTGAATTCACCAAAAAGCTGCTTGTATTGTTCGAGACTTCTGGAAAGAGATTGTCCGGCTGCCACGTCGGCCACCACCGTATCGAGTATCCGACGTTTTCGCTTATTTTTCGTTTGGTTGCGGATGATGATAACGCTCTCGAGGATACTAACGCCAGCTTTTGAAAGAAAGGCTAATCGCTTTGCAAACAGCACTTGCTCTTTGATAGAGAAGCGAACAAAGTGCGCTGGTGCCGGTTCTGAAACAGACGATACTACTTCGTATGCGCCCACTTGAGGGTTATCTGTAGTTGGAGTGTCTGAGACTGCCACATTTGTGGCGAAGAGTGATTTTAGTTTGGTAATCATAAAGTAGAATGCGGCGAATGATTATTCATTAATAGTACGAAGTATTTCCGCTAGTGTGGTATGCCCCTCAACCGCCTTTATCAGACCATCTTCAAACATCGTCGTCATACCTTCCTCTATCGCTAGTTCTTTAATGGCGCTTGAGGGCGCTCGATTGAGGAGGGCTTCGCGCACGGCTGGAGACACAACTAGTACCTCGTAGATACCAATGCGACCAGAAAAGCCAGTTTTATCGCAAGCTTTGCACCCTTTACCTCGGTAGAAAGTACTCGTTATGTCCCGTTCATGTTTTATGAGTCGGGCGGGGAGTGTCTGGAGAAGATTCTTCCGTTCGGCTTCGGTGAGGGTGTGTGACTCCTTACATTTCTCACAAATTTTACGGACTAGTCGCTGACCAATCGCAACGTTTACAGTTGAAGCTACGAGGTACGCATCAATACCCATATCCAGTAGACGGGGAAGTGTTGTTGCTGAATCGTTGGTGTGGAGGGTTGAGAGGAGAAGGTGTCCAGTCAGGGCGGTATTTACTGCAATACTGGCTGTTTCGGCGTCACGCACTTCTCCCACCATGATGATGTTAGGGTCTTGGCGTAGGATTGAACGTAATCCGGTTGCAAAGTTCAGGTTGGAACGGGGATTGATTTGGATTTGGGTGATACCCCCGATGGCGTACTCAATCGGGTCTTCGACGGTAATAATTGACACTTCCTTTTTATTGAGCATCTTTATCAGCGTGTAGAGAGTGGTGGTTTTGCCCGAACCAGTTGGGCCGGTGGCGAGAATCATGCCGTAGGGCTGGGCGATTGCAACCTCGATTTTTTCTCTGTCTGCAGCGCAAAATCCTAACATTTCAAGACTAAATTGTGAGGAATGGTCGGCGAGAAGTCTAAGTACAGCGTTTTCACCATAGTAGGTAGGGGTGATAGAGACACGAACATCGACGTGCGCACCATTTTTCAGGGTCATGCGAAAACGTCCGTCTTGGGCCGCTTGATGCTCGTCGCTACGTAGATGCGCCAGTACCTTGATACGAGAAATAACCTCGGAAAGAATAGTCTTTGAAAACCGACATTTGTCGTGTAGGACACCGTCTATCCGGAGTCTAATTTC
>JAYVBM010000058.1:0-18188 GCA_043750495.1 Minisyncoccota bacterium | reverse complement strand
AAGAAAATTCCAACCAATAGTACTCCGACAGACACTGTCGCTCCCATTTTAAACTGCACTTTTAACTGTCTCACTCTTAAAGTATACCTCTGACATTAGTTAAAACTCAAATATAATCTTACAAATTGACTAATTAGTTTGTCTGTGACTCTTCATACAGAACACGTAGTTTCGCCAACCCTCTATGTGCCTGAACAGCGACAGTATTCTCTGTCTGATCAGTTAGTAGCGCCATCTCTTTGAGTGACAAATTATTGACATAACGCATACGCATAATAGTTTGATATTTTTTTGGTAAAAATTTTATCAAGTGCAAGGCTTGTTTGCCTTCAAAAATATCTAGAACTTTATTAAAGTCATCGACGGCTGGTTCAAAACCCCTTTCGATTAAACTATCAAGTGACGTGGCTTTTCTCTTACGGTACTCATCGGTGACTAGATTATTAAGTACGTGATTGAGAAAGCTTCGCATAGTGTCTATCTTTCCGCCTTTTTGCAAATACTGCAGTGTCTTTAAAAAAGTAATCTGAACTAAATCCTTACTGAGTTCATGATCACCAGTCTTATAAAAAGCGTGCTTGGTTAAAGCATCAGAATAATTATCATGAGCATTTGTAAGATCGAGTTTAATTATCTTTTGCTCAGCTTTAGAAATTTTTTTTGTTTTTTCTTTCGTCATAATCTCTACTCTCTACTTCTTTCTTAGCCGAGAGTGTTGATCTATCATTACAACATTCAATAACAGCGTTATAGAACCAATAGTAAAACCTTATTTAAGGACTCGTTAAGCAAATACTCCATATGAATCTTAGAAAACTTTACAGATAGTAAATAAAGTAGGTACAGCAAGCCGAATTGTAATTATTTCTTTAGCCCTACGGCATTCTTTAGATGGATAACAACTATAAGAAAAGCTCTCAGCAGGTAGGCGAGGAATTTTTTGCTGAATTCTGGGAAGAGAGCTGGACCTACATCAAGACAGTGGTTGACGTGCTGCGCGAACCAGTATTGATACTCGACAAAAATCTTTGCGTACTGGCTGCCAACGAACCGTTTTATCGTCTGTTTCAAGTAGAACAAAAAGACACCGAAGGTCAGGTCGTGTACAAACTCGGTAACGGCCAATGGGATATTCCTGCTCTTCGAAAGCTACTTGAAGACATTTTGCCTAAAAACACGTTCTTTAGGGGCTTTGAAGTCGACCATGAGTTTCCTTACATCGGGCACCGCACTATCGTTCTAAACGCCCGCCACATTTCTTCAAAAGACAGAGCCACATCCGAGCGATTGCCTGCGATTATCATGCTAGCGATGGAAGACGTCACCGAGATTATGACCATTGCCAAAACTCTGGCCAATCACACCACACAACTTGAGAAAACTCTGGCTAAACAAACGGAAAAACTAGCGGCCAAGATTACAAAAATGGAAAAGCAGATCGACGTTCTCAAGAAAAAATAATTCTTTTCTATCGTCAATCTCTAGACGCAATCTAATTTTATTAGTCTCGTTTGTGTTTTTATTTAACTAGTTCAATATCGGTCGTAACAATTTTTGTCTTACTGCGGCTTGGGTAGTGGGTTGACGGATTATTAACTATAGGACCTTCGTAAATGGCACACTTCTTCGTTGTCCTGCGTAAAATATTCCTCACTGTACAGATGTACACCTCGTCATACTTTACTTGGAACGCCTCGAATTGTACTCATTTACGGAGGTCCTAATAATCAAAGTACTTAATTACCTAATTCAAAAAATATGACACTCACTTACACAAAAACCGCCTTAATATCGCTTTTGGCAATACCGCTATTTGGCCTGGCACTGATGGCCAGCGCAGCGCATGAGCCAGAATGGGATACTACTGGCAGCTACGTAGTCAATATGAACTATCTTGGTCCTGACTACGCGCACGACATGACGCTCATGCAAGACGACACTGGCAACCTCACCGGTAATGGAGGACATCCAGTTGTGACCCCTACCTACACTTGGGTAGTTACCTCAGGCACAGTGGCAGGAGACACAATTGATTTCTTCGCTAATTACACTGCCACAGCAGACGCTGTTACCCCGCAAACAGTCTTGCACCTTGTGGGTACTATAGCGCTTGATGGCACCATGTCTGGCACCTGGTCAGACAATTACCGAGGCAACGTTCGTACCGGCACATGGGAAACTATATCAGGTACAGCCCTCCCCCTTGGAGCACTGGCAGCAGAAGACTTCGGTGTCGTTAGTTATGACACTGGACTTGGTATGCTCAAGGGATACACCGCCGGCTTCGGACTGTCTGACGCTACCTTCGCTGGAGCGCAGTCAGTCACAATGAAGCTCTATGCTGGAGACACTCTGCTTCAGACCAACGTTTCAACTGCCAAAGTAGCCGCTGACATTACTGGCACACAGATTTCTTCTCCGTTTGACGTCTCAGGTACCTTCAACTACGCTACCGACGGCTACTGGACCAACACTCGCGAGAGTCAATACGGACAGTCTGTAGCTGCTACCAAAGTAGTAGCAACAGTAGTACTGGCAAATGGTAAGGTAGTGACAGCAGAGAATACAAACCTCACTGGAGATCCTTCAACCATCTTTGTCGTCACACCTCCTCCTGTGGTTACTACTCCAGGAGCTAAAGACCAGTGTAAGAACGGCGGTTGGAAAACCTTCACTACTCCGTCCTTCAAAAACCAAGGTCAGTGTGTAAAGTTCACTACGCACCTAAACTAACCCAAGACCATAAACCTTCAGCCTAAGACCTAACCCGCCTTAGAGCAGAACCGCAAACCCCTGCGCCTTCGGCGTGGGGGTTTGTCTTGTCTCTCTGTAGAGACTTGACAATTTTCCACTAAAAGGTATTTTCATAAAGCACCAACAAAAGGAGGTTGCGTTGGAAATTCGTGAGATCGAAGGGGCGCTGTTCCAGATGGCCCGCCTGTCAGAAGTCGAAGCCAGAGTGCGGTTTCCGCTACTTTCACAAAAACTACTAGGGATTGCTTCAGCTCACCCCACCGCTACTGTTGTAGTGAGGCCAAGGGTTGTTCATACCGCCAAGAGCCTGTTCGACCTGCTGCGAGAACTTCGAGAAGAAATTCTCGTACTAGAGCTGGTTGAGGAAATGAAAGTTTTGAACGCACTGGCACCTGTAGCTGCCTAAGGGACACACCAATTCTGACCGCTGTACAAAAGCACCGCTGTGCTCACGTACAGCGGTCTTTTCTTTACCCCCGCTTTAATAAGATCTACGGAGAGCTGACTAAACTGTATAAGTCGGAACTTTATTGAAATGTTTAGTCGTGTTGTTCGTCTTATATTTAGGAACGAGCTTTATCAGGTCAAAAACATTTTACATATTATGCAAACATCAATGACAATAACGACTAGTGAACTACACAAGTGTCTATACGGGGCAAGGTATCCTTTGAGCAAGAGGTACATTATTGAGTTTGCAAAAGAGCGTAGAGCTTCGCTTAGTCTGCAAAACGAGCTTCGAGAACTTCCCGAAGGAATATATTTCGGAGTACTTGATATTCAAGAGGAGATACTTGAAAACACCTGGAGCGCAGAAGACGAACTTTAAGGCCTGCTGACTGCGCGCATCATAAACTGATTAAACCGGGCAAGTGAATCTGATCCACTTTTCCAAAGTCCGTTCTCCGGGAGATACTGAGCCGTAGGACTGTATGCTGGATTACAGACAAACGCCGAATTCTATTTTCTAGTTACTTTATAGACTGCTCCCGCTCTATCGTCCGACACATACACTACCCCGCCGGCTTCAACCAATAACCCCGCCGGTCTCCCGATGGCTTCACCTACCTTTTGACCCTCACCCAAAAATCCAGTTAAGAAATCCAAGGCACCGCTCTCTGCTTTTCTGTCTTTATCTTTTGACAGCTCAATATGTACAACTTTATATCCAGTAGGAATTTCTCTATTCCACGAGCCGTGATAGGCAACTAACAAATCCCCCGCCATATCCTCTGGCCAGCCTTCCTCGGGAATAAAAGCCAGTCCTAATGCTGCTGAATGGGCTTGCAGGTCAATATGCGAAGGAGTCTTAGACGCGCACACGCTCGGTTCTTTAGCCTCACTAAAATCAGAATCGAATACGTTTTTACCATAACAATGAGGCCATCCATAATCTTTTCCAGGCTCAATTATATTAATCTCGTCTGGCGGTATCTCGTCTCCGATCACGTCTCTCCCATTATCAGTTCCCCACACTTGGTCAGTCATCGGGTCGTTGGCTAGAAACACTGAGTTTCGTAAACCATAAGCAAAAATTGATTGCTGTTTTGTCTCTAGGTTATAAGACAGCACAGTAGCCCTGCGGGCGTCGCTTTCAGTACAAACGTTACATGAACTTCCGACACTAATGAGTAAGTCCTTATTATTTGGATGCATCAAAAGAGTGCGCGTATAATGGCCTCCGTCATTAGGAAATTCTAGCAATCTCTCTTTATTTGTAACCGAAAAATCTTCGGCATTATACACATAGGATGAAAGACCAGAGGTTTCTGCCACAAACAAAGTGCATTTTGCTTCCGCAGAATTTTGCTCGTTATCGCAGCGAACCAAAAGTCCGTGCGGACGATCCCGTCCCTCTAGGATAGTTTCGACTGAATCAGCTTCACCATTGTTGTCTTTGTCAGGCAACGCCACCACTCTTCCCTCTTTCATCAAAGAAACCAGCAGATTCATATTCTGATCACGAATTAGCACTCGTGCTCCAGGGGTATTCCTAGAAAAAATAGTAGCCACAAAGCCTTCCTTAACCTGCAAAGGAGCTCCTATCCCCTCAGGCAGAGGCGGTGGTGGTTTTGTCTTGGTGGCCAGCGATATCAAAAATTCTGGCGGTTGTTCTTTAAGATAGACATACCCATAATAGCCGCCCAAACAGACGACAACCAGCACAATTAAAGTGTACAGATATTTCATGAAATAATTATATCAATTTCAAAGTAAGTTAGTACGTCTAAATAATGCCGTACAAACCCGATGATAGTTACAATGACAATGGCTGTCTTTTTAAACAAAACTTATTATTTTGCGTTAAGATACAATATGCCTAGTTTTTCATATGTTGATTCTCTAGACAGTGCCATAACTGGCGCTGTTTTTTCTCTGCATACTCCAATTTTAGATACAGCCTTCAATTTCATTACTCTTATGGGCAACACTTCGACAGTGGTGTTTATCACGGCGCTATTCACAATCTGGTTCTGTCTTAATAAAAAATATCGAAGCGCTTACCTACTTCTCCTCGTGGTGACCGCCAGCACACTCAGTACCCACCTGCTAAAACTCGTTTTTGTTCGTCCCAGACCGGATGTTTTACTTAATCAACTAGAGACGTTCTCATTCCCGAGCGGACACGCCACAGCAGCAATAGCTTTGTATGGTGTACTGGCATACATTTTTTCACAACTTCCTAAAAAGACACCCCGTCGATACGTTGCGCTCATTGTCTTACTTTTGCTAATTGTACTGGTCGGTTTTAGTCGAATCTATCTAGGCTTTCACTATTTAAGCGACGTCATAGCCGGATATGCAGTTGGAGCCTTATGGTTAGCTGTTTCTATTTATCTTTTCAAGAACAAAGTATAAGTAAATAAAATGTTGGGTTTTTTGGGTCGAAGTTAGTTTAATACCCTAGGTACGTCTCGTGAGAAATGTTATTACTATAAATTATTCTCTGTCACCGCTTCGTCAATTATTTCAGTGAGGGTAGTTTCAACCTTGATATCTTTATGCAAATACATGTAGCTACTGACAGAAGCCAGCAACGCTCCCCCGCAGTCCACCATTAGGTCGTACATCGTATCGTTCAGGCCAGACTTTTGCATATTCAATCCAAACAGTTGATCCATGGAAAATTCAAATATTTCCCATATAGCTCCAATGGAAACTGCAAAACTAAATGAAAATAGCGCAATCATTTTGGGACTACCTTGCACTCTTTTAAACTTGAAAAGAAATATCAGCATGATGACCCCAATGAGCCCAAAACCGATCGCCGAGCCGGTATGCAAAACAATATCCCACCACCAAAATTTTTCATAAAAGTCGCCCACTTCGCCCAAAAATAAAGTGGCGTAGATAAACACTATAGTTGCCGTGAGCAGTTTGGATGGTACGTGAAAATCAATCTTATTGGCGAGATGAATAAAATAGTAGGTAGATACCAAGGTCAAAAAACTGATAAAGATGGTAATCCACTCTTTCTCAAAAAAAGCTATCACCGACGCCAAGATAAGCGACGCCCACAAAAATTTAATAAAATTCGGTGCTCGGTAAAGTCCATTTTCTTGCGACATTACAGAAGTTTATCACTTTTTATCGGAAATCAGATGATGTGGGGGCTTTTATGAAACTCTCTAAAATCACAGATTGAGCGAGAGAAGCAAAAGAGATAATTTGTTGTTTCCATTCACTGCTGCCGGACAGGGAATCTCGGTCGTTACACGACCAGTATCCGTTGTCGCTAGATTGTTTCGCTACACTCACAATCTGACTGGCAACAGCTTCGAGTCCCTACGTAACAGTCCCCCGGACTGTTACTGTCCTAACAGCTCTAAAGCAAAAATCCCTTTTTAACGGGGATTTTATGCTAAGAGCTGCTGGACAGGGACTCGAATTCTACGAATTCTGTACAGGTTGTCAGTATTTTAGTCCAAGTATTCCTAAAATACTAGGCAACCTTCTGAAACAGTCTCCCAGAATGTCTCAGCCCCGATAGACGGCACCAGAAACCGTAGTCCTAGAGTTGAGCGAGCGAGAGAAGCAAAGAAGTGATTTCAATTTACGTTCACTGCTGCCGGACAGGGACTCGAACCCCGATAGACGGCACCAGAAACCGTAGTCCTACCATTAGACGATCCGGCAGCGGTGAACACAAATTGTATTGAAATCACTTCTTTATTTCCGAGCGAGCGAAAACTGTATATTTATACCATTAGACGATCCAGCAATATTCTTCCGATGTTCGTCGGTGGCACTATACTGCCAGAATTTTGAAACTATTCAAGTTAGTTAGTCTTCTACTCGCCACTGACAATTCTTTCTTGTTTCGCTTACGTCATATACTACTTTGGTAATACTACCGTTTTTTATTGATAGTACCTTTAAGAAACGCACCGCAGCCTGAAGAGGATTAAGCGGCTTTTTGTTGCAAAGATGGGCAACGAAAAAATTGATAAACACTGAATGCGAAACCACCACTACGCGCGCATCAGGTGGATAGTTCAGCAAAAACTCCTGTGCGTGCGCTACACGCTCTCGTAGTGCCTTGTATGACTCGCCACCATGTTTATCGTTGTTCGCCCAGCCAAAGTACCATAATCCATAAAACCACAATGAGCCAATACTCTTGTGAAAGTTGCCGTGAAGAAATTCCGGCCGGCCAAGTTCAACAAAAAGCGGGTTAGTCTCAGGAATGATATCAAGAGCTAGACCAACCATCCGCGATGACTCTAAGGCCCGCAGAACAGGACTGGAGAGCAAATGAGTTGGTTTCATTTCTAGCAAATGTTTGGTGGTGTCCGCAATCTGCTCTCTACCGCGGTCGGTCAGTGGTGTCGCGTCGTGCTGATGCCGCTGCGCCACATTACCGTCGGTTTCACCGTGTCGTACAAGTAGTATTTCCATCCCGTTAGAAATCGGAAGTTGCGCTTCCAATATTATTATTGCTGCTAAATATAATTTCAACCATGAGTCACTATTTTATACCACACAAGCTGCATGACTTTCGTAATTTCTAACGGGATCCATAGCTTACGCGTCAATACTATCAATCACAGCGATCTCCAGCGGTAACTGTGGAATCGGTGAACGGCCAATGAGGTCCACAGCAGCCAGTAGCTTTAACAGTGTATGTGAATTCAGAGACGAAGCTCCACTCGCCCACTCTTGCAGTCTACTCTGCGCCTCTGGACCAAAGGCTGCGAGAATGGAGTCTTTGTGTGATGGCATGTTGCGCAGTAACATCACCGCACGAATGTGTTCCAGCAGTAGCCGAGCAAACAGTTTAATACTCACCGGTTCGGCTGTCACCACAGCAATCGCTTCCAGCGCTTTCAACTTGTCTTTGGCGTGAATAGCCTCGACCAGTGCCAAAATAGTACTGGTTTTGGGAGCGCCGATAATAGCCGCCACTTCGTCAGCCGATCCGATTGTGTCGCCTGACGCGAGGATGACTTTTTGTACGATACCTAGAGCGTCACGAAAAGAGCCGTCCGCGGCGAGCGCGATCAGGTCGGCCGCTTCGTTTGAAATGGTAAAGCCTTCTTTCTTCGCCACATCAATGGCAAGTTTGGTGAGTACCGCACGCGATGGTGAGTTAAAGCGAAATACCTGACAACGAGACAGAATCGTATCCAACAATTTTTCTTCTTCAGTGGTCGCTAGGATAAAGATGACGTGCGCTGGTGGCTCTTCCAGGGTCTTTAGAAGCGCATTAAAAGCTTCTTTGGTGAGCATGTGTACCTCGTCAATGATATACACCTTAAAAGGAGATTCGTACGGCAATGTATATACGGCTTCTTTGAGTTCGCGCACATCATCAATACCGCGGTTGGAGGCCGCGTCCATTTCGTAAATATCCAAATCACTAGCGCCGATCGCGTGTGCAAAAATCCGTGCGAGCGTCGTTTTGCCCGTCCCTCGTGTACCAGAAAAAAGTATCGCGTGTGGGATGGTACCTTTTTTGATTGCGCCCTCTAGGACAGTAACAATATGGTCTTGGTCGCGCACCTCAGCAAATGAGAGCGGCCGATACTTACGATATAAAGCAGAAGATCCTGACATGGCCCCTAGTATACCCCACACCAATTTTCCTGTCGCACTGTTTTTTGTTGATTTATTATTTAGTAAAAACTATTCATCCTGGGTAGGTATTGACTCTTTACAGACTTAACTTGCTAAAAAACTACAGGAAATTTGGTGTATGGGTATACCAGAAGCTCATTACGAAAAGAAAAAGGCCGTGAATCAAAGATTCACGGCCTTTTTATTGTATTCCCAACTTCTACTTCTTCGCTGGGGCTTTTGTGACGGCCTTCTTGGCTACTTTCACAGCACTCTTAGCAGCGGTCTTCACGTCCTTTACAGCTGACTTGGCTTCCTTCTTCACAGCTGAAGTTGCGTTCTTCGCAGTCTTCTTTAGCGGAGCGGCGGCTTTTTCGATTGATTTCCAGTGGTCTTTCATTTCCTTTGAGAATTCTAGCAGATCTTTCTTACTGGCATTCTTAGCACCAGCATACGCTCCAGAAACAGATTTAATAAGCTGTTCGTATTCGTTTTGAGTCATCTCTTGGGCGTCTTCAATCTTTTCGAGCACTTCTGCTTTCGCCTTTAGCGCCCAACTCTTTACTACCTTGCGATTCTTGGCAGCGGACTTACTGCCATAGAGGAAATATGCGCCAGCAGCGGCAGCTGCGGCTGCGCCAAGACCCACTCCGACTCCAACGACATTACTCTTTGCGGCTGGTTTTGCGGCCGACTTTTGTACATCTTTACCTTTAGCCATATTAGTTAATTTAATCTAGTATAAAATAATGATTCTCTTTACAGCTCGCTACATCCTATTTCTCCCTTGGGGGTCGAAATATGCTAAGCGCCTGTATAAATTCACAATAGTCGCACTACGTGCTCCTTTGTTCATTCATCTTCTGCTTCGGTTTTAGCGCGTTTGCTTTTCTTCTTGCCGAACACAAGCCCTACAATGGTAGAGACGAGTCCACCAGTAGCAACGAGTTTTCGTACATGGGCCACATCTTCTGCCATTACTTCGCTCGCGGAATCAACTCGCTCCAATATAGAACGAATGACTTTCATAATTTTATACATCTGAAACAAAATCATTGTTACGACGATACAAAAGACTACAGTAGCTACGCTAGCGATGTAGAAAAAAATATTAGCTTGAAGTACCTCACTCATCTCTAATAGTCTAACGCGTTTAGGTCAGTAGTGCTAAGAAAACCGTGGACAACCGCTTCGATTTCATCTGCTGAGTTTTGCTCCATCAGCTGATGTCGGAGTTCGGCAGCCCCCGGGAATCCGGTTACGTAAGCTTTATAATGTTTTTTCATAACGGAGAAATTTTTGTGTGGTAGCAGCTCCGCAAAAAGCTTGGTGTGCTCTACCATGACTTTAAGCCGTTGCGAGAGCGAAATCATTTCAACATCTTTTCCAGTCACGCCGTGTGTGAGGAGCGTCTCCCTATTCACGCCGTGTGTTGGTAGCGCGTGCAAAGAAAACGGTAGTCGCACCCTTGGGTTAAAAAACCACGGATTGCCAAATAACGCTCGCCCGACCATTGCACCATCAGCGCCCGTCTGCGCAATTTTTTGCTGAGCATCCTCAAGCGACAACACATCGCCATTGCCGATGATTCGCACGGTAGGTGCAAGTTTGTCACGCAGTGCGACTACGCGCGCCACCCGCTCCCACTGCGCCGGTACCTTACTCATCTCCTTGCGAGTACGCGCATGAATGGTTAGTGCCGCTGGTTCTTCTTTAAGCAAGTGTGGAATCCAAGTATCAATCTCGTCAACATTGTAGCCAATGCGAGTTTTTACAGATATGGGAATGCCGCCCGCTTCACCCATCTTGGCGCCACGCTTGGCCGCCCGAATGATCGCAGCCGCATTCTCTGGATTTTTAATCATCGCCGAACCACAACCTTGTTTCTCAATCGATTGATCCGGGCAACCCATATTGATATCAACACCATCAAACCCTAGCTCCAAACAAAGAGCCGCTGCCGCTTCCATGTGCGCTTCGTTACTAGAGAAAAGCTGCGCCACAATCGGCCGTTCTTCTTCGCTATAGATGAGGTCCGCCATCAGCTTCGCCCTACCTTCGGGAGTAGCTCGCATTAGTCCATCTGCAGCCACGAACTCCGTCCACATAACGTCAGGCTTACCGTACTTGGCAATCACCCGGCGAAAAGCCGCGTCAGTGACATCAGCCATTGGCGCTACGACAAAAAAGTGGTCCGGGAGTTGTTGCCAGAAATTCATAATTAATGTACTTTACAGACAGAAGCAAACATTGCAAGGAGAATACCATGCGGGACTACTGCCCTTTTGATAAACCGTACGGTGCAGCCACTTTGCCAGGACTGGCCGAACGAGGAAAAGCGCTGCTGGTTGTTATAACCGGCGAACTTCTATTCATACTATGGTTTGTAGCAGCTACACTGCTAAGCAAGCTTAGCGAGGACACGCTGCTTGAAGTTCTCGTTCTCATCGCCACATCGCCAATTCTCGCCGCAGCAGGCGTGATGCATGTGCTTGGAGTAGCCTGGGTTTTCTTCCCCGAGTGGAAACCAGAGTTGCGCAAGCGCCTTACCTGGTGAGTGCGCCAAACCCGTTTCGCTAAGCGAAACGGGTTTTATTGATCTTCAGTCGATGATGCTAGCGCAGCGGCGATCATATCAGCAGTGACAGTGTCTGAGGCTGGAGTCGGAGCCTCCTGCGCAGGGATGCTGGTGATTTCTGATGATGCGGACGGTGCTGTAGGAGTTGACTCGCTGGCAGTACTCGAGGCGCTCCTGTCGATAGTTACTTCGTTTACAAACACCTTGCTGCCGAAACGTAAATCAATGTATTCAAAATTACCGGGCTTGATATGCGTAAAATTCTCCGAGCCGAGCACTGTCAGTAGGTTGCTGACCGTCTCATCAGCTGATTGCTTGAGTGAGACTTTGAACAGCCCTCCATCAACAATAGTGAGAAAAGCATCGCCAGCGGCATCTATCTCAGCCTTTGAGACAAACCACTTTGCCGCGGCAAACTTCTGGCTCAACTCATGAACACGCTTGTACTCCTCTTCTGAAAACGCTTGCACGTGTTCACTCGGGTCTTTGGCAATTGAGACATACCGCAAGAAACTACCCCCATTAAGCGTCGGAGCTGGCGCAAATGAGTAGCCGTTTTCGTCGAGAAAGAAACAACCAGTTGACTCGCTATTCTTGCACCACAATGCATGAGGCACGTATTCATCAAACTCCACGAGTAGTTCGTTACCGCCTGAGCGAACAATGCTCACGTTTTTTATTCGGTGCATTTTATTTACTTCGGCGATGATCTTTTCGTGGGGATAGGTAAAAGCAAATGCTCTAGGCACCAATTTCATATAGGCCCCGTCTATCTGCGCCCGAACCACACTCTCAACTTCACTATGTTGGATGGTTTCACCACCACGGACCGTGACCGTGTCGATAGTAAGGGCATTGACGCGAGTTGCAAACCAAACACTAGATGTCAACAAACCAAAAAACGTCGCGATAAGCACGCCTACGATTATCTGTCGAATCAAAAGCACAGTGCTCGGATTCATATTGCGGTTTCGCCGCCGTTTCATCCCGCTGCACAGATGGATGCTGCTGGCACGCCGTGCCAGCGTGCCTCTCGTTTATTTAGTAATATAAGATTGGTTTTCACAAGATAATAATATCATTTTTATAAAAAAGGTCTTAGGCACAGCATCAATACTTGCTGCGGGATTCATCCGAACATAATATCACGGAAAAAGGACCTAAGATGCACGATGGTGCATTGTAGGTCCTTTTTTCTCACAGCCTTACACTTCAAATCCCGCTTCGCGACACAATTGCATCAATCTATCGAAATAGACTTGGACTGTGGCCCGCTTTACATCATCGAGGGTATTGATTGTGGTCTGCAGTTTATCTGGATCAAAGCGCAGACAGCGCAAAGTATAAGATTTCTCTCCAACTTCTTCGGGCTCATCCCACGGAATATCGATGTCAACGTAGATAAAGTTTCCTTTCTCATCAACAATCACATCCTGTGCTCCCCAGCCTATTTGGATTGCTCCATTCTCGTTTATAAGACCAGCTTGTTCATAGGCTTCCTGAAACTGCTGGATACCAGGATGTCTACGAGTGAGCCGCGAACGTTCGGTGGATAGACGACTAAACTCTTCTGCCACTTCTTGTTCGTCATCAGTGTCAGCCCAATACTGCCCATCGAGCGCTTTTGCATGATGCTGCATACTCACATGTTGCGCATCCGGCTCATGATACTCAGCCACAAACTGTGATGATTTCCCATCTTCGTCATCAAAGTTTCCCGCTTGCTTTACTCTAGCAATCTTACCCGGGAATAAAGCAGTAGCGATTTTGTTAAGATAGAACAAGCCCTTCATCTGCTCATTAGTGTACTCATGCTTCATCACGAGATGCACCTCAGGCACACCATCCACTGTTTCAATCTTATACGCACGCTTATACGCACCAGTACCAATATGTTCATGACGTTCGGGATGGCGTTCGAATTTCATAGTAGTTTAGCCTATTTGCTCTTTCCCAAAGTACGGTCGAAGCACTTCCGGAATCTTGATAGTACCATCGGCTTGCTGAAAGTTTTCTACTAGTGATACCAAGATGCGTGGCGTTGGGATAGCCGTACAGTTGAGGGAGTGTGCATAGCGGACTTTCCCATCTTCGCCGCGATAGCGAATGTTAAAGCGACGGGTCTGAAAATCGTGGAAGTATGAGGCTGAACTAATTTCGCGATAGGTTTTTTCTCCCGGTACCCACAGTTCGATATCGTACTTCTTTACCTGGCCTTGTCCGAGGTCACCGCCACAGTTGAGTACTGTGTGATAAGGAATATTGAGCGACTCGATAAATTCCTCAGTATTACGATTGAGTTCTTCATGCAATCTAACACTTTCTTCGTGAGAGGCTTCGCACAAAACAACTTGTTCAAGTTTGTAGAACTCATGTACGCGAATCAATCCACGAGTATCCTTACCGTGACTACCTGCCTCCCGGCGATAACACGGTGAAAAACCCAGATACTTAATCGGAAATTGTCCTGGCTCAAGAATCTCATCCGCATGGTAACCCATGACAGATACTTCTGCCGTCCCCACCAAGTAGTCCTCGTCTTGGGTTTTATATACATCATCAGCTTCATTGGGAAGATGTCCGGTACCGTAGAGATTCGCCTTGCGGACAATAGTCGGTGGCAAAATTGGTGTAAACCCCTTAGCTTGGAAAAAGTCATTGGCGTAATTCCAAATTGCCCACGATAGTCGAGCGCCGTCACCAAGCAAATAGTATCCACGAAAACCATGTGCCTTGGCGCCTCGCTCAAAGTCCACCATGCCGTGCTTGGTCATAAGCTCAACATGATCTTTGGCTTCAAAAGGAAATGAAGTTTGGTTGCCCCAGACTTTTACCTCTTCGTTGTCAGCGTCACTATCGCCATCGGGGACAGTCATGTCAGGAATATTTGGCACCTGCAACATGAGTGACTGCCACTCTTCTAGCACTGGCTTTAGCTCTTCTTCGTCCTTTTGGATTTCAGCCTTGAGAGCTTGCATCTGCGTAATGAGTTCTTCACGGACCGCGCTTTCAAAAGCTCGGGGAATTCCTTCAGACACTTTGTTCTGCTCCGCCTTGCGCGCTTCTAGTCGCTGCATAATTTCCTTACGCGAATCATCCACCGTCACCAGCCGGTCAATATCAATAGTAATTTTCTTTTTGGTCGCCGCCATCTTCACGATGTCGGTGTTTTCTCGGATGAATTTGATGTCTAACATACCCTGGTTTTAGTACTGGCAATTATACATGAAAAGAAAAAACCCGCCCCAACTGAATGGGACGGGTGTGTGAGCGGACGAGCTAGAAGCCGAGCTCTGTGAGGCGGGCGGTAACCTGGGCCTCAAAGTCTGGTCTGGCGGCTAACTGTGCTTCGATCTGTTCGTTCTCGCGTGCGAGTTCTTTGCAACGGTCGAGCGCTGCATCGCGACGAGCTTGCTGCCTTCGCTTGGCCAGGACGACTTGGGCTAGCCGCTGCGTGTCTCCTGCGTCGTTTGTCGACGGTGGATTTTCGATCGCAGCCTCCTCCTTAACGAGCTGCAGCTTGGGCGGTAGCTTTTTCAGAGGCGGCCGATTTTGTAATGCCGCACAGAGTTCCTCTGTATCCACATGGGACGGCGGCTTGATCGAGCCGGTGCGGCCAGGATATCGAATGTCTCGGTCGAACGTATGGCCGATGAGAAATCCGACACCTTCTTGGCCACACGAGTGCGGCTTCCAGGAAAAATATCCTGACCGATCGGTGTCCCAGATTGCTCCGATTGACACTTCGTACCTTCCCTGGAACGCATCACCAGCCTCGTAAAGGCGGCGGCCGAGTTGTTCTATGAGTGCGGCATCGTTCACCGGCGCTTGGTCGTCTGCGAATTTTGTTCTGTGAATGTCGAAATGAAACTCTTGCGCAATGGCATCTGGATTCGCCGCAGGCTGTACCTGCGGTTGTGTAGCTAACATGCACTCTCTCCCAATGAACTACTAATTCATATAGTAAAATATATTGTTTGTATTGTCAAATAGAAAATCCCCCACTCGCGCTGAGTGGGGGATGTAGAGCAATGCCCTAGAGCATCGCAAGTAACCGACGCTGCACTTCGGCCTCGACATCACCTTGAGGTTCTGCCTGCTTGGCTTTAAGCATAGCGTTTCGCTCTCCAAGCACGGTCTGTTGCGCTTCAGCCTCGTCGGCTTCCTGCTCAATCAGCTTTGTGTGTCGGACCGCATTGGCGATAACGAGAGTGACGGCTGGATCTGCACTGGAGACGTTTGCTTCAGGCTGCTGAGCCAATAGTAGGCCCGGAGGCAGAAACGACTGCATGACCGGCTCAGGTGTAGGCACAGCCGTAGCCACTTCAGGAACTGCTGTTACCCGGGTCACAGGCGGCAACACTTCCGACGGAGTCGGCGCAGTCTTTGCGACGATCTTGTATTCAACCGCCGGCAGTCCGAGACGTCCCCGACCTGCGGGGCCAAGAGTGTACATACCCTTCTTCTGCCGAACGAAGTAGCCCTTGTGGACCATGTAATTGAGCAGAATATTGTGTGATCGGCTAGAGACCGGATAGAGCTTTGCTAGCGACAGCTTGAGTGCATCCACATGGGCAACACCCGCACCTACGAGTCTGAGGAAGTCGTCCAGTATTTGCTTCTTGGAAAACATTCCTTCAGCAAACGTCGGGAGACGGGTTTTTGCAAAACCGTCGAAGACTTTGGCCGTCTCAGCGCGAGCTTGCTCGATACCCTTCACGGCTTTTTCAAACGTGTCGGGCTTCGGCTCGTAGACGAAACGGTAGAATCTTCCGGCAGCATCACTTATCACGCCGCGAATTTTCAACCCTTCGACGATGGTATACACCGTAGCCGCGATCTTTTTCTGATTTGTCCGCTGCTTGATGAACACGTGCAAATCAGTTTTTGAAACCAGGCCGTCTGCCGTAGACACGAGTGTCCGCAAACCTTCCATGAACGAACGCATCCATTCCTCGTCAGAGAGGTACTTCTGCTTACGTCCCGTCTTGGCTTTCGGCGGAGTCTTGGTCGCACTGACCTTTGACGCCGACTTCTGCTTGCGCGGAAACAGTCCATGAGCCTTGAAGCCTATCGGTGGAGTCTCCACCAACTTGAACACTTCCTTAGCACTATCGATTGGCACCAGATTTCCTCTGGTCATAAAGATTCGATAGATCGGCCCCACCAGTCCACGATTAGGAAAATGGGTGCGCTGCACAATCAAGTCAAGGACCTGGTCCTTGGTGACCTGATGTTCAGGATGTTTATCAGCCAGATAGGACAGAAGCAACACGGTTGTCTCCATCCACTCTTCGTTCTTGGTGTAGTACACCTTGGGTTTCTCAGTGGGCTTGGTCACTACCGAAGATTCGACAGCGACTATCACCTCAGACACAGGCGCTGCTTCGAGTACTGGAAGCTCATCAGTGTGATGGCGCTTCGCCTTCTCTGGGCCGCTATAGGCCGTGCCGATATGATTTTTCAGCTCCACAAAGCACTTTTGCGCTTCTTCCTTGTTTGCAAGCGGAAGCGTGTAGGTGGCACGAGTATCATTACCATTCGGTTGGTATCCCAACATAACAGCGTTGATAGAGACGCCGTGAGTACTCAGTCCTTGCAGATTGGAAGAGCCTTTGAGCCGCTGCATTGATGCAACAACCTGATACTCTCCTTTGTACTCAAGTGCACTGAGAACCTCAGCCAATAGTTCTGCGCATTTGTTCGCATCGCGATTGGAATGGATACTCTCACCAAAGATCGTAACGGTCACAGCCTCAATCGAAACCTTAGTATCGATCCGATTCTGTTGCCCTCTTTGATTGGACATATTCTGCTCCTTGTAAAGATCTACTTTCTGTATATTGCATCATTATATAAAAATGTCAATATAGTGGCCCTTATGCTAGGATTTTTGTATGACTTTTCCTATTAATCCTGTTTCGGCTGCACAATTCCCCGCTTTGCTGCGGGAAATTCCGCAGCCACCGACCAGTCTCAACTATCGCGGTACCCTACCGCCAGCTGGGATCACACTTCTCTCTGTGGTGGGTTCTCGAAAGTACACTTCGTATGGTAAGCAGGTGGTGGACGAACTTATTGGTGGTCTGAAAAATTATCCGGTTGGGATTGTGTCTGGATTGGCACTGGGAGTTGATTCGCTCGCCCACGAAGCGGCACTTTTAAACAATCTCTACACGCTAGCGATTCCTGGTGGTGGACTCAGTGACGAAGTGATTTATCCGGCGACACACAAAAATCTAGCCCATCGTATTTTGGAAGCTGGCGGTGGACTTCTCTCGGAATTTGAGCCGGACTTTCGCGCCACCAATTGGTCGTTCCCACAGCGTAATCGCCTAGTCGCCGGCATCAGTCGCGCCACTCTCCTGATCGAAGCCGCTGAAAAATCGGGCACACTCATTACTGCCCGCATGACCGCTGACTACAACCGCGAACTGTTGGTGGTGCCAGGGAGTATTTTCTCTAGCACATCAGTTGGTGTTCATCAATTCCTTAAACTCGGTGCAACCCCAGTCACGTGCGCGGAGGATATTTTGGCAGTGTTAGGAATTGAGGAGGTGTCTGCGGGCAGAGCCGGGCCTCGGCCCCCACTGAACGCTCAACAAGAAACCGTCCTGGACTTCCTCACTGAGCCACGCCACCGGGACGAACTCATCCGTCTGCTTAATATGAATACCCAAGAAGTTACGCAGCTCCTTATGCTCATGGAACTGGCCGGACACATTACCGCCCACAACAACGTCTATCATGCCTCCCTCTGAGTCTACCTATCATATATGATAGGTAGACTCAGATTGGA
>JAYVBM010000057.1:0-6073 GCA_043750495.1 Minisyncoccota bacterium | reverse complement strand
ATCAAAGCACTCGCCATTGCGGGTGTTTTGATTTTCAAATTACTTGAATGCGGGTACACCCATACACTAACTTTCGTGTAGTTTTTGCTAGCCGTTATCGTTGGATACTTAAAAAGACTTTTGCATAAGTCGGACTAAGCAGCAAATATTGAGAACAACCCTAGCAACACGAAAGTTAGTGTCGGGGTATACTAAGGTGATGAAAAAAGAGCTAAAAAATGTGACGTCCGTCTCCCCTGCTGCAGTTAAAAGTAAACAGACGGCTCCTTTGTATGCATCTTCTCCGGCAGCCGGCTTCCCTGCTCCTGGTGACGATATGGTTGAAAAACCACTTGATTTGAATGACCTTCTGATAGAAAATCCAACCGCGACCTTCTTTGTCCGAGTTTCTGGTGATTCTATGGAAGGTGCGCGAATATTTGATGGAGATGTACTAGTAGTAGACCGGTCCGTGACCGCAACCGACGGCAGTGTTGTGGTGGCAGCCGTGTTTGGCGAAATGGTCGTGAAAAGGCTAAAGAAGTATCCAAACCGAGCGGAACTTGTTTCTGAAAACGATGCCTATGAGCCAATAGTGATACAGGACATGGACGACGTATTTATTTGGGGCGTGGTAGTCGGCAGCGCTCGCGTGTTCTAACAGGGTCTGCAGAAATGGCGCACTTCTTCGTTGTACCGTACAAAACACTCCTCAATGTACTAATGTACATCTTGTCATGTTTTGCTTGTACGCCTCGAATTGCACTCATTTCTGCAGACCCTAATGATTTCTGGTTTATTAGCTTAGATAATCACTTGAAAGAATAAAGTGATATAATCGTCTTAATGATTATGAACAAACTACACAAAATCGCTCCTACTGTTGTTTTAGGGGCCCTTTCACTTTTTATTGGTCTACCAAGCACCGCTTCGGCGATGGAAGTCGCCGCCTGGGTCCCTTGGTTTGGGACTGAAGAAGGCCCTAAAAGCGCCATCAAAAATATCGAAAAGCTCGATGTTATTTACTTATTCGCCTATGAAGTGCAGCCTAATGGCAGTATCGTCAATCGAGCTAACTTTGAGCAAAAAGACTGGAAAGAAATGATCGAAACAGCCAAAGCAAACAACGTCAAGATTATTCCGACGGTGATGTGGTTTGACGGTGAGCAAATTGACGGTGTTTTGAGCGACCGATCAGACCGGCGTAAGCACATTAAGGAAATCGTAAAGATGGTGGAGGATAACGATTTTGATGGTGTGAACATTGATTATGAGGGAAAGAAAAAAGAGACAAAAGATGATTTTTCAGCCTTTCTAAAAGAAATAAATAAGAAGCTTGAGGATAAATCGCTCACCTGTGCGCTTGAAGCACGGACACCACCGGAGTCTCTTTATAAGGTTGTTCCGGCCAAGATTGAATACTCAAACGACTATAAAGTAATAAATAAGGAGTGTGACTGGGTAGAAATCATGGCCTACGACCAACAGCGGGCCGATATCAAGCTCAACGATGAGCGCCGCGGGGTGCCATACATGCCGGTGGCCGACAAGGACTGGGTAGAAAAAGTGATTAAAGTGGCAGTTAAGGATATCGACAAAGATAAGATTTTGCTCGGTGTCCCGACCTACGGCCGAGCCTGGGATGTGGCTGTGGCTCCAGATTGGTATCGTGACTACACTAGAGTAGCTGCCCTAAACCAACCTCGAATCATTGAGCTGTCAAAGAAATACAAATCAAAAATTGGTCGAACAGCGGGCGGCGAAGCCACCATTAGCTACTTCCCTGATGATTACGCCTTAGGAAAGACCATTCAAAAAGCCGTAAAAAAGGCTCCGGCAGGAACACCGAAAGGATTCGAACCAGTAGCTCGTGCTCTCAAATACGCGACAGACAAAAACCAAGAAGTGTCCGTTCGGTTTGTAACTTGGAGCGATTCAGTTGCGATTAAGGATAAGATTAAATTAGCAGAAAAGTACAACTTAAGTGGTATAGCCATCTTTAAAGTCGACGGTGAAGAAGATCAAAAAATCTGGAAACTGATTAAGTAAGGAAAGACAGACAGTCCGCGGCACAGCCGCGGGCTTTTTTACTTTAAAATATTCTGTTTGAAATAATCTCTAAGGGTTTCGTACACATGTTTCTTGTGGTCGCCAGCTAAAGATATAAGTTGATCAAAAGATGTCCAGCGAAAATCGGACGCTTCATCTTCGAGTGCGTTTTCTAAATTAATCTCACGATCATTTTTGAGTTTGAGGAAAAACCAGTAATGGACCTGTCCAAGTAGAGGCACGCTGCTGTCTGCTGCTAGCGGGGACTGATACATCGTTTGTCGTGGCATCATCTCGTAATGTTCAATGTCATCCTGAACCACACCAATTTCTTCAAGAAGTTCTCTCCAAAGAGTCTGTTCTGGGACTTCGCCCAGATCGATGCCACCTTGCTGTAGCTCCCATGCCCCAACTGGATGTTGGCTTCTTTTAAATATCACGATTTCACCTGTTGGTCTATATACCACTGTCCCTACACCAGCTCTATAAAATCTTGTTGGCATAGGGCCTAGTTTAACATGCTTGCTATAATAGATGCATGCAGGAATGGATTGGGCTTTTGGATTGCAATAATTTCTTTGTATCGTGCGAACGGCTTTTTAGGCCTGACCTAAAAGGGAAGCCAGTGGTTGTGTTGTCGTCAAACGATGGTTGTGTGGTGGCGCGTTCACAGGAAATAAAGGACAAAGGGATACCTATGGGAGTACCTTATTTCCAGATAAAGGACATTATAAAAGACATTAATGCCACAACTTTTTCCTCACACTTCGCATTGTATCGCGATGTTTCAAGGCGTGTCTTTGAGACTATGTGCAAGGAGATAGAAATCATTCAACAGTACTCTGTTGATGAAGCTTTCTTTATAATGAAAGGTAGTCTGAAAGAAGTCACTGAAAAAGTTCGCTCCCTAAAAGACAGGGTAGAGCAGGAAGTGGGAGTTCCCGTTTCGGTTGGTATGTCGTTATCAAAGACACAAGCTAAGTACGCAAGTACTGTGGCCAAAAAGACAGGTGGTATATATGTCATGTCTCAAATTCAGTGGTATAAGCATACTCCAACCATTCCGCTGTTCTCTATTTGGGGAATCGGGAAGCGTTCTGCTGAAGCTTATAGAAAGCACGGCGTAGAAACTGTAGCAGATCTGATAAAGCTTGAACGTAGGCAGATCCGCGGCCTATTTGGCGTGGTGGGGGAGCGTCTTTGGTTGGAATTAAAGGGAGAGCCCGCCCAAATGTTTATGAAGCGACTAGAACATCAAAAAAGCATTCTTAATTCTCGTTCGTTTAAAGAAACTAGCACTGATATTTTTGTCTTGAAAGACGCCATCGCCTTTCATGTTCGCGAAGCTGCAGAAGACTTGCGCAGTATGGATTTAAAAGCAAGCTTTATTCAGGTTTCCCTGGGAACCAGTAGGCATGGAGATTTTATGTTGCAAGGAGGCTCAAAACACATTGTTTTTGACGAGCCAACTGACGATACGTTCATATTTTTAAAGGCCGCCATGGACCTAGTAGATTCAATTTATAAAGCCGGTGTACCTTATAAAAAAGCGGGAGTTTTACTTACAGATTTTACCCCCAAGACGCTACAGCAGCTGTCCATGTTTGATAAAGAAATAGAGACAAAAACCGCTGCTTTAATGACGGTTATTGACGCTCTTAATCGTGGTATGGGTCGGGATAGTATTCTGCTGGGAAGCCGTCTACAGACGCAGAAATGGCAATCATCAAAAGAGTCAAAGTCACCGGCGTATACAACCGATTGGTCCGAAATAAAAACTGTTAAAGCTTAGAGATAGGACTTGGAAGGGACATTTGTATTTAATGTACTTAATAGGCAATGTCCGCGATTTTAAGAGATAGTCTATATAAAACCTGTTATTCTAAAGGAACAAAGGTCAAGACAAAAAGGTTATCAACAGTTACTCTGAGACGACATCTAGAAGACATTGTAAAATACAAGTAGATCGATTGAAGGAGTGAAATTTTTTACAGGCTGAGCCTTTTATAAAAAAGATTTCATTTCTCCACAAACTTCAATCGAGAAGCTAGGTGTCGCGACCAAGCAATAGTTATTCATTCAATAATATAAAAAAACATGTTCGCAAATCCAACAAACGTTGGCATTTCGCAACGGGTGGTCGCGACACTTGTTGCATGTGCAGTTGTATTGACTTCAATCGGAATCTACAACGTCGCGCAAGCAGCTAACTTGACAGGAGTAAGTGACTTGCTGTCAGAATCAGCACCAACTCTCGCATCTAACCACACCATCGCATTTACTATTCCGGCCGGTTCACCTGGAGTGCTAGCCAGTGGAGGTACTTTCACAATTACTTTCCCAGCAGGCTTTACCATGGGTTCAGTTGTCGTTGGTGACATCGACCTTAGGATCGCAGGCACAGACCAAACACTAGTCGCCGGAGCAGCTGGAGCTGGAAACTGGGGATACACAAGATCCGGCCAGGTTATGACTTTCACGGCTGGTTCTGGAGTCTCTGCAGCTGCAACAAATGCAATAGAATTCCAGATTGGTACTCATGCAAACTTCGGTCCAGCTGGTGCAAACACAATTGCGAATCCAGCCGTTGGTTCGTACGAGTTAGTAATAACTGCGGGGACTGCTGATTCTGGTCGCACACGAGTCGCAATTGTAAACAGCGTAAACGTTACTGCAATTGTCGACACCACCTTCACCTTTACGATTACAGGTACTGCAACATCGACACTCGTTGATGCAGAATCAACTACTGGTTCCACTTCTCCAACCCTTATTGCATTTGGAAGACTTGTTGCAGGTACTCCAAAGTTGATGGCACAAAGACTGAATGTAACCACAAACGCGAGAAATGGATTCAACGTGACGATTGAGACAGATGGAAACCTCGATTCTTCAAACGGCGCCGACATTGATAGTTTCAATATAGGAAGTGACGTGGCGACGCCGACTGCATGGGCATCACCTGTATCAAACATTACCCTGGAAAATACCTGGGGTCACTGGGGACTTACAACAATGGACAACGTTGGATTATTTGACGCCGGCGAGTACATAGCTGCATCAACCACGCCCCGAGCCATTTTTGCTCACACTGGTCCAGCTGACGGTACAACAAATGATGTCGGTAGTACTACAGTAGCTTACAAGGTGCAAATCACACCACTTCAAGAAGCTGCTCAAGACTACAACGCTGTCCTAACCTACATCGCAACCCCGACTTTCTAACCTATAGCAAAAAAGAATTGAAAAACAAAAACCTCTCGTGACGAGAGGTTTTTGTTTTCTGTATACAACTCTGTCTATTATTCTTGACACGGTGCTATGATGGTAAAGTCATTTTAACCCTAAAGCCAATCTGCTCATTTATGGAGATACCACTGTCGAAATCGTCGCGTGCAGTTTATACATTGTTCATTGGACTTCTTTTGGGCTTGTTCTTTTTTTCTAATTCACTTGTGAAAGCGCAAGGAGAGGTGGGAATGAGCGTTTCTCCGGCACTCATTGAAGAGTCGCTTGATCCGAATACAAAGAAAGAGTATTCAGTAACAGTAATGAATCTCAATGACTATGAACAGAAGTTCTACATCTCTACAAAGAATATTACTGATGTGCGCGATGGAGGGGCGCCAGTATTTGCTGACCCAAACGCAGAAAAGACAGGGATGGAGTTGTCTGAGTGGATTACTCTAGGTGTTACCGAGATCACTGTGCCGGCTGGCGTTAGTGAACGTATCAACTTCACGTTACAGGTACCGGCTGATGCGACGCCGGGGAGTCACTTTGGTAGTGTTTTTATTTCCGTGGATGCTCCGGAGACTACTGCCAGTGGTGCAGCGGTAGGGTATGAGGTAGCGAATATTATTAGCATACGTGTTACTGGCGATGCTAACGAGGGAGCTAATATTCGTCAGTTTTCTACCGCGAAGTTCTTTCATGGTTCGAAAAATGTAAACTTCGAAACGCGTATCGAAAATACCGGTAATGTACTCGTACGCGCAACCGGTCCGGTGGAAATCTACAATATGTTGGGCAAGAAAGTCGATAC
>JAYVBM010000056.1:0-3866 GCA_043750495.1 Minisyncoccota bacterium | reverse complement strand
TGTCCTTTTTCTACTTGCATAAGTGTACGTGAGCGTGTTAATTGTCTTCGTCAATCTTAGTCATGAGTTCAAAGTATTTTCCATCTTCTTTGATGTATATATTGTTGTCTGTCACAATAGTCTCAAAATTGTCGCCCGGATAAATCATCTGGGTGTTTTGCCAAGCTCGGTCGTCGATTTCAGTCACATACAGGCCATCTTGTAACTGGAGCACGACAAGATCAGAAGATCGTGGGAAGAATTCGTAGTATTTGATATCTTGCCACTTGCGATCGATGCGGATAGTAGTGCGACAGATACGAGAACCCTCGACATGTAGCGGTGTAGTAGTCGACATACGTTGCTCTTCCATCTGTAGCGCAACGTGAGCGCCAAGGCGAATACTTACAGTACTTGAAGCTAATTGTGGGGTACAGAAATAGTGCGGGGTTGATTGACCAGAGCCAACCCACATTGCGTATAGTTCTGGACCCTTTTCCATAAGACGCATGTTGCCTTGCTCGACATAAATCAAAGGTACCGTGGTGCTAGCAGTACTAGTCGCAGATGACAGTCGGTTAATTTCTTTCTCTAGGCGAGTCAGAATCGAGGTGGAGGTAGCCGTCGATGAAGCGAACAAGTTTACAACATACTCGTACTCACTACTTTCTCTAAGAGTTGCCGGTGTAGCCCTGTTGGTCACGATGAAATCGCCGGTGGTAGTACCCTTTGTAAACAATGGTGTGGTGGTACTTCCCTTTACGATATATACACCTTGTCCTGTTTGGTTGGTAAACTCAGCAATGGGTCGAATGTATGGCAGGATTGGCATATTAAACGCCGCTGCTTCTGTCACAATGTAAGAGTCAACCGGAAGTACCTTTACCCACGCATGCAAGCCTGGTCGCTGCACCACCACGCGGTGGAGACCATTTTCGATATTTTGAATATAGTAGGCGCTCCGGAAGAGACGGGGCTTCTCTACCTGCTCTCCATCTAGATAGACATCGACTTCGAGATTATCGTTGGTTATATAGATTCCACCTGTAGTAACGATGGTGGTTTGTTCATCACTAAAACTAAGTCGATAGCCAGAGGTGTAAAAAATAAAAATTGGGAGCGCGACGATGAAAATAAAAAGCAAGATGAAGAAAAAACTGCGCCGACGCTTGTATGGTAGTAGTTTAATTTGCGGTTCGTTTTCCATATTACTTAATGCGCTTTGGCGTTACCCAGAAGCCCAAGTATTTACCTAGCATAAGCCGAGTCTGAGCATCTAGTCCAGGGAGTGCACTGAATACGACCATGGTGATTGGCACCATAATCCATTGCAGCACCATCACAATGTACTTAAAGCGTGAATGTCCCTCCGGTCTTGGTGGTGTCAGCGAGAGCGAAATAATCGAAGATACTACCAGTCCACCCATCGCCAAGATGAGGAGGTTACGAACCATAATAGGAAGTTCATAAGACAGGACCGTCTCGTGGAATTCGCGAGTCCCAAGGAAAATCGGCGCCCAACCGAGGATGAACAAGAGGATGGGATTAGTCACGAGTGAGGAATATCCTTCGCCTTGCAGGGCAGCAATTGAAAGACGCTTCTTAAGTGGAATCGCTTTGTTCTTACTAAAGTGATACACGATGTAGCACCAGTTTTCTACTCCATAAGTCCAGCGACGGTGTTGCTTGTAGATATTTTTGATAGTGCCCCAGGTTGAATGCGCCACCGTCGCATCCATAGAGATCGGATATGAGATAGGTACGACCTCGAAGTTACCGTCGTTGGCCACCAGCAAGTTCCAGTAAATCCGTGAGTCTTCACTCACGACGTTGGCCTGACCGTAGCCGATTTCGTAGAGAGCTTGATAACTCACTGAGTGCGAAGAGAACGTCGCTGATTTTTCTGGACGCTCCTGCATAATCATTTGCCAGAACGTACTACTCATAGCCATCACACGGGACAACGCCGGTGCGTCCCACAGATTGTTACTAAAAAGTGGCACCGGTTGAAAGGCGCTTTTGTATGGATTTTCGCAGGTCAAGAAATGCCACATGAGACAGTTGAAGTAGTCTGGGTAGATAACCGTGTCCACGTCAAAAATCGAAGTGATAATGTCTTTGTGTGGGATGTCGTACTTGGCAATCACCTCATTATGTACCCGGTGGAGTGCATAGTGAGTGTTTGATCCTTTACCAGCAATTTCACCTATAGTGTCCGGCGGGTGTACTGACACCAGAAAATGTCCGAAATAATCTTTGTACTTCTGCTCCATGACGTACGCTTGATTGACAGCCTCTTGTCCACCTCGCGCTTCAGCCGCAAGTACGACTATCATTTTTTTAGGATCGTACTTTGCTTCTAAGAGACCCTTGAGGGCACCGTCGAGAACCTCTATAGGTTCGTTGTAGTACGGGAAGATAACGAGCTGGTAGAAATGTCCATAGTCAAAACGACGCACCAATACCTGCCAGTCAAGCTTCATGTGGTGCTTCAGACGCTTCCAGTTATAGCGAACGTGATAAGACAGGAATAATGTCTTAAGTACCCAGTAGATCGAGAAGGCAATAATAAAGTACGCCGCAAAAAACGGCGCGTAGATAGAAGCCACGATCATCCCGATAAGAATGGTCCACGACAAAGCGCCCGGGACAATTTCAAGAAAACGAAAAAACCGGCGGTCTTTCCCGGCGAGGTCACTTGCCCGCCCAACTTTAAAGTCAGAGCGCCTAGCGTACGGCAATAGGTGCGACTGGTCTATCTCGTTCATGCGTATCCGCCAGTATAGCGCGTTTTGGGTCGGAAATAAAGGAGGATTGGGGAGTTTTACAGTGTGTAGTTTGACATTTCTAGTATCTATGATTAAATCTTGTCAGAACTTGGAGGCATCTGCAATGGACTACTGGGATTATCATGGCATCGCATTTCTTCTCGGACTGACCTTCTTTCCGAGAATCACCACGCTCTTCTTTATGGCCACGCCGTTCGGACTTCTGGCCTGGCTCGGTTGGGTCTTCACTCCCCATCTCTTGGTGGCCTTCTATAGCCTCCAGTACTGGGACCAAAATCCCTTCCTGGTCGTAATGGCTTGGATTATTGCCCTTGCCGGAACTGGCGGCGAAGCAAAAGTCGCCAACGACCGCCGCTAAATCTCTCCCCCGCTCACAAAGAAGCCCGCTTGCTTCGGTGAGCGGGTTTTTGTTTTTATAAAAACCGCTCGCGTATGCGAGCGGTTTTGGTTAGACCCTATTTGCAGCGTCCGTGGCATTAGCTGGAGACAAGTCGTACCAGAGCGACATCAGGACAAACGACGGGCAACGCTCCCCCTTTGTGTTTTTAGGAAAGTACTGATTAAGTGTCTCTTCCGTACACGCGAAGCCGAGCGTTTGCAGCACCAGCTCTGTCTCGATCTTGTTCGCAACAGGGGTGTTTTCAATAAGAGCAATGAAGTTTCCATTGAAACAGGTGCGTCCAATCGCCCAACGTGCGCCGATGATTGGTTTTAGAGTAAGTTTAGTAGTCATCTATGATACTCCTTGTTTAAAAAGAACAGAGCCCGCGCAGGCGAGCTCTGTTCTTTTTAAATAGTGAGGATATCTACACAAAACACAGCCAACCTGATTGATTAAGACTGACCACCACGATTGCTGTATGAATGTTTTGTGACATTAGTTTTAAGGTAACATACCGGGAGAAAAAGTCTAATGGCTAGTTTGGAGGGCCTGTATCTTCGATACGACCTAGGGACCAGATTTTACTTTGCCATCTGTATCTGCGATACATGCTGGCCTCACTCGGGAATGACTACGTTCGGCTGAAAGCCGAACTAAGAAATAAAATGAAATACCGGAAACAAGTTAACTTGTTTCCGGTATTTCATTTTATTTCT
>JAYVBM010000055.1:0-9410 GCA_043750495.1 Minisyncoccota bacterium | reverse complement strand
TTGGAGATCACACCTCTGCCTCCTCGCAGTATTCAATGAGTTTTAGTTCTTCTACCGGTACCTCCACTACACCTGACGACGTTAAACCAATAAAAAATACTTCAACGTTAGGCCGTCATGATGTCGCGCTTGAGGTATGGGACGGGGGACTGATAGCGCGCACAGATTTTATTATTTTTCTCAATCAGCGCGTATCGATGCCTCGTGTTGATACAAGTGAAGTGATACCGCCGTTTCGATTTAATCCAGCACCGACGAGTACGGTGGGTGGGACAACACTGAGTGTAGAAATCTCTCTGGAGACAGACGAGTTTGCGGTGTGTAGGTTCTCCCAATCATCTGGGGTAGCGTATGCCGCGATGACAAACATATTTTCTAATACGGGACTAATCTTCCATTCGACGGTGGTAGGCGTGACGCCAAATTCTCTCCAGCGATTCTACGTACGTTGTATTGATGATGAAGGAAACTTCAACAGAGACGATTTTCTTATCCAGTTCTCGGTCAATGCGGCACCAACAGGTACTTCAAATACTACTGGAACTACTTCAGGTAGTGGCACTGGTTCAGGTAATGATGGCACAGGAGATGGTAGCGGTGGCGGTGGAACGACAGGAGGCTCAAACGGACAAGCGCCATCTGCCGGCGGGTCTTCGGGTAGCGGGGGGTCAGGTGGCGGTGGTGGTGGTGGAAGGGGTGATAAAGACGGGGATACTGCCGGCGGAGGTTTTGAGTCAGAGGATACACCGTACCGAAGTGGCGACGCGCGGGTGATTATTTCCGGATTCGCCTTCCCAAATAGTACAGTGACATTTCTCGTTGATGGCGATATCGCCAAGACAACCAGGAGCAATGGTTCCGGAGTCTACACCGTGACGCTCGATACCATCGCGAAGGGGGTATATACATTTGGTGTGTATGGTGAGGGTCCGGACAAGGTGAAATCATCAACGTTTAGCACATCTTTTACAGTAATCGGCGCCCGGACCTCTGAACTTACCAACATCAACGTCTCGCCATCAATCAAAGTAACGCCAGATCCTGTAGAACCAGGGCAGACCCTCACGGTAAGCGGTTATAGTTTACCCAACTCAGTAGTCACTATTCAGTACGGCAAGCAAAAAACCAAACTCCAAAGCGAACTGACAACTAATACCGACGGTTCGGGTAAATGGACTGCAACAGTAAATACTGGTGGTATGTCAAGAGGTACCTATCAAATTCGTGCCAAGTCGGCACGGGCAAGTGATGGTGCTACCACCAATTACTCGGAGTACACGTACTTTGGTGTCGGTGAGGCAGCGGAGGTCAAATCGAGCGCTGACCTTAGTCGTGACGGCCGAGTCAATCTTACTGACTTCTCGATCCTTCTTTTCTGGTGGAATACTAATGGTGGCGACTCGAATCCACCGGCTGATATAAACCGTGATAGTAAAGTTAGTCTGACGGACTTTTCAATCTTACTCTTTAATTGGACGGGGTAAAATGAGCAAACGAGCGTAGCGACTATTGCGAATTTTCGCCAGTAATTTTTTCCTTTCCTAGAAAAAATTATCGGCGGCGAAGTTAAACAGATTAATCAGCGTAATTTACTAACCTGGTGTTCCAGGAATCTACTCATTTCCTGCGTATATTCCTGGAACCGGTAGTTGGCATGCCTTCCACCAGCAGGCGCTTCTTTCCTAGAAAAAATTATCGGCGGAAAATTGTGCGATAAAATCTTTAGGTAAATATGGGGGTAACCTTGTCTTCGATTACTAAATCACTCTGTATACTGTTACAGTATGTCCTTTTTGCAGAGACTGAAAGGTCGCGGTGTTCGTTCCGGAGAATCTGGCTTGTTGTCTGACGCCGAAGAAACTGCTGCGGATAAAGTAGCGCAGCTTCATGTCGATGTATATCAGTCTGAACAAATGATTGTTGTGTATGCCCAATCAGCCGGAGCTGACATGAACGACGTTCATGTTTCAATCGAAGGTGACGCAGATATCGTGTTGATTGAGGGCAAGCGCATTCGTCCTGAGTACCTGGTCTTTCCCAAGAAGAAAGTAAAAGGTGCGTTTGTGGCAGAAGAGTGTGTCTGGGGAGACTTTTACCGACGAATTATTTTGCCTGAAAGTGTAAATATCGAAAAGGCAGAAGCGAAGATAAAAAATGGCGTGCTGATTTTAATGCTTCCACTTTTGAAACCTAGTGAGAAGGAAAAAGTCCGCCTCAAAGTGATTGGTGGCAATCGGGCGGTAGCTCGAAAAGAATAAGTTCTTGTGGATATGCGGTACTTAAGAAAAACAGCAATAAAAACCCTCTCAAGTCTAGCAGTGCTGGGCATATTGTTATTTTCTGTACCAATTTCTTACACACATGCTGCCGATTTGTCACTGACACCTAGTACTGGTTCGTATGCCGTAGGGCAGACATTTACTGTCACTGTCAGAGCTGTACCAAATGGAGATAACGTGAACGCGGTTGAGGCATCACTAAAGTTTGATCCCAAAGTCCTATCGGTTGTCAGTGTAGGTAAGACCGGCTCAGCTTTCACTTTATGGACTACGGAACCGACATTTTCTAATGCAGCCGGGACCGTAACCTTTGGTGGTGGTAGTCCAACCCCCTTTACTGCGACTTCAAATATTGTGACGGTGACCTTTAGGACAGTGGCGCAGGGTACGGCGGCAGTTAGTTTTGGCACTGCCTCTGTGCTAGCCGCTGATGGTCGCGGCACTGATGTGTTCAAAAATGGCACGACGGCTTCGTTTACAGTCACCGGCGCCGCGGCTCCAACCCCGACTCCAGCACCGACTCCAACCCCCACCCCAGAACCACAAGATGAAGAGGAAAATGACGGGGCGATTATATTTGGAGACCCACCGCGACCACCGGAAGTTGGTTCACCTACTTTCCTTGACCAAAACGTTTGGTACAAAGAAACAGAGGGTGTCTTTTCTTGGACTCTACCATTTGACGTAAATGTTGTAGCCGTTGAACTTACTGACGACCCGGAAAATAAGCCAGAAGAAAACAAAGCCGCCATTCTCGATCCTGCCGAAGAAGAGTTTTTGATTACTAAAGACAAGATTAAAGATGGGGTGCAATACCTAAGTGTAAACTTTAAGAATCAAGTCGGATGGGGAGCGGCAACTAATCGCAAGCTGCAAATTGACACTACGGCCCCAGAAGCTTTTGTAGTAAATGTCCGGGCGGGTAACTCACCAGACTCATTCCCGCTTTTAAACTTTGAAGCGATCGACGTCACTTCAGGCATCGATTATTACGAAATGACGATTGCTGACCAAGAGCCACTGCGGATTACTCCTGACGAAGCCAAGCTTGGCTACATGCTCAAGGAGCTTGAAGACGGTACTTACACAGTAAAGGTAATTGCTGTTGACAAAGCTGGCAATAGCCGGGAGAGCAGTGCTGCGGTTCTCATAACAGCTGGTTGGGTAAAACCAGCTGAGGTGGTGGACGAAGGATCCTTCTGGGATTTCTTCACAGCGATCAATCTCTTCCTGATCTTCTTACTCACAGTCATTGGTCTAATGGGAGTATATTTCTGGCATCAACACAAGCGCTCAAAAGAGCGAGAAGAGAAGTTGAGACGAGAAACAAAGGAAATTCAAGATCAAATGGAAAAAATCTTCTCGGCGTTGCGTGACGAGATCTATGATCAAATTATGTCGATAACCAAGAGCAAACGACTTTCACCAAAAGAAAAAGAAGCGATTGAAGGACTGACTCAGGCACTGGAAGTCTCTGAAACCTTGATTGAAAAGGAAATCAATGATGTAAAGGCGATATTGAAGTAAAAAAGCCCTCTATCCACATAAATATGTACGTATACCGCGTGTCCCAAAAGGGGCGCGCGGTATACTTATACTTAGCCCTCTATTTAATTGGAAGGGGTGGCTTGTGGTAGTGAACAAAAAACAAATTCACAAATCAGGAGAAAATCGAATAAAAACACTGTTTAAAGCGCCAGAATGGAGTTTGCAAGCTTTTTCTAGTGTTTCAAGTTTACTGCAAGCCGGCATTCTAATTCTCTTAGTTCTGATAGCAGTTTTTGTTGTTAATACAAAACAGGCAGAATCAAAGCGATCTCAAAATATTACCTTTGGTACTGAGAAGAATCTTAATGTCTTTCCAACCATTGCTCGCACGAAGGGTTGGTCCGGAGTTGAACAAGTGTTCGTCCAAGACTTACCTGATACGGCTCTCTATCAGGACTTCAGTGCGCGAAATGCACCGTACATTCCTCAGTCGACGCTGCTCGTGCCTGATAATGGCACCTTGAAGGAGATACAGGTTGAGTTGCCGCCAGTCGTTGAGGAAGTATTTGTGACGAGTCCGGAGGCGACGGAGCCAGTTTTGAATGAGGAAGGTGGATTTCCGTCTGACGCACCAACATCGACTGATGCTATCGATTCACTCTCTCCTGACGCGACCGATACTGAACCTGTTTTTGATGTTATATCGCCACCTGAGCCTGAACCAGTTTCGGAACCAAGCGCAGAACAACCGATCTCGTGGGCGCTGCCTAATGCTGGTTCGACACTTTACCCACTAGCACAGCTATCTCTAACATCAAGTACGGATCCTTTTCCGGATACTGTTCCGACTGATGTTCCGCCGCCCGAGGAGACGAATACTTCTGATGTTGTTGAAGAAAACGAACCAGCCTTACTGGACACACCACTACCACCGGTTGGTGAATCTGTGCCTGAATTAACTCTGGAGAACTTTAATACAGCACCTCTGGAGCGTGGGCAGTTTATCAATGAAATGAATCTGCGATTGTCGCTAGCGGCAAAATTAGAGACGCCGGCCACCGGCACTGCTCCGTATCTTGAAATATTTTTCGGTAAAGGCGAAAAGCTTGAGTCAGTAGGTATTGTGCTGATTGATGATGAGGTCTCAAATGCCATGAATGGGGGTTACTATCTCTTTGCGCTACCAGCTTTTATGCCGGTTGGTGAGCTGCACCAAGCTAAGGTAGTCATCCGTTATCACGGCGACACAGAAGACCTTGACGGGATGTTTTTGGATGCTGTCTGGCTAGAACTCAATTCTCGCGTTATTACAAAAGCCGACCTAGAGGCGCGTGGGGTAGCAGAACAGTTGAAGCATCTCGCTGGTCCCCAGATGGGCGTGCTGCTAAGTGAACAAGTCAATTTCCGTCGTGATGAGAAGCCGGTGTTTAATCTTCGCTATGAGTCACACCGGAACTTTATCGTAAGAGGCTTCCGCAGTTTGATTGGTCGCGATTTGGTAAAAATTGATTCGCTTCAAGTCAAACATCTTGCGCTCGGATACTTGGGGGCCACACCAGATGTAACTGTGACCAAAGAAGGTTTGGTGAGCTTAGATATACCTGAAGAAGAATTGCAGAAGTTGCGTCCTGGTTCGTACGAGGTGGTAATTGTGTACGATGAAGGTGGTAAGCAATTCACTGACACCTTTAATTTCCAGTGGGGCATCTTGAGTATGAATCCACTGCAAAGTGAATACGAAACCGGTGAGACAGCCGCGATTGCCATGGGAGCGCTTACACCTAACGGGCATACTATTTGTCAAACCGAACTGGATCTGTACGTTACTGACCCAGCTGGTTTTATTACTAAAGTGCCGGTTGAAGCGTCAGGTAAGTGTGACGGTAATAACGTCATTGATGTACCAGACTTCAGTGCGACAATAGCTTCAACTACTGCGGGTACTTACGAACTCTATCTCGAACGACTAGATGAAGCGGGTAACGTGCTTGGGTTTACTACTGATACGTTCAAGGTGACAGATAATCAAACGTATTCTATTGCACGCAGTGGCCCGACGCGTATTTTCCCAGTCGCGCCATACGAGATGGAACTTACTATTGAAGCAAACGAATCATTTAAAGGCGTAGTGACCGAACGCGTTCCGGCAGACTTCGTGATCTCTTCTACTTCTGCCGACATCTCTGTCGACGGCGCTTGGCAAGTTTTGAGTTGGGATGTGTCACTTGGTGCAGGCAATAGCGAAACAGTAAGTTATGGATTTGATGCCCCAGATCTCTCACCGTTCCTTTATAACCTTGGCCCAGCTCGTCTTGAGGAAAACTCGCGCACTCGTACGGAACCTATGGCTAGCACCAGCGCTTCATCGACTGAAAATCAAGTAGTGAACGAAGGTGGCGGAGTGGTCTTTGTGGAACATCGTCAGTGGCAGATTGCCTCTGACGCTGTTGGCAATATGGTGCTGTTTTGGGATAGCGCCACCACTATTCCGACCGGTTGGACCTGTCTGTCTTGCGGATCGGGAACATTTTACCAAAAATTTGCCTACGGAAGTTCAACCTACAACACGACCGGTGGGGCAACCACTCACACTCACACGTCGGTCGGTTCGGTAAACGCTACGGCGGCGGCAGCAAACTCAGAAAGCGGTGGTACCGGTGGTCCGGTTATTAATGCCCACACCCACACTTACACGCCTACCATAAACAGTGTCTCCAACTTGCCGTCCTATCGTCAACTACGCGTGATCCAATACACGGCCGCGGCCGGAGAGCCGGTGAATATTCCGGCCGGAGCCATCGGAGTTTTTGATACTACGGTACCAACAGGATGGACACGCTATAGTGCCCAAGATGGTTACTATTTGTACGGAGAAAATACCCCGGGTACCATTAGTGGATCAAACACTCATACACACACTGTTACCGGTACCACTGGTGCGGCGGGTGGAAGCACAGTGCAAAGTCGTGGTGGAGGAGTTCAGGTGACTTCAGCTAACGGAACCCACACCCACACAATAAGTAGCAATACTGTTAGTCAAAATAATGAGCCGCCAAACATTTCGGTTATTTTAGGTAAGATTAATGCGACTTCGTCGCCTCCGATTGGTTTGATAGCAATGTGGACGGATTCTGTTGATGGTGGCTGGCAAGATATTTCTTCAGCCCCGACTGCGCCACTGTTTAATCGCTTCCTCAAAGGTTCGGCTACTTACGGCACCACTGGAGGCGCTACAGCGCACACGCCATCTGACGTCACCGGCATCGTGAGCGCTGTTACGGCCGGAACAGTAGGTGCCCGTATTGGCGTTACTGGTGCTGCCAGCACCCACACCCACACAGTGAACGCCACCAACTTTACTAGTGGTAGCAGTTTGCCGCCGCACCTCACAGTCGTCTTTGGTAAACGGCTGGGGAATAACCCGCTTTACACTCAAACTTCTTCTCGCTGGTACACCAACACCAATGCGCAAACACCGACCGATGCCTGGCCAAGTGGTGCCACTGACATTACCGAACGGACGCCTGTGACAGCAACTTCCACGCCAGTAAAAGATGGCGAAAAGATTCGCTTGCGCATGAACGTTAAAGTGACGAATGCTACTTCAACTGCTGGATCACTGTTTAAATTGCAGTACGCTGCCGCTAGTGTGAATACCTGTAGCGCAGCGGGTAGTTGGACTGATGTCGGCACGGCAACTTCTTCCGCTATTTGGCGCGGCTTTGACAACACGAGCGTCACCGATGGGTCAACTATAAGCACCAGAGTCCTCGCTGCTTCTACCGTATCAGAAACTTATCAGGAGAAGGGTGCAACCGCCGCTACTCCTACTCTCATTGGGCTTAATGCTTTTGGTGAGTGGGACTTTGTGTTGCAGCACAATGGTGCTGCTGGCGGCAGCAATTACTGTTTCCGGCTTTTGAAATCAGACGGTACCACCTTTACTACGTATTCTCATTACCCGCAGCTCTTTACGAACACCGCTCCGAACACACCCACTCTCACCGTACCGTTTGATAATGAAAAAACTGCCTCAACCAGCCTTAACTTCTTCTTTAGTGCCACCGACACCGAAAGCGACAAAGTGCACTATCAAGTCCAAATTGATAATAATTCTGACTTCTCCTCGACATTAGTCGATCGCAACACCATCAGTAATAATTCTGAATTTGAAAATCAAGTGTTGATTTCTGATCGACCGCCCTACATTCAAAACAATCTCATTAAATTTACGCCGGGGACAACCTTTACAAACGGCACCACCTATTACTGGAGAGTGCGAGCGCAGGATCCTGATGCGTCGACAGATTGGGGAAACTGGTCAAGCGGCCGCAGTTATACTATCGATACCGCGCTTACGGCCACCGCGTGGTTCCAAACCGAAACTGGTCAATTTAACACGATAACGAGAGTGGGAGTTACCGGAGTGGGGGATCAGGTGGCTCTTATTACCGGATCAACCACTGGTACTTTGACGAGCGGCACGATTGATTATGATGATAAGAGTCGCGGGAATGCCTGGGGGAGTCTTGCGTTTGCTGATACCGAAACCGTGGGTGATATAAAATACAAATTGCAGTATCTGCTCGCAGGGGCGTGGACAGATATTCCTGACGCTGATCTGGCGGGTAATAGTTCGGGATTTGATACTTCACCTGTCACCTTAACCAACCTCGATACCACCACCTATAATCAAATACGAATCGTAGCAACGTTTACTAACATAGCAGGCTCGCCGTCCATGCAAAGTTGGACGCTCGATTGGGGGTACCGGGTACCAGCGCCCACTATTACAAAACTGTTCTCAAATGAACAGGTGGGAACAACTACTCCTACTTTTGAGTTTAGAACAACGGACCCACAAAATGACGATTTACGCTATCAAGTTCAGTGGTCGACCTCACCACTCTTTACCTCTTCCACGACGCGCACTTCCGGTACAAACAATCGCTTTACCAATATAAATTTTGGTGGTGATACTGATCCGTTTATATCCGGCGATACGATTCAGTTCAAAATTCAAACCGCCGATGCATTAACGGCTTCAACTACCTACTGGTGGCGAGTGCGAGCCAAAGATCCGACCGGCAGTAATGCATACTCTTCCTGGAGCGAGGTGCGCAGCTTTACCTACACACCAGGAACAACCGTATCTACCTGGTCGCAAACCACCAAAGAACAATTTGCTACCGATATTCTTTCTGGCACACGTACTTTGGCAACTGATGTAGCCGCAGTCGCCACTAGTGCTTCAGAAGCGATTCTGGTTTATGGTGAGGGGAATCAGACGGTGCCACGCTACCGGGTGTATGACGGTACTACGTGGGGCAGCGAAGCCACTATGACCGACGTCGGCGCTGCTGTGCGCTGGGCGGTCGTGCGCGCGGGTACAACTCGAGAAGAGTATGTGGCAGCCACGGTCGGTATCGACGCTGACGTCAACGCCCAAGTGTATCGCACCGGAGCCTGGGGTAATTTGCAGGAAGTAACAGTCAGTATGGGAAGCGTGGCGGCCCGCGGGTTTGATGTGGCCTATGAAAAAACTTCTGGCGACGCCATGGTGGCCTATTGTGACGGAGACGCCGACCCTAGTTACTACATCTGGAATGGCAGCACGTGGACTAGTGGCGGGACGATTAATCT
>JAYVBM010000054.1:0-7773 GCA_043750495.1 Minisyncoccota bacterium | reverse complement strand
AGCCGCCGATTCGGAACTAAATTCAGAATAGTCGCTTGCGCTCCTTTCTTCATTTAATTTGTATTGGACAAAGCGAGTCAACAAGCTTGCGGACTCGATCTTACCCACTACATTTTTAATGATGTGGCTCCTCTAATGCAAGTTTGAGGAAAAACAAAGTCAGAATGGCAAACACCACCGCCTGAATAAGACCGACGAAAAGTTCATAAGCATAAATCGGCACCGGCAACAGGTATGGCACGAAGAACATACCCACCAAAAGAAGCGTCTTTCCAGCAAAAATATTGCCGAAGAGTCGAAATGAGAAGGCGATTAATCGCGCCAGTTCACTGATTAGCTCCATTAGTCCGAGCAAAAATGCCATCGGTGACTTGAAACTGATGAACTTGCCCGCGTACTTCCAAAAGCCAATTCCTAGAACTCCAGCAATTTCGATAGTGAAGAACGCTACCAGAGTAAATCCAATGGTTATATTAAGGTCAGTCGCACCAGGATAGAGCCAAGGTACCAAGTGACCATCATGATACGATCCAAATGCTCCTACGCCCGGGATGAGCCCAATCCAGTTGATGGCCAGGATGAAGATAAAGATAGTAATAATAATCGGAAAGTACTTGTCCGCGTACTTCTTTTCTCCCAGTACATCAAGGACGTAATCGTAACCTCCACCGACAACCATCTCTGTCAGGCTCTGGAGCTTGTTCGGGACTAGAGAGAGGTTCTTGCGGACAATAAATGCCAAGCCAATCAAAAGCACCATAACTAGCCATACAGTAATAAGAGTAGCCGTAATTGGTACACTTCCAATGTGCCCGACAATATAAGGGTCTAGGTGTACTGAAAGTCCTTCAGATTTTTCTGTTGCCGCTTGTGCAGTGTGTATAAAATTCATGTCGCCGCCGACCAAGGAACATATGACCAGAAATGGCCGATACCCTTTGTTTGCGCCGGTATAGTAGCATTAAATAGACGAAATTCAAAGTTGAAATGGGGACTAGTATAAACTAAGCATGACTTGGGTAGGTTGCTGTCACAAATAAGTACTGGCAAAATGTACTGGAGGTGTCTATTGCTTGGTAACAGAGGAATCTGTTTCGTCAATAGTGTCTCTATGCTATTGTTTAATCAGAGTTCTTCTTAACAATGGAGATTGTCATGTTTAGAGGCAGCAAAGTAACTCCACTGCGTGCGATGTCACCGCTTCCCCTTGACCACTTTGAACCGCCTCAAATTCCCATATTACTTGAACTGCGCAAAACCTTTGGAATCAGTCCAGGTGAAGCAGCGAGCGTGCTACATGTAAGCTTGGAGACGCTGGAAAGTGACGAAGCCTTGTTAGTCCCGCAAGTACTCATAAACATTACTGCAGTAATGGGTAGTTATCTCTACTTCCTGTCAGTTTATGGAGCTCACCGCGAACGCAACCTTATCGACAACGAGACAACGCTCCGCGACGCCAGGCTACATATTCTTATGTTGAGCTACGCAACTATGGGTCGCAGGTATGGTGGTTACACGGCACGTCAGTGGTATCTACTGGAAATGCACGAGTTACTACTGCCTCGAGACATTCTGTCGATAATCAGATTTGATATCCAAAGCAGACAACGCAGACGCAAATGACTAACCGGACACAGTGTGTCCGGTTTTTATTAATAAAAGACTCGCACCTAGGTGCGAGTCTTTTATTTTAGAATTTATTTCTTCTTAGCCACTTTCTTCACTACTTTCTTCGCGACAGCTTTTTTGCCGGTAGCTTTCTTTACGATGCTTGGCGCAACTTCTTTGGCTGCAGTTACTTTCTTAGCGGTCTTTTTTATATCTGATACAACCGTAACAGTTTCTCCGGCTGGAATATTCACCTTTTCAGCTTTGGCTACTTTCTTCGGTGATGAACCTTTTAAGATATAGAGGATTTCATTTAACTTAGCTTCAAGGGAGGTTACTTGCTGTTGCAGAGCCTTCGTATCTGGACTAGGACCTCGTTCAGGACGTGGTGTGTCAAATTTGCGGTCGGGGCCGCGTTGTGGTCGGTCGTTTGAGAATCTGTCGCGACGTTCAACGCCATTACGGTCGTCTGACCGGTTCTTTCCAAAACATTCGCTACAAAGTACCGGTTTTGAACCATCGGGTCGGAATGGGACTTCACATGGCTTGCTACATGTAGAGCAGGTAGCTTTGTGCATCTCTACGGGACGACGATCGTTGTCACGTCCGCCTCCAAATCCGCCGCGGTCGCCACCTCGACTTTGACCACCGAACCCGCCGCGGTCTCCTCCAAAGGATTTCTTAGGGCCGTAATTAGCGTCTGACTTTGGTCGGCCGCCCATAAATTCAGGTCGCTTCCGCAGACCTCCCGGTCCGCCAGATTTAAAGTTATTCATTAATCAAGATTATATCACGCTTTTATGTAAATTGCAAGCAAAATGACTTGTATTTGCTTTTTTTCGAATCCATAGCTCCATTTTCTAGCGCTTGCGTCTGGAAATTACTGAGATTGGAAGCCAAATGGTAAGCAGCGCGACCATAATCATGAGGAAAAGCCCCAGCTGTCCTTTTGTGCCGACGATATAAACCATGGCATATAAGAACATGAGTATAAAAAAGGTCTTAACGGGGCTGGGTAGGCGCCTGGTAATGGGTTCATACCGGTGTTGTATTGGTCGGTGTCTGTTTTGGCTAGCCGTCACTGGTTCGTTGAAAAAATCTTCTTTGGCCGTCGCTTCGCATTCGCTACAAAGCCACGGGAATAAGATACTCGCGTCAGCAGTGGCGTTATTTTGTCCGCACGAAAGACATAGTCCGAGTTTTTGAACCTGAGCTGCACAAGATTCACAAAAGTGATTCTCGGTATCAGCATCGATTTTTACTTTGTAGTTTTTGCAACGTATATTGTCGCAACTGTAGTCCCGTGCCCAAGTCATACCTTTAAAATTAAGATATAAAGTTCGGTGGTCCTGCTCGCTTCGTTGTCATAAGTAGTCTACCTTTTATCGAGATGTTTGAATAGTCTAAATGAAAATGCCAAGACTACACTCGGCATTTTATTATCTTAGTATCCGCAACTGATTTAACGACTCTCTATTTAAAGGTCATTATCTTCACCACTGCTCCGGTTTCTGTCATGTTGGCTTGGATAAATACCTGAGTGGCTTCGGTGAGTTTAGTTTGATCGCAAATACTGACGACTTTGTCCGCGGTCAAACAGATACTTTCTGGGGTGAAACTAAGCGGTACGACATAGCCTGGCTCTGTCTCCTGCTCGTACACAAGGTGCCAGTTCTCTTGGTTAAATGGAGCTTGAATACTCTGCTTAAGTAGATAGCCTGATTTTTCGAAATCAAACTCTCTAACTGGGGCCATCTCTCCGACAGTACACTCCAATTTGGTTATCAACCACTTACCTTCTACCAACGTTAGACCTACAACAGCCTGGTGTTCTGTGGTTATATCTTTGTCTCGCGGAGTCATCACTACCAGTGCTTTCTTGTCAGTTGAGTTAATTTCCTTTGAAACTAGCCGGTTAGGGACCTTCGGCAAGCAAAGTACTGGATCAATGCCGGTCTTCTTTCGATTTGCTTGCGCTCTCTCTATTTGTTCTTTCACCTCAGTACTAAGCACCTCACTATTTATGAGACCTGATTCAAACGGAGTGGTAGTGGTACTTTTTGTATCCTCCAACCACTGATTATAGAAATCTAAAGTGACCAAGCGCGGATTTGTAATTCTAGCAGTCTCACCTCGTGTAGTGTCGGTTGTAAATATCCGGTCTTTAAGTAAGTACACAGTCGCAGTGGTTAGAAGAACGGCTAGTATGATTGCGGCGGCGATTATTTTATTTTTAGTTTTTATTTTTTTGATTGCAGACAGCATAAATCTCCATGTATTACTTGGGCCGCTAAGTATAGCATTTAGTACGTGCGTTCAGTTACCCTATTTCAATGTTCCAGTTTTATATACAAATGTAGCCAATTATCGCTTGACATCATATGTCAGGGTCGGTAGTATGGTGCCACTTAGGTTCTAAGTAAGCCCAAGAGATACGTCTCACTGGGCCCGGAAGCAAAAGCTTTCTGGCCCAGCTCGATGGATAAATGTGAATGTAAACATTCCCGCTTCCCATCTCATTGGGCCCGTAGCTCACTTGGTAGAGCGCCTCATTTGCACTGAGGAGGCAGCGGGTTCGAATCCTGTCGGGTCCACGACTACAAAATACAGCCGCCCGTTTGGGCGGTTTTATTTAGTTCGTGGACCCGAAGCAAAGTCTGGGAGACTTTGCGGCAGGATTCGAAGACCTTGCCAGCTATTTCATGACGTAAGGAAACGAAGTAGCGACAAGGTGTACTGGTCATGTAATGACCGAAATTCCTGTCAAACGTAAAAGAATACAACTCTACCTACTGGACGGTAGACACTGGTTCCAGAAAAACAAGTTTTTTTACAGCAGATCGTGTCGTGACACGTTTTCAATACTGCCCTGTTTGCTTAGCAAGTATCAGGGCAGGTTTTGTTTATATGGAAATGCCCCGCTTCATGTTGAAGCGGGGCAGATTGATTAAGGTACCTTCGGAGTGCGACTTTTCTCGACTCTTTGTGTAAGTGAGTCCCATTTCTGGGCAGCATTACGGCCAACAGTTGCTGAGCTGATATCACCGAAAATCGCGAGTAGTTGTAGTTCTAGCTCATCGTATTTGTCTTGGCACCAGTCGCAATAACTTATCGCCTGACTGGCTAGCCACATCCGGTGTCTGAGGTTTGTGTCTTCTTGCAACGCCTGCAAACAATACTGTAAGCCGATGATTGCGACGAATTTTACTCTTTTAGATTTCTTCCTCCTTCGGCACCAGCGAACGAGTGTCCAGCACCTATTCACGAACTTCGCGTAACTCTCGCGGTCTTCAACGAACAGAAGATTGATATGGTTCTCACGTTCCTTAATGTCTTCCTTTGCAAACTGGGAGTAGTCTTGAAGCTGGCGCAGTTGGCGCTGATGCAGCTCCAAGACATGACGTTCTGTTTTCGAAAGAGGATTACTAAGAGACGCAAAAAACTCTGCAAAGACATGAGGACCCTCTCTCGCCGTCATAAGCGCTTGAAGAAGATTCTCTAGAATCGCTTGGTCGGTTCGATACTCGTTGACTACAATATGTATCACTGGCGAGTTGACCTTGCGACTAGCCATACTGCCAATCTGCGAACTCTTGATGTCGATTGGAATCTGCACTATGGCGCTACTCTGCCGCAGTACAATATCAATCAGAAAATCGACACCTCGCAGGTCAAAGATAGGGGGTGCGAACTCACAGCACAATATCCAGTCGGGCCAATTTTCCAACTCTTTGTAACTTGTGACAATAGTCTGAAAACGACGTTCGTTTCGCAGACTACGATCTTTTGACAGCATGCTGCTAATCTGTGTTTCTTCCACCAGCTACTCCTTAATCTAAAGAACTGACTGCGAGATTATGCACTAATATCTATATAAGTCAATGTATTCTGGAGATGAGACATTTAGATGGTGAGAAGATTAAGCCTTGCTCGTTTCAACCAAGTGTCTGACCAGCTCATTAAAAGACAAGCCTACTGCCGCAGCGGCTTTGGGGAAAAGTGATTCACTGGTGAGGCCGGGGAGCGTATTAACTTCAAGGAAGTAAACCTCGCCATTTCTTACGATAAAATCACTGCGAGAGTAATGGTCGCAATGCAGCGCTTTGTGGACTGTTAGCGCCGCCTCGTGGAGTTTGGTTTTTTCTTGATACGAAAATCGGCCAGGACAAATCTCCCGAGTTGTTCCGTTGTATTTTACGTCGTAGGAAAAGAAAGGAGAGCCACCCGGAGGAACAATTTCTATTGGTGGAAGAATATAGTGCTCCTGATCGCGAAAGTGCTGTAGCACTCCGACAGTTGCCTCTTTGCCACGAATAAACTCTTCTACCATCACTGCTTCATGATCACGTAATAATTCCTCTAGTGCCGTGCGTAATGTACCTGAGTGTGAAATATACCTAGCGCCGATAGACGAGCCGCCACCAATCGGTTTTATAAAAGATTCATTGCCTATCTTTTCGATAATCAGGTCAATTTCTGGTGCCAGGTAATTGAGTTGCCCGCGCCCGACCCGGTGGTGCTTAGGCATAAGAATATTGTAGTCCTTTAAACTTTGCTTGGTCAGCTCCTTGTTGAAGGCAACTCCTGAGGTAAAGGCGCTACTTCCTGTGAAAGGAATCTGGAGTCTTTGAAGTATACGTTGTACTTGGCCATCTTCGCCGTACTGTCCGTGCAAGGCAATAAAAACAACGTCCACAGCCTCCAGAGCATTCTCTGGGCTACGAACGAAACCTGATTCGATCCACTCACAATTTTTGGAGATGACTACGTCTTTGTGCGGATAATCAAGCTCGCGCAAGGCTCGCAGCACCTCAGATCCCGTCTTTAAAGAGACGTCATACTCTGTACTGGGGCCACCTCGAAGTACTGCTACTCGTTTCATACCAGCAGTATATCATTAAATAATTTCGTCTCCGTACACACCCTCAAGCAAGTCTATATCTTTGTTGCTTTCGCGTAGAAGTCCGTTGTTGTAGGCGACTTGTGCAGTGAGTAAGGCCAGCGCTTTGTCTTCTCCAATAACTTCTTTGTAGTATTGACGGAAGGCTTCAAAGTCCTTAATAAAGCAATGTCCACCAGCGCCACGTCCAGTGTCGAATACTGGATTGGTGTGGCTGACGCCAATTCGAGGATCATGTATTAGCCCTTCTCTTACTTGTTCCCAGGAACCACCACTGCGCTCTACTAGGTCATAAAGAATATTCATAAACAGCACCTTTGTGTACAAAAAGCAGTTACCTGCATACTTGACCAACTCTGAGTCGTTAGAAGACATGACCGAATTAAATGGCGCTCCAGGCAATACGTCCAAAACTTTTTGGGCAGCCGCTTGGTACCCTTCATTATCAAGTGGGATGCCAATAATGTTTCGATTTGGGTGAGCGGCATCGTAGGCGGCAGTCTTCTCAACCAGAAACTCAGGGCTGTGGAGTATAATGACATTAGGAAATAATTCTTGTAGCGAAGCGACTAGACCTGGGATGGTCGTCGATTTTATTACGGCAACGTTTCCCTGGCCTATGCAGGTTAGTGCATCGACAACAAACGAGCTATCAAAGCCTGCTGGAGTTGAGGGAGTTGGTACGGCGATAAATGTGATGTCACAATTAGCGATTGCAGATTTATTGTGCACAAAAGGCTCTTCAAGCGAGTAACGAACTACGCTGTACCCACGATTTTCAAAGTCGTCGGCATAATGTTTACCAATCCAACCTTGCCCAATAAAGCCTATCTTCATATATTTTGATTACTTAACGCTTCCAATCCCTCCTTACTTGAGCAAACGAGTGCCCTAAATGTAAGTTTACTTATATTTAATGGGTACGAGTGTAGCTCAAGAACCTTTGTACAGGAGCAGTACACCTTGTCGCCACTTTGTTTCAAGTATTCACAAAGTAGCTGACAAGGTCTTGAGAAAGCGCCCCGCGCTTTCTCACCTTGGCCGATGAATCCAATTTTTGTATTCATATTCCATTACAACCGTCTATATTAATGGAAAGTTATTTTCGAGGTATTATATCGCGTTTCAGCCGGTGGTACGTGATAGAAAAACGATGTGATTCAGCGTTCGCATGGAGAATAGATTGCTGGTGAAGTTCAAGTAGGTGTTTCTGCCCAATAAGGCGGATCGGTTTGTGGCGGTCGTCTTTGACGACCGCCACAACT
>JAYVBM010000053.1:0-7106 GCA_043750495.1 Minisyncoccota bacterium | reverse complement strand
ATCGCCCTTCTGTTTGTTATATGGGATATGAATGTTGAGCTTTTTATCAGCAATTTTCAAAAGCTTTTCAAATTCTGCTTTTGCTTTCTCCCGAGTCATAAGGTTTGGTTCTGCCGCCTCGTGGAGAATTTTTGATCGGTATACAAAATAGGAAACCATATCAGAACCTTCCTTAGTGGGTTTGCCCTTTGTGTCGACAATATGATCCGTTGAAAGTCCCTGACTTTGAAGACAGTCGACGATTTCACCAATAGTGTAGACCTTGATTCTGTCTTTTTGTGAATAACCAAGTGTCATCGATATAAGTTTTATCTGGGCCCAAAAACTTTTTTGTTTATTTAAATATGTCTTATTTGCGATCATAGTCCTTATAATTATTCTATTTCACAAAAAAATCTAGCGATTTTTTATAGAGCTTCGCAAACTCTTTAAGTTGCAAAACATCAAACCTACGTTGACCCGATTCTATTTTTGAAACGTACGACTGCGTACGACCTAATTTCTCAGCCACTTCAACCTGGTCAAGACCAGCTTCATGACGCGCCTCTTTGAGGCGCTCAACAATCTTCATATGCTCGTCGTTATTCACAGTACGTGGCATATCGTCATGATATATTCCATTGTGCCGTATGCCAAAGTGCCATATACTATACTTGCACCCACCACTCCATTTCCTTTTCAAATATTTTTGCCTTCGGCGGAGGGGTTTGGGGAGGAGCCGCATTAAAAGGCAAAGGAAATGGAGTGGTGGGTGCACGGGCGCAGCGTCAGCGGAGCGCGTCCCGAGGCGCAATCAAACTCCAATGCGTACGCTTCGCGTTCGCGTCACCACGCGCTCGGCGCGTTGTAATCATGGTCTTTCCTCGAAATGGGTTCGAGCAAAGGTAAGGAGTTCACCGCAAATACTAAAACCCAAACAAAGCCAAAGCTTTGTTTGGGTTTTATTGTATTTGCGCGAGAAGAGAGGATTCGAAGACCTTGCCAGCTAGTTTATGACGTAAGGAAATAAACTAGCGACAAGGTTTACTGGTCTCGTATAGACCGAAACTCCTCTCTTCTATATTACTCGCACCCCTGCTTTGTTTGGGTTTTATTGTATTTGCGCGAGAAGAGAGGATTCGAGGCACAGCATTTTTGTGTCATTATTATCGTGATAATATCATTCTAATGAAAGACTACTATGATGTCTTGGGAGTGCCTGAAAGCATCCGTAAAGAAGAGTTAAAGCGAGCCTTTCGTATCTTGGCCCACCAGTACCATCCTGATAGGACAGCGGGGAACGAGGAGAGATTTAAAGAGATTACTGAAGCGTACCGGGTGCTCTTAGGGGACGAAAGTCGTACACAGTATGATCGTGAGTTTAAAGAGTACAAAAATAAAAAAACTGAGCACGAAAACTCCGAAAGAAAAGAAGCCCCGGACTCCCCGAATGTCCCGACAGAAACCTTATACAAAAGCCCTATTTCATTTAGTTTCTTGGCTGTAAGTATATGTTTTGTATTGGCGGCCGCGTTCTTTATATCCAATGGGTCAGGAGAGAAGACCTCCGATACATCTATGCAGCCCGCCCCTCCAGTGGATGAATTTGGCACTATCGCTCAAGATGCTACCGCTCCCAGTGTTGGGCAGACCGATTTTCCGATGAATAATCCCGACGCTCAGTCAGGCTGGTATTTTGAAAACGATATTCCTAGATATCGACATTGTTTTGTCTACGGATCTTGTTCCGCTGAAGAGTGGGCTTTGGCAGTCTACGGCGATAGTGGGGATCCGAGAGGTGGAGATTTGAAACTCCAAGCTGACAGCTTGAAAGCAGCATATACGTCACAATTTTCAGGTAAATGTGTAAAGGAGTATGGAGTCTCAATCTGTGACTTGTCACAGAGTATCGTACAAACCTATGATGATGGAGACAGACTGGTCAAGTTAGAGGGGAATGAAATCAATTGTGTGAATGCAGTTACTGGTGCGCAAAGACAAACTCAAGGGACTACGGCTCGCGTAGGCGCAGCTAATATGTACTGTGTTTCTGATCTGGGTGTCGTGTACATCGACCTTACTATTCAGGTAGTTAAGTCATATGGAGAAATTAATGACTTAGAGAATAGCTCAAATTACTCTACTCCACAGCAGCACAGAACCTGCGTTTGGACATATGTCGATGGCAATGGAGCCGTCCCTTACTTACTTGTGTCTGGTAGTCTCGGTCCAGCCAGTGGCTATGGAGTGAGGGCGTTTTGCACAAACTTCGATAATTACGTCTACGTGTACTCTTCCAAAGAGTAGTAAAATCTTAGCCTTCAAACCCCCGAATCGCCCCCATAAACAATTCACCAAACTTCACTAGTTTCTTATCACCAACGCCGCTTATATTGAGAAACTCTTTATCTGTTTGGGGGCGTTTAATAGCCATGTCACGTAGCGCCTTATCGCCGAAGATGATGTAGGGTGGGACTTGGAGCCTGGCGGCTTCATTGGTACGGACTTGGCGGAGGATTTCAAATAGCTCTGGGTCGAAATCGGCATCTTCTGTGGCGATTGTTTTGGGTTTAACTGCACTAGTACGAGCTGGCGTAACAAGTGGAGTTGGTGCGACACATTTGTCACAGTTTCTGCAGCTTGCTTCTTGGTAATCTTCATTAAAATAGCGGAGTAAAAATTTCCGGCGGCAGTCCTTAAGGTTTCCGTATGAGAGTACTTGGTTGAGATTTTCTTGGACTTGTTGCTTTTCCTCTTCGTCACTGATTCGTCCGATGAAAAACTCGTGTTTGAATTTGTCCGCCATCGAGAAAAATAGAACACAGCGGGCAGGGAGACCGTCTCGTCCTGCTCGACCGGTCTCCTGGTAGTAGCCTTCAACTGACTTTGGGAGACTGTGGTGAATAACTAGCCGCACATCGGGCTTATCGATACCCATTCCAAAAGCAATAGTCGCGACCATTATACGGATGTCGTCACGGATGAAGCGTTCTTGATTGTCTCGGCGTTTGTCTGGAGTGAGTCCGGCATGATATACGCCAGCATTGTGTCCGTACTGATTTAATTTTTCGGCAATGTTTTCGGTGTCCTTGCGCGAGAAACAGTAGATGATTGCGCTTTCGTTTGGGTAACTGGCGAGAAGTGACAGGATAGTTTTAAAAGAGTCTTTTTTTGGCAGTACTTCGTAACTAAGATTCTGGCGGTTGAAGCTCGAAATAAAAATCCGAGGACTGGGCAAGGCTAGCTGCTTCACAATATCCGCGCGGACTTTTTCGGTGGCGGTTGCAGTAAGAGCTATGATTGGAATATTCGGAAACTTCGCACGTAGTTTATTTAAATTGCGGTACTCGGGCCGGAAGTCGTGACCCCACTCGGAAATACAGTGAGCTTCGTCAACCGCAAAAAGACTGATAGGTAGGGTATGTAGAAGTGCCTCAAAAGCTGGGATACCGAGCCGCTCTGGTGCGATGTATACAATCTTCACTCCGCCAGCTCTGATCTGACCAATCACAGCTTCTATAGCGGACTGCGTTAGTGAGCTGTTGATGAGCGCAGCGTTTACTCCGCTAGCCAAGAGGGAGTCTACTTGATCCTTCATAAGTGAGATAAGTGGAGAAATCACTACGGTAATACCTTCATTCAAGAGAGTTGGCAATTGAAAACAGAGCGACTTGCCGCCACCAGTTGGCATCAGGACCACGCAGTCTTCTTTCTGCAGGACTTTTTCGATTATTTCTTTTTGCAGCGGCCGGAACTCGTCGTAGCCAAAGTACTTCTTTAGGGTGGTGTACATATAATAGGCAATAGTATGACATGTCTGCGGGGGAAGGGTAAACTTTTGCGTTAATCCCCGCAAAATGGCAAAATGTCGTGTCGCCAACATAAAGGAGGACTGGCTATGAAATCTAATTTGTTTTAGATTTCATCCGGTCGAACTCAGTTCGACTCGCCGGTGCGAAGCAGGCGAGAGGGGGCAATCTAATTTGTTTTAGATTTCATCCGTTTGGTCTTCAGACCAACCAGCTGTTGCGTAAGCAGGCTGGAGGGTGGAACGAAGCCATTATAATAGGCGGACGCACAACATAAGGAGGATTGGCTGAGTGGCTTAAAGCAACAGTTTACTAAACTGTCGGACTGTAAAAGGTCCCGAGAGTTCGAATCTCTCATCCTCCGCCATTGACAGCTAGCACGAGACGGGTTGTAATAATCCATCCGCAGCTAGCTGTCTGTCGTTTAGGTCTGAAGGGTCTCGGGCGCACGAGACGCGTTCGAATCCCGCACAGGCCGCAAAGTCGTGCTAGCACGAGACGCGTACAAAACAACTCCTTAAGGGAGTTGTTTTGTTATTGCAATAACTTGCATTATATACCCCCTAGGGGGTATACTTATTTTTGATGATACAAGATACAAAAAAGTTAATCCAGCGACTTAAGATTATCGAAGGACAAGTTCGTGGTTTGCAAACATTAGTTGAGAATGAGACGTACTGCATCGATATCATCACTCAAACATCAGCTATCAAGCAGGGGCTTTCGAATGTCGAAGATCTGCTGCTTGAAGACCATCTGAAAAGTTGTGTCATTGAACAGATGAAGTCTGGTAAAACTGTTAAAGCTACAGAAGAAATTTTGCGGGTGTATCAACTAAAAAGAAAATAGCAATAGACATGAACAAAACTTTTCTTTTACTTAAGTACGCCTGCCCGCTAGCATTATTTTTTGCTGCGGAGATTTTGTTTCATGGTAACGAATATGTACCGCTGGTGTTGGTAGTATTGTATTCATTATATATCCTAAGAAATACTATAAAAGAAAAAGTGCTTGCGTACTTGTATTTGATAGGATTTTCATTAGGTTTAGCAATTGAACTACTATTAACCAATATTGATCGGGTGCAAATCTGGAACAATGCCGACGTATTACCAGTACCTCTGTGGTTGCCCTTTGCGTGGGGAGTCGGAGCTGTCACTTTTTACAAATTGGGTAAAGAATTAGAAAAATAGAAAGAGATATGAAACCACGCAAGAATTTGCCAGCTACCGTCACTGTGAGATGGCCTCATCAGCTAAATCACTACGACTCTGGAATAAAAAGACTATGTAATGCAGGGTTTCCATTTTCTGTTAAAATAACTATGTTATGAGGTTAGCATCACTACAATTAAATCTTGCAAAGACCGTTCTTAGCGGATCAGTTTTACTATCTTTTGTGGTGGGCTTTCTTTGCATAGGTTTTATACTAGCCATGCCAGCTCATGCCAGCATGGACATGGGTGCGATGCCTAACCACGCTCAACAAACTGGCGCATTTAATAATTGTTGTGATACGGGTGCCAGCGACCATATGGAGCTTTGGAAAAGTACCTTCGAGGGTATTCCGGTGAGTCTCCAGCAGTTTTTGGCGTTGGTAGCAATTTCTATTTTTGCCGCTTTTACATTTAGGGATTTTTTCTCAGTTCCCCGTCTTAATATCAATTTTTTGTTCACTCGATTTAAACAATATGCCCGGGAACATCCTGACATACAAACATACAACGCACTGCGCTTAGCGTTTGCCAGCGGCATTTTTCATCCTAAGACGTTTTAGCTTCATGTGAGCGGGTGTTTTCACTACGCTTTTATAACTTTACCGTTATTCTAATTTATTCACATGAATAAAGAACCTACCCAAAATAAAGTAACAAAAAACCAATCCCAGTCACTCTCTATGGCTATTAGCGGAGTGATTATCCTCCTCGGTATCAGTGTGGTGTTTTTACTTAATAGTAGAAACAGCACGCCGGAAGAAATAGCCACAACTGCTACTACCACAAACGCTACACTCTTGGTGCCAGCGCAAGTAGCTACAGATTCCGTCCATATCGATCAAGTGACACTTCCGCAAGCCGGATTCCTGGCAGTACGAGCGATTGATAATGACCGTCTCGGTCAAATCATTGAAATCAGCCGTTATCTCCCAGCGGGGACGCATTACAATATTACTATTTCCCTTGCTGACTTCTACGAAGGTGAGGAGGAACTTATTGTAATGGCCTATGAAGATACTGGTGGCGACAAAACATTTAATGATCTTGATAAGCTGCTGCTGGTAAACGGAGTTCCACTTTCAACGTATGTTGTAACAGGTGCCGCCGTGCCTGCTTCGATAGTCACAAGTACTGAAAATGCTGATGCAATTCATACGATGGGAAGTTCAGCGATGGCAACAGTTCGTTATATGGATACAGGGTTTGAACCAAAAGAACTTACGATCCCTCTCGGTACAATGGTACATTTTGTTAACGAAAGTGAGAAAGAAATGTGGGTAGCATCAAACGAGCACCCCGGACACAGCATTCTCCCTACATTTGATCAATTTCAAACCGGTGATCAGTACACGTATGTCTTCGACAAAGCTGGCACTTGGGAGTATCACGACCATCTCAATCCAACCGCAGTAGGGATCATTAAAGTTGAAGCGAAGTAGTTAAATTAAAATTATGAGTCAAATACACACATTCAAAATAAAAGGCATGCATTGCGCCTCGTGTGCAAGCATCATTGAACGAACACTGAACAAGTCAGGTGATGTTGAGTCTGTGGAGGTAAACTACGGCACCGAAAAAGCCAAAGTTGCCTTTGATTCGGCAAAGATTACCCCACAAGATCTTTCAAAACACATTGAACCGCTTGGTTACTCGTTTGAGATTCCAGAGACTGCTCACAAAATGGGCATGTCAGAGAATGAACACGCTGCTCACTTAGGCCTTGGTCAGTCAAAGAAGGAGAAGCTGGTTGAGCTAGATGACATGCGCACAAAAGTGCTTTCTGCACTTCCGCTCGCCGTCTTTAGCATTATCGTGATGGGCTGGGACATCGGAGCGCAATTTGGCGTATTCTCTGAAATGTCTGAAACACTGTATGAGTTCTTCCACCACTTGATGCCAATCTTCGCAACCTACGTACTTTTCGTGGTTGGAAAACCGTATCTACTTGGCTTCTACCGTTTCCTCCGCTACGGTAAGGCAAATATGGATACGCTGATTGGTATTGGTACCAGCGTGGCATTCGTCTACAGCTTTCTCATTACGGCGCTTGAGGAAACATTGGCACCATTCATCAACGTGAACGAGAGTTATTATGACGTCAC
>JAYVBM010000052.1:0-6880 GCA_043750495.1 Minisyncoccota bacterium | reverse complement strand
GCAGAACGCTTTCTAAATACCCTGAAGAAGCCTGAGTTCGTCCGCATTATCCTTGACCCAAGCGACCACTTTTTCGCAGCAAACGCCGGCTATGCGATGCCTGAAACTATAGTCTATGGTGAAAATGGCGACATAATAAGCCACCAAAGAGGCAATTTAAATACCGAAGAACTCAAAAAAACCATATTTGAAGCCATTGAATAATATTTGACATATAGCGTCTATGCTATATGATAGTAGACAGTACCGTTCGTTTGAGTACCCAGCACCCTTTCCAAACTTTATTTGGAGCCTACACAGTCGACTGTAGGTTTTGGGGATGCAAGATTTCCATTATGCGCAACGCCATTGGACTTCTCATCATGCTATGGGGTTTCTCACAATTCTTTTCAACATCTTTCGCTGCCCTTGATGGAGCCGCGCGTGAATCCTTCAACCTTATTGAAGTATCCGCCGTCACCTCACAGCAAAAAATAATTGAACAGAATCAACCATAAACAACAAGACCAGGTTTTCACCTGGTCTTTTTCATATCTGGCATGGTATATAATATACATATGAAAATCAGCCGGATCATGGAGTACGTGTTTTTCTTCGGACTACTGGCTATTGCAGGCTATATGGTCTGGCTTATTATGGCACCGTTTCTTGGCGCACTCGCACTCGCCGCTATAATAGTAACTATTTGCCATCCTCTGTTTGAACGTATCCTCAAACACACCCCGAGAAAAAACCGAACCCTAGCGTCACTCATCACAACAGTCCTTGTTCTCATGTTGATTATCTTGCCGATTGTTTTGATGTCGTCACTAGTGGTGCGCGAAGTGGTTGGATTTTACCAGGAGCTGAGTGCACCTGACGATCATCAACTTGAAAGTGTCCTTAATTTTACTGAAGCTAAAGTGCGCATGCTAATGCCTGAGTTTCAGATTAATACCGATTCCCAAATTAAATTAGTTGGAGAATGGTTGGCTAACCACCTGGGAGCCATCTTTGCCGGCACGCTCTCAACCATATTTACTTTCTTTATAGCTATTCTTGGCTCGTTCTACTTCTTTAGAGATGGTAAGGAGCTTATGCAAATGCTGATCAAGGCCAGTCCGCTACCGGACAAAGAAGATGAGGTAATTTTCGAGCGTATGGCACGAGCTGTCAGAGCTGTGGCAACGGGAACCCTACTGTTGGCCCTAATGCAAGGCGTTCTTGTGACGGTTGGATTTTCTATCTTTGGAATTGAGCGAGCAATCTTGTGGGGCTCACTAGCCTCAATCGGAGCGCTTATGCCAGGGATAGGTACGACTATAGTGACAGCTCCGGCCATTATCTATCTATTTGTAATTGGCGACACAGTCTCGGCGGTGGGCCTACTTGTATGGTCGGCATTGATTGTGGGTATGGTCGATAACTTTGTAGGGCCGTACCTCATCGGTCGAAAAAATAACATGCATCCGTTTGTGATCCTAATCTCTGTTCTTGGTGGTATTGCACTCTTTGGTCCGTTGGGGTTTATTGTAGGCCCGGTGGTGGTAACCCTCTTTTTTGTCCTACTTGAGATATATAATCAATACATCCTGAAAGACAAACCAGTAGTCGATGTGTAAGTTATATGTTTGATAAAAAGCAAATAGAATCAATCTTAAAAGTTAACGGTATTGCAAATACGGCGCCAGACGAGGAGATACGATCGATCCTTCTTAGTGCTCGTTTTAATAACGATGAAGTTCAGACTGCGTTGATGGTCTTACGTGAAAACATCAAGACAAACAAGACTCATGTGGACGGTCTGCATAAGGTGTTTCGAACTGACCAGGCTCTACAACCGGCAGAAATATCTCAATTGCTTGGTATTGATGTTGATTTGGAAACCCCCCTAGAAAGACGACAAAGTTCTCAAAGATACACGCTGTTCCAAGTTTTTTTGTTATGGACAGCATCAGTACTCATTGCAGCAACTGCCGTCATGTACTACATGCATGCTCAGCAGATGGGGCTTTTCCACTCAACCAGCACAGCTGTTATAAAAATGTAAAATGAAGCACTCACGACCACTACTCATTCTGTTGATACTAATCCTGAGTGTCCAAATTCTCTCACTTAATCCAAATTTTTCTCCTCCCAATGTAGAGCGCGGTTTCTTCGCTCAAAACATCAAGCGAGAAAGCCTTGAGCTAAAGAGAAGAGTTCAAGAAACACTCTTTTCTGCTAAAGTAACAAAAACCTACAATTCATTAGTTTTTGTTGGTGACGTCATGCTCGGCAGAAACGTCGAAGTACTAATGAATCGTGAAGGCAGTGGTTATCCGTTTGATGGACTAGCGCTGCCGTCCTTGGCTCCCAACCCAGCCATCGTGGGAAATTTTGAAGCTGCAATGGCTACCCCTCATGTAATGACTAAGGCGCTGCAGATGAGGTTTTCTGTAAACGAAGTTTTTTTGCCAGCGCTTTCTGCGGCTGGTTATACGCACGCATCGCAGGCCAACAACCATAGTTTTGACTACGAACTAGAGGGATATGTAAACACCAAGAATGCTCTTTCGCGCCAAGGAATTGCTCCCTTTGGCCATGGTCGTGAAATCAATAGAGATTCAATTTCCTACATTGAAAGTGAGGCGGGGATAGTTGCCCTGGTTGGCATTAATGCATCGGCTAGTATTCCACGCCTGCAAGAATTTTCTGAAGCCCTGAGAGTCGCAAGCGAACAGTCAACTATGCAAATAGTCTACATCCACTGGGGTAACGAGTATGACAATATTCATAGTCGCGCCCAAGAACTTTTGGCAACAGAGTTGATCGACGCCGGTGCTGACATGATTGTTGGACATCATCCCCACGTCGTACAAGACATAGATGTGATCGATGGTGTTGTTGTGTTTTACTCACTCGGTAACTATATTTTCGATCAATACTTCTCCACCGAGGTACAAGAAGGACTGGTGCTAACGCTTTCCCTTGACGAGACTCCCCAGGTGATGCTGGTTCCCGTCACCAGTAACGCTGCACTATCAAAACCATCGCTCATGACCCCTGCGCAACATAGTAAATTTCTTGAGTCCTTGGCTATCCGTAGTGACGAAGCGCTTGCTCAGAGCATCATAAAGGGAATTATTCCGCTTGGCCTTGGAGTTGCAACTTCTACAAAAATGGCTATTATGGTTCGATAATTCCAAAATATGTTCAAGAAATATGAAGTCATCGGAGCGGGTATCTGTATTGGTTGTATGGCAGCAGCATTGTATCTTGTGCAGCTTGAGACTAACCTGGCAATGAGTCAAGAAGGCAAAGATCAACTAGCCGGGATCAATCAATCGGGAGCAGTCATCGTCTCTGAGGGCGAAGAGAAGCAGATGCGAAAGCAAGCTATAGAAGAGGCGGCGGACATTAGTGGTAATGTAAAAAGTATGATAATTGACGATATCAAAGTTGGAGACGGAGCAGAAGTAAAAGCTGGAGACAAAGTAAGCGTGCATTACATCGGTACACTTCAAGACGGTTCGGAGTTTGATAACTCAAAGAAACGAGGACAACCTTTCGAGTTTACTGTTGGTGGTGGTCAAGTGATTAAAGGTTGGGACGAAGGTCTACTTGGAATGAAAGTCGGTGGCCAACGAATTCTTGTTATCCCACCAGAAAAAGCCTACGGTGTAGCCGGTGCCGGACCAATTCCACCAAATTCCACATTAGTGTTCGCAATTGAATTGCTAGAGGTAAAATAGACGAAGCCTTTATAAGCGAGTTACTTTTTTCGACCATACCAGCTTCCTGCGGGCTGGTATTGACGTTTCAGCCAAAACTTAACCTGAAGCTAAGGCTAAGCTTTTGGCTTCCAAAGTCTCGAAAAAAGTAACTCACCTAACAGCTTCTGTGGTACCTGCCTGATTCAAAAGTTAAGCACGTAAAGCACTGCTGCTTATGCGAAACTCTGGAGCAAAACAGCTCGGTCTTTTAATATTATTAAAAGTGTTTTGTGAAGCGTTAGTGCCGAGCCGCCGGAGCGAGGCATGGTCGCATAAGTAGTGGTGCTTTTAAGCGCTGCGGCGGTCTTTCTGGCTATATTGTTTTATTTTTATGCTACAGTTGCCTTCAATATGGCTGACAAACCCATAAGCTTCGATATTATAAAAAAGCAGCCCGGAACTCTTGGGCGGGCTGGAGTTATTCGTACCCCTCATGGTGATATCGAAACACCGGCTTTTGTCGTGGTCGGAACCAAGGGCACGGTGAAGAGTATCAAGCCGGAGGATATGCGCGATTATGTAGGCAATCAAGTGGCATTGGCTAATACCTACCACCTCTTTTTGCAACCAGGCGATGACGTCATTAAAGAAGCCGGCGGACTTCACAAGTTTTCTAACTGGAATATGCCGACTATCACTGACAGTGGCGGCTTTCAAGTCTTTTCTCTCGGCGCGGCTTTTGGGAAAGGCGTAACCAAGTTCGCTGCGGGAGAAGTGACGGAAGAGGCCAAGCAACAGTACCACGGGTTAAATGTGTACTCTAAGGAGTTGGCCAGCGAGCACGGAAGACTTTGCATTATTGACGAAGATGGCGTGACGTTTACCTCGCATATTGATGGATCCATGCATCGCTTCACTGCTGAACGATCAATTGATATTCAGCATAATATTGGCGCGGATATAATTATTGCCTTTGACGAGTGTACAAGCCCAACCGCGCCATACGAATACCAAAAAGAAGCTATGGACCGTACTCATCGCTGGGCAAAACGCAGTATCATGGCACACAAGCAGAACTACGCTGCGCTTAAAAAACAAGGGCTTTACGGCGTGGTGCAGGGCGGACGCCATCTTGATCTGCGCCAAGAGAGCGCACGAGTTCTGGCTGCCATGGACTTCGATGGTTTTGGTATCGGCGGCAGCTTTAGCAAAGCAGACTTGGGTGAAGCGATCCGCGTCGTAAATGAAATTTTGCCCGAAGATAAACCGCGTCACTTACTAGGTATCGGCGAACCAGAGGATATTGTAGAGGGGGTTAGGTTAGGTTGCGATACTTTTGACTGTGTGGCTCCGACGCGGATTGCTCGCACCGGAACTATTTACGAAACAACCAGAGAGGGGCACCGTCGCACAAATCTCCTAAACACAAAATATCAAAGAGACTTTTCAAAACCCGATGAGTCATGCGACTGCTACGTCTGTACCAATTACACCAAGGCGTATCTCTCGCACTTATTTCGCTCAAAAGAAATGCTCGGGCCACACCTGGCTTCGCTGCACAACCTCTATTACATAGTGAATTTTACTAAGCGTCTACGCGAAAGTATGCTTTCATAAGATATACATCTAACGCACACCCCAGATCATATCGCAGTAACCAGCACAAACCTAGGACATCCGATGTCCTAGGTTATTCAAGTAGATTACTCTGATTTGTATGTGCAGGTTCGTTACCCGATATTATTTGCTTAATTTTCTTATCTTGAGATGTGGTAGTGTCTAGTATTTTGTTAAAAAGTTCAGTATATATCACCGAAGGGAAGTTCTTTTGATTATTATAATCCAAGTAGCTACTCCATCGATAATTTTTTAGTTGGATTTTTGCGAGTTGAAAATCAGTCGAACTAACACCGCCTGTTCTCCATTCGTAGTTTGTGTAGTCAAGGGGGTTTAGATGCACATAGTAGGGTATGTACTCAAATTGTGCATCATGCGATATTAAAATTTTTTTGTATTTTCCTTGCCATAAATATCCAGAACGCTCGTATTTTTCGTTGAAAAATTTAGCATATCCCATATTTAGTTTTTTCATAAACAAAGAAATATTACTCGTGTCATCGTCTATCGGACTAAGTAACAAGTGGTAGTGGTTGTCCATTAAGCACCAGGCATGAATATGAACCAAGCATGTCCGCTTAGCAGCGGACTGCCACTTGCCCGGCTGGCTCACACTATTAGGTGCGGAGTTGCGGTCATTAAAAATGTACAAACTACGGACAAAACGCTGCCGGTCGTCATCGGATAAAACAACGTCTCGTTTTTCCACACCTCTGTTCAGAACATGATAAATATCCACTTAATAACAATACACCTAGGACATCGGATGTCCTAGGTTTGGCTGTGTTGGCCGTGTATAATCACTGGTAAATGAAATTCGAAATCTCTACAGATAAAACTCCCGCTGGGGATCAGCCGCAGGCAATTAAAGCGTTGGTTGAGGGTATTAAGGCTGGGCAGCGTCGCCAGACGCTTTTGGGCGTCACAGGTTCCGGCAAGACCTTTACGGCTGCGAACGTAATTCAGCAGATTCAAAAACCTACTCTTGTTATTGCTCATAATAAGACGCTAGCGGCCCAACTAGCGCAAGAGTACCGTGACTTCTTTCCAAACAACGCTGTTCACTACTTTGTTTCGTACTACGATTACTATCAACCAGAGGCGTACATGCCCACAAGTGATACGTATATTGAGAAGGAATCACAAATCAACGAAGAAATCGACCGACTACGCCACGCTAGTACCCAAGCCCTGCTTACGCGCCAGGATGTAATTATTGTCGCCTCTGTTTCCTGCATTTACGGTTTAGGTGCCCCAGCAGAATACCTCAAGAAGCATCTACAGATTGAGAAAGGCTTTGCCACAACCCGTACAGATATGATACGTACACTCGTTGACTTGTACTTTGAACGAACAAATGCTGATCTTACACCGGCCCACTTCCGCGCCGTAGGAAATACTATTGAAATCATGCCGACTAACGAGCGAGTGATTTTTCGTCTGGGCTTTACTGGCAATAGCATTTCTTCCATCACCAAAATTGATCCAGTGACGCGTGCCATAATTAGCGAGCCAGATGTTTTTTTTCTCTTTCCTGCTAAGCACTTCGTAACGCCTGAAGATGAGCGGAAGGTGGCCGTTGCTGACAT
>JAYVBM010000051.1:0-25622 GCA_043750495.1 Minisyncoccota bacterium | reverse complement strand
ACCACCTGAGTAAGAAATAGCTTAATGCCTGTAGACAGGTCTAAGCCGACACTCTCAAGTGCCTTCTTAGCATCTGCCTTAAGTTTAGGATCAATACGTGTTTGTAGTGTCGTGTTCATAATGATTTGAGTATATAAAAATGTACTGACATTGTCAACACATTGTCATTACAAAAACTATTACTTATTTTCGTATGAAGCACGAATAAACCCTGTAAACAATGGATGTGGAGCTAGCGGTCGAGCGGTTAGTTCGGGGTGGAATTGGACACCGACGAAGAAAGGGTGCGTCAGAGGCGGGAGTTCGGCGATTTCCATTAGCTTGCCGCTTGGTGATGTGCCGGTGAATTTAAGCCCGGCTTTCTCGATTTGGTCGATGTACTGCGGATTGATTTCGTAGCGGTGACGATGACGCTCAATGATACTGGTGTTCTTGTACGCCTTTTGAGCGAGAGAACCTTTCTTGAGAACAGCTTCGTACTCCCCTAGTCGCATGGTGCCGCCCATGTCTTTCTTGGCGATTTTTTCCCGCTGTTCGTCCATGATACCAACGACCAAGTGCTCGGCCTTAGGATCAATCTCCTCCGTACTAACGTTCTTGAGTTTTAGAACATTCTTGGCGTACTCAAGGACGGCTAGTTGCATGCCGTAGCAGATACCAAAGTATGGGATCTTTTGTTTGCGCACGTACTCGATCACGTTGAGTTTGCCCTCGATACCAGTTGAGCCAAAGCCACCCGGGACCAATACACCGTCGTACTTCTTTAGTTCTTTGAGCTTGTCCTTGTCAGAAAAATCCTGCGATGAAAGGTAGGTGATTTCTGGTTTTAGGTTGAGGGAGTAGGCGGAATACTTGATGGCTTCGAGGACCGACAGATACACGTCGGAAAGGACAAAGTCCCCGGAGCTGAAGTATTTACCTACCACAGCAATCTTCACAGTATCAACACCGTTCTTGGAACGTACGACAAACTTCTTCCACGCCGCCAAGTCGGCTGGCTTCCTGGTTTTGATGCCTAATTGTTGGCACAGACGTAAAGAGAGTTGGTCGGCTTCGTAGTTCATGGGAATATCATAGATACTCGAAACATCTGGTGCTGAGATGACACTTTCTGCCCTCACGTTACAAAACGTAGCAATTTTTGTTTTGCGTTTCTGATCGACTGGCACAGGGCTGCGAGCGACAATAATGTCAGCAAACACACCAGCACTGTTAAGTGTACGAACTGCAGTTTGAGTTGGCTTTGTCTTCATTTCACCAATCGAATTAGGCATCGGCAAGTAGCTCACCATAACGACAGCTACGTCGCTTGGGTTTTCGGTTTTCATCATACGAACTGCTTCGAGGAAGAGAACGTTTTGGTACTCACCGACCGTACCACCGATTTCTATCAAAACCACATCAGCCTTGGCCGCCTTCTGCGCCTTCTTGATGCGACTTATAACCTCAAGGGGAATATCCGGTACCACCTCGACGCATTTCCCTTTATAATCTAAATTGCGCTCTTTTTGGATAACCGAGAGGTATACACTACCGGTCGTCATGTAGTTGATAGCGGGGAGATTCTTATTTAAAAATCGCTCGTAGTTGCCCATGTCTTGGTCGGTTTCAAGACCATCTTTGAGCACAAACACTTCGCCGTGTTCAGTTGGATTCATTGTCCCGGCGTCGACGTTGATGTACGGGTCGATTTTCATGGCGGTGACGTTGAGTCCCCGGGCGCTAAGTAAAAGAGCAATCGAAGAGGAAGTGACTCCCTTACCCACCCCACTCATAACTCCTCCAACTACAAAAATGTACTTGGGCGCCTTGAGTTTTGCTGACGCTTTTTTTGTGGTTGCCATACGCTGTTAGAATCGAAACTAATTTTTTAAATGGCGAGCAATTGCAAGCGTACTAGATACCAGACCAAGCACAACACCGATACCGACAAGAACAACAAAAATGTAGCCGAAGTTTTGGAAGTAGTACGTGAGAAGATTTATTTCAAAGAAGGCTTCAGTACGAGGGCCGAGCCATACCATAATTGGATAGAAGCTGATTAAAGCCAAAACTCCGGCGATGAAGCCGTACATGAGGCCTTGCAGCATGAACGGACCGCGAATGAACATGTTGCTGGCACCCACTAGACGCATGATCGAGATTTCCTCACGCGCGGTGTAGATAGCTAGACGGATGGTATTGAACGTAATAAGGACCGACGCAACCAACAGCACCATCATAACTGCAAAGCTCGCGCGTTCGGTGGCGTGGATGATATTGGTCAGAGTGTCGATAGAATCTTTGTTTTTAGCAAAGTTCACTTCATCAATCACTTGTACTTGTGGTTGTTCGTTAGCTTGTTGTTCTTCGAGGAATTTAGCGATGGTTTCATACTGCGAAGTCTCATTGGCTTGTACAGCTAGGTTGGCGCCAAAAGGATTCTCATTAAGCTCATCAAGTGCCTGCATGGCTATCTCATCGTTTTGGTTCTTTTGACGATATTCTTCAAGTACATCGTCGCGAGAAGTGAGCGTAACGTACTCAACTTCTGGCAAGGCCTCGAGTGAAGTAATAAGTCTATCAATTTCTTCTTGCGGCGCTTCTTTGTTGAAATAGACATTGATGTCGACTTTTGACTGCAGCGCACTTAGCGAAGTGGTCAAAAGCTGATCGAGGAACATTGTCGCTCCAATCACGAACAGAGCCACTGTGAGAGCAAAAATAGACGCCAGCGAAACATACGCGCTACGCCAAAACCCAACGAATCCTGCCTTCACTACCCTACGAATACCTGTCATCATAATAGCTTGATTATAGTACGTACTTACCCTTTGAGTCATCCCGTATTATTCGACCTCCATCCATGGTGATTACGCGTCGTTCAATTTCATCAATCACTCCCTTATTGTGAGTGGTCATAATCACCGTCGTGCCCAGATCATTAATCTTGCGCAGAATCTGCACCACTTCGTAGGTGGCAATTGGGTCGAGGTTTCCGGTTGGCTCGTCAGCAATGATGATATCGGGCTGATTCACAATCGCTCGCGCTATCGCCACACGCTGCTTTTCTCCACCTGAGAGTTCGTGCGGGAAGTTCCAAACTTTGTCGTCGAGGTCAACCAGCGAAAGCGCCTGCGGGACATTCTCGGCAATCTCTGCATCAGTACGACCATTAGCCTCCATCGCAAAAGCGACGTTTTCGTAAGCGGTCTTGTTAGGGAGAAGTTTAAAGTCTTGGAACACAGTTCCAATCTTGCGACGATAACTTGGCAGCTTCGCGCGGGGAATCAGGTGCACATCGAGTGACTCAAAAAACACCGTACCGCCGGTTGGTTTGTCTTCTGCAATAATCATTTTGAGAAGAGTTGTCTTACCCGCTCCGGAGTGACCCACAATCGAGACGAATTCTCGCGGCGCTACCTGGAAGGTAACTTCTTGCAAGGCGGCGGAGCGTCCATCGTTGTAGAGCTTCGAAACATTATCAAAATAAATCATAGATGCTTCTATTATACCATGCTCTAAAAGTAACCGCCTGAAGTAATGAACCGAGCCATATTTTAAAGGAAAGCACTTAAGTCACCGTTCAAAACAGCATCTACATTACGGACTTCGATGTTAGTGCGGTGATCTTTTACTAGCTGGTATGGATGGAGGACGTACGAACGGATCTGACTTCCCCACTCGATTTTGACTGTCTTTTCAATTGAGAGACCCTGTAGTTCACGCGTGCGTTGCGCTTCTTCAAATGCAAAAACCTTTCCAGCGAGCAGGGCCAGGCCATGCTCTCGGTTTTGCTGCTGGGAACGCTGGGTGGAAACGTTGACTGAGATATTAGTCGGCTTATGAACTATACGAACAGCAGTCTCGCGTTTATTTACATTCTGCCCGCCAGCGCCGCCTGAACGAGCAAAGGATATCTCAAGATCGTCCTCTTTAAGCTCAACAGCACTCACGTCTTCAATGTCCGGCGAAACTTCCACCAGCACAAATGACGTCTGGCGTTTACCATTTGAGTTAAATGGTGAGATACGGACTAAGCGATGGACTCCTGATTCTTTCTGCAAGGTACCGTACGCATTCTTGCCTTGCACCTCAAAGGTCATGTTGCGGTAGCCGCCGTTGTCATTTTTGTTGTCGTCTACCACCACCATGCCCCAGCCTTTACTTTCAGCATAACGGCGGTACATATCTACCAGCATGCGCGCAAAGTCTTCCGCATCATCCCCGCCAGCGCCAGCGACGATGGTAAATACCGCATCATTGCGATCATACTTACCTACCCCCAACGCGACATCCTTGAGTTCTTCAAGTTCTTTGAACATCGCCTGCGCCGCTTTAGGGTCATTCCAAAAGGTCGGCAGGAGCATCGCCGCCTCAATTTCCGCAATCCGCGCTTCTGTGTCTGACATGGGTTTGAGTATAACAAAAAGAAAGACCCGACGCTTTACGCCGGGTCACGGATACAGGTCTTTTACCCACACCACCGTCTCACTCTGATTAGCTTTTGTTCTAGCTTGGAAACCAAGCTTTTCGTAGAAACCAGCATTCCCTTTACCTGGTGCATTAGTGAGAGTTAGACGCAAGCTCGAGAACTTCCACGAATACCACGCCGACAAACGGTTAGTGGCATACTGCATCAACTGTTTGCCGTACCCTCATCCTTCGTAGTCTGACAAAGTAGCAACGTTGTTGATGTACAAGCTGCTTAAGGGACAGATGATCGCGAGCGACATTTGCAAGGTTGAGACAAGCTGCCCATCTACAGCGACAAAAAACAAATGTTCTGAAGCGCTGTCTAGTACTCTATACAAAGTCATCACGTCGCAAGGCTCCACAGATGCGCCATGGAGTCGCTCTAAAAGCGTATTGTACTGCGCCAATATCTCCGGCACTTGCTTACTGCCAGCACCGCCGATATGTCCGGTATGCATTTTAAAAGCGCCGTCTTGAATATTCATCTTGAACTCCTCTATCTACCAGTACTATATAAAACGCCAGTTAGTTTGCAAGGCAAGAAAAAAGCCCCACCAAGATGGTGGGGCTGTATGCGTAAACGCGCACACTCGTAAAGAACTTATTCGGTATCGTCAGGAAGCCAACGAATCGTCACGTCCCGGTCCGACAAGGTGAATGTCAGACCACTCAACGACGCTCCCTGAATCCGCAACATGGCCTTGTCGCCAGGAGTCCGAGGACCCTGGATAGTGCCATGAATAGTGCCAGGGGTAAGCTCACCATCGAAGTCGGACGACGGTTCGGTTGCCGCGGCCTGCGGAGCAGGCGCTTCTTCCATCACCGGTTCCGGCGAAGGCTCCACGACCGCCTCATCTTCCGTGAACCGGAAGTTGTCGAGCAGGCGGTAGGCAGCTCCCCCGTAGCGGACATCATTGCCACATCCTTGCAGCATGAAGATATCCTCTTCCCGACCATCGCCGAAACGGGCGCGTGCCCGATAGACGGTTTCGCCATTCAGGTTGCGCGGACGTTCCGCACCACCGTGGTAGCTAACCATCATCCGACCATAGCCCCGACCGCGAACGATCGAGTTCGGAATCAGAGTAAAATCCCGTGACGAACCGCGACGTTCGAACTGGTCGCGGACCGTCTGGTCATTCACCCCACCAGTTACCTGCGGCGGACCACTACGGACCGGGTCCTTGCCAAGCTCCCGAAGGAACCAAGCAACGACGGCGATACCGAGCAGACCTAGCAGCCACCACCAGTTATCCTTGAGGAAGTCACCAACCTTTTCTGCGAAGGTCTTACTGGTCGCGACGACAGTTTCACTGTCTCCTTGCCGAGCAGCGACAACCTTCGGAGCCGGTGTGATACCGACCTCTTCGAGCCCAAAGAGGCGTTCACCGGGACGGATAAGGACCACGAAGGTCCCATCCGGCTTGGTGTAGCTCCTACCCGAATCTTGGAGAATCGGGTTCTGCTCGATCAGCCAATGCCACTTTTCGGGGTCATTGAGCTTGAGATTGGCCAATGCCCAGAGATTGTCGTCCGGCTGGACGACATACTGAGAAATGGCCGTTGCGCTCGGATTGGGCGAGGTAAAGACCTGAGCCGTACCCGGAACCGCCAAGGCAAGTGCCAAGACGGGCATCAGCATGAGTTTCCTCATGGTACTCTCCTTCTGTTTGCGTTCGTTCGTACCTTCCACTGATCCACCGCCCCGAGGGTAGTGCCAATCAGATTCCAGTTGTTGTATTATAGCATGAATATTATTAAAAATCAAGTAAAATAAGGCCTCTAGCAAAGGATATCTTGATACAAAAAATCCCCTTTCGGGGTATTTTTCTATTGGAGCCGTCACTCAGGATTGAACTGAGGACCTCCGCCTTACCATGGCGACGCTCTACCAACTGAGCTATGACGGCAAATTCTATTAACCTAAAAATAACTTTTAGTGCCGCCAGCATACCAAATCAGCCTCTCTTTTGCTACCCCAGTATTTCATGACTTTACTGAGCTATCTACAAGACTTAGACTCAGGACCTTAATTTCTTCTATTGGAGCCAGAGATGAGGATTCAACTCATGACCTTAGCGTTACAGTCAAGTGAACGAGAGTCGCAAGGAAGACAATGTCTGATCTAACCCTTGAGCCATCTCCGAGGATCGAACTCGGGACCTTAGCGTTACGAGTGCTACGCTCTACCAACTGAGCTAAGATGGCTCAAGAGTTACATAATTTGACTTTATTTTCTTATGACCGAGCGAGCGCTGGCTGTATGGTGACATACGAATGCAGTGCTCTACTTCGACCAGCGAGCGAGAAGGTGGAAGCTTGCTTACATCTTTCGCGAGCGCCGGCGAAGAAAGGTTTCCTTACCAACTGAGCTAAGGCGGCGCGTTGGTATTTTATATTACTTCTTCTGTTTATGCGCCTTTGGTGTAAGCAAAGCTTGTAGTCCCACAGCGACCATTGCGCCGCTTAAATTAAAAATCAGATCGAGCATGGCGTTTTCGTAGCCACCCACGCCATTTCGCTCAACTGTGACTGCAATCAAAAACTCCATGATCTCGTTCAGAGCACTGACACCAACTGAGGCCATAACAGCCATGAGAAAGATGAGTATTCGGTGACCCTTAATAGTTAGGATATTTCGCAATAGATGGTAGGCCATCATGGCGACCACACCGTAGAGATACATATGGACTACCTGATCATACTTTAGGATATAGAAATCTCCACCCAAATCCAAGAATGGGTAAATATGGTATCCAAAGAGAACGCCGCCATCTATTTGCACCGCCCCGCCGAGCACATGCATTAATCCCCATAGTGACAGCAGCCACAAGAGCCAGTGCGGGAAATCAGTATACGAAACAGTCAATAACACCGATCCCATAATGGCAATAATGACTGCGACGTAAATGACAAACTCTAAGTTTAAATCTTGTAAGAAAAAGGCTCCGCCCCAGAACAGATACGTAGCATTGAATATCCAGAGAGCCCAAGATGAGTGTTCTTTCATGAAATAAGTATAGCATTGCAAATTTATACAATGCACGAAAAAGTGCAATCTGGATCTCTTTACCTAACTGGTCACGAATCACTAAGTATATTATTTCGCTTCGCTCATAATCTACTAAGTGTTCTCGACCCACCTCGTCTGTTGCAAACAACATGACTGCGCGAGCGAAGGGACTCGAACTCTACTTGGACAAATGAGCATCCAAAGCAAAGCTTGCTTGGCTTTGCGATGCGAATGCAGTTCAAGAAAGCTTGCTTACATGTTCAGTACAGGTTGTCGGTATTTTTTCAAAATACCTGGCAACCTTTTCGAGTCCCGCAAAACTGTGTCCCACACACTTTTGTATCACTCACACATTTAGCAAAAAGACCCACAAGGGGTCTTTTTTCTAACTGCGCGAGCGAAGGGACTCGAACCCTCGACCTTCCGCGTGCACGTTGTCCACTATTTTCATAGTGGCGTGGACTATATCTTTACCATATCTTTCGATTTAGGTACCCCGGTATCTAGTCTCTACGGCGCCCCCATACTATGTGTTTTTGTGTATGGGGTTCCCTCGGTATTCGCATATCTAGCAACGCTTATTGGGCGTTGTTTCAAACGACTTAGCCTTCACCGATATCCCGGAAAGTTTCAATCCCCCTTTCGAAAGGAAAGCTGCATGTCTACAGGCGGACGCTCTAACCAGCTGAGCTACGCCCGCAGTTATTAACAAACTCTTCAAAAACGACTTTCTTTCGTTCCAAGTAGAGCCTGTGCGGGGCATTATACATGATTCTATAAATTTTCAAAGTGTCTAGTTTAGAAAATGTGAGTCTCCCGTAATTGGCTTCTTTGGGACGAAACAGGCTCCCACCAGACAATCCGCAGCGTTGTAGTCTGAGACGAAGAGCCTCCAAAAATTCAAATGAACCGCTAGTGAAGGTGGTCTGAATAGTGAGTGTGTGTGTCGGTCTATTTATATGAACATGTCCCACCCACACGTTACCATCTCCATCGAAATACCCTCTTACAAAGTCGGCAAAATATTTATCAGGGACATCCGGCAACATCATTCTCTTCGCTTTGTTAGGAGTAAGCCCAAGTAGGCACAAATCTTCAAACCAACACTTGCTACCAATCTGGAGTCGGAAAACGTCGCCCGTAGCTGATGATCTTTTAGATAGCGCGTGTTCGGATTTAAGAATAGTTTTAATTAACTGCAGTAAGCTTTCATCGGCAGAGTAAAATGCTACAAAATGTGTCCCGCGTTTAGATTTAATAATGTTTCCGTCGGCAAAAAGAAACCCTAAGACATACGCCATCTCTCTGGACCACTTCTTAAAAAAATTTCTGTCGTAATTTTTATAGATTGGCATATGACAGTGTATTATACTACACAAAAATACTCATACATGCCTGTGAATAATCTACATGTTTAGAAAATATTCACAACAGGTTCGTATAATTTTGCGTTTTACTGGATGCTTGCTATAGTGCAAAAAGCTTGTTATTTGAAAGGAAGTGCAAATGAGCATAAAAGCTTCCACCGTCCCCAAATCTTCTGGATTACCGCTCTGGCAAGAGCAAATCATGCAAATGCCATCCCTCCTCCAATCAAGGGTAGCTAAGCTGCCTCGACCTGTCTTGTGGATACTGAAGTGGTTACAGTCTTTTGTCATGATTCCGGTGAAAATTTGCCAGCATACATTCTGGTTGGCCTGGCACCTGTTTCTTGGTCTGCTGATTTTAATACCGGCGGGTGTGATAGTGACGGTTATCAGTTACTACTCAACGGAGTACTCAATCAGCAGGAATGAGAAGGGTCATTACTATCACGGTCAGGACGAAGCTACCACAGCAATCGTAAACTACATCACGCTTGGTCAGCTGACTGTGGAGGAAAAGTTAGTAGTCATTAGACTGTACGTGAGGAACATGTACAGAAAAGCAGGAATGGACGTCCCTTCTGATATCCTAGACCGCGACATGAAAGGGCTGATGGTCTTAGTCAAAGAATGGCAGAAGCGTACGGACCCATACGAAAGAATAGACGACGCTTTATTCAATGCGGTATTCAGAGAAGCTGTAGAGGCACCAATCGAAGATCGGAGACTTCAGTCAAAAGCCTACACTCAGGCGTGGCAAGCTTTAGACGAAGATGGACATTCGCCCAAAGTTCGGTGGATGGAAAATCAAGACGACATTCCGTCGTGGATAATCGCCACCTCATCAAAGAATGGCGACGGTCAGTCCTATTACAACTCTTTCAACCATACGATTCTGATCAACTACGACAGTTCATTCGAATCTTTGGTGGATGAGATCTCTCATGCGAAGCAATTCAGAGAAAATCCTCTTAGCTCTTACACAAGGATGACTCTTGAATTGCTTCACGCCACTAGTTGTTACTTGCGAAATATGCCAAGCGGCATAGTGAGCTACTACGAAAACGGCTACAATCAACCTGGTGCGATAGAATACGAGGCTCATGAGATAATCACTCCTGAAATAATTCGGAAACGTAAACTCGAAGAAATGATCGAGAAAGCGGAAGAAAAACCTCACCCCGAGCACACCCGAAAATTAAATACTTTGCAAACAAGTAAACCGAGCTCTTGCTCACCGACCCCCTCTCAATGAGGGGGTCATTTCTTATCTTCTATATGGATAACCCCTTCCAAGTCCTCGCCAGCGTATAGAGAAGCCAACCTTGGCTTGCTTGAGAACCCAAGCTACATAAGTATTGCTATTAGGGCCTGGCACATAGTGGTATATATCCAGATATGGATAACCCTCCCAACTCAGCTCAAGGGCTGCTGCAATCACCTTCGCCACATCCCCTGTCCAGACCTGGGCAACTTGCGTCTGGCTTCCGCCCAGATTTTCAGACGGATTTTTTAGGTTACGATGTAAGTAACCGCGACTTATACCCCCAGAGTTTTGCTTGCGCCAGACCTCCCAGCGTTCTTCTGTGTCATCCACATCCACTACAAACCAATAATGAACAGCCAAGTAGCTAAGCCAAGGAATGCCTGCGTAGTTTAGAGTCACTTTCATATCACCAGAAATAGTACCAGTAAGAGCGTCGACAATACATAACTATAGGACGAACTGATCTGTGACTTAGCGGGGGGGGTTCTAATCCAATCAAAAACTAAGCTTCTGAAGAGCTAAATGTCCAGATGCCTCTTGGTTAGATTGCCAAATACAACGAGATATCCGATACTATAAACAGACGAGTGAGGGAAAGCATGTCAAGATTTACTCTGGGTATTGAAGTGGGGGCAGTCGTGTTAGGAAAAACCTTCCAGCGCATGCCGCTACACTGTACGTTAATACATTGGTTCTGTTCTGACAGAGAACCTAGTGAGATTGAAAGGTGCGTCATCGAAGCGGCAATGACGCAGCCAAAAACTGTATTGCGATCACTGGGTCCATCTTTGTTTGGTCCAGACAAAAATATTCCAGTCCATATTTTGGAAAAGAATCGAGAGCTTGAAGACTTGCACATGAATATCTTCAACGCTCTTAATGACCTGTTGGTTACTTTCACCCACCCCGCATACGTGGGACCCGAATACAAACCACACATATCAGACAGCGAGGGAGCCTACTTCTTCACTGGCAGCGAGATGTTGGCGGAACGAATTTATTTGGTCGAGGCAATAACCAATAACAAACCGCCGTTGAAAGTTGTACGCTCAATTATCCCTCTTCCTTAACGGCTGCGCCCGCCACCTAACAGTGGCGGGCTTTTCTATTCTGTGTCGAGGGGAGGGTACGATCTTACCTTGAACAAGTGAGTGTTCAAATAGAAGCTTGCTTATATTTGCGACACGAACGCAGTTCAAGAATGCTTGCATGCAGGATCAGTACACCTTTTGGATATTTCTTTTCATACTTCAAGAAATACCTCAAAAGCTCATCGTACCCCGCGAACAGTCCCCCAGACTGTTCTCCATCGACACAGAAAAAGACCCTAGCGGGTCTTTTCTATTCTGTGTCGATGGGAGGGTACGATCCTCCGACCTTAGCTTTATGAGTGCTACGCTCTAACCAACTGAGCTACATCGACGAATGAGGAGCAAAGCGAGTTTACTCGCTTTGGATTTCCGAGAAAATTTCAGTGGCGGAGCTTGCTCAGACAATGAAAGTTTTGGAGGAAATCAAATGTGAAGGTATCCACATTTTGTCCGAATGAAGTCGCTGTATGGAACATACATCGACAAGTGAGAAAACGATTTCACACTCGGACCAATGCACATTGCTGACACCGACAACTCCACGCACCCGAAGATACGTTGCGCTACAGTACTACATTTCACCTTTCCTTTCAATACCACTACCGATTAAGACTCGAGAGAATCGCTTCAGCTTTCTGGATATCATCCGGGTAACCAATTGGTATCCAAAGGTGCTGCTCCACCACTGCAATTGGGTACTGCTTCGCATACTCAGCGATTACGTCCGTGAGGTAGAACTCACCGTTTTTCTCATGCTGAAGCTCAAACTCAAAGATATGAGTATCAAGGACCATCACGCCGGTAGAAGCAAGGTTTGAAGGTGGGTGCTCTGGTTTTTCAATCATTTCAGCCAAAGTACCGTCGGGGTGACGCACCACGATACCAAAGCGCTCAGGGTTTTCGGTCGTAAGGGTAAGCATGGAGCGAGTGTATGAAGTCGCGCGCGCGATGTCGCTGGGGCCATGTAGGTCGTCGGCAAACATGAACAGGAAGCGTCCGCGCAGCAAGTCTTTACAAAGCCACAAGGCATGCCCGGTACCTTTTTGTTCAGTCTGGGTCACATAGGTAACCTTTCTTCCATAAAACTCGCTGCCACAATGAGCTTTGATTTGATCTTCGAGGTAACCAGTGACAATAATCAACTCGTCAACCGCACTAGGGAGCGAACTTACAATATGATCAAGTAGAGTTTTCCCAGCCACTTTCACGAGTGGCTTAGGTAGATTATCGGTAAGTGGTTTAAGGCGAGCTCCTTTCCCCGCCGCCAAGATGACGCATTGCATATGAAGGGTAGTATAGCAAAAGAGGTCAGATTGCGCTCATGAGGCTCCACACTGCTTGAAACTGCCTACTAGAGCACACTCTAGCCTACATTAGCGAACTAGATGCTTTCTTTGCTTTCTGAGAAAAAAATGTTGTCTTTTTCTATACCAAAACCTACCAACGTGTTTTCTATCAACTCTTTCATTTTCTCCTCAGAAACCAGGTCAACCTCTTGACCATCTCTCAAAACTTTCCACTGACCAACTTCCCGCAGCACATCCACCTTACTAAATACGACGTGAGTAATGCCATTTATCTTTACCGCTTTTTCCAAGAGATTAAAATCCAACCAGTTACATTGTCGCGGCCTTTTGGTAGTAGCACCATACTCTTCACCGACCTCACGAATTTTTTCGAAAATTGGGTCCTTGGGTTCAAATTCTTTCAGACCAACGTATGTTTCGTACACTTTGGCGACCCCCCACACCTCGCGCACACAGTGGTAAGGCAGACCATTAGCCAAGGCACTAGGGACGATGCAACTACTTGAAGTCACGTACGGATAATCGCCCCAGTCAATATCAAGCCCAAAGCCTTGAGCCCCCTCACAAAGAACGTTAACGTCACCATTGTTGTGAAACTCTTCGTACAAATCTATTAGATATGGTTGCAGCTCTGGCACAGACTCAGCCCGCACCCCAGTCCGTGCGTACTTATCACGATACGCTTGGCCGTTCCCTCTCTTTGTTGTGCCTATACTGACATCCTTGGCATCTTCGGCCTTGTGAGCTGCCGTAATTACGTGGGTGTTTTTTGCAATAAACACTTTATTTTCGACATCCAAACCACCCTCCTTTAGTTCTTTAAGTTCTCTAAAGAATTGCTCTGGGTCCAAAACACAGCCCGGCCCAATGATTGATTTTAGTCCATAAAAAACACCGGCCGGTATATGGTGGGTAACGAATTTTACGCCATTATGATAAATCGTGTGCCCGGCGTTGCAGCCACCGTTGTAGCGCAAAATATGCGTATACTGACGGTCTTTACATAAATAATGCGCCACTTTCCCTTTAGCGCAATCTCCGTATTGTAAGTCAACAATAATATCTGTAGTTATCAAAACTATTTAATTATACACATGACTCAGAGATAGCAACTGTGGACTGGTATAGAAAAACCCCAGAAGCGAACTGCTTCTGGGGTTTACGAGTTAGGCTGTCTCCAGCAATTCTGGAGCGTAGCGCAGATCGAACTTCTGTTGGTCAAAGATCGTGGGGTCACCCATAAACGTGGCCAGTTGTTTGGCTGCGCTTCTGGCATTCCACCAGCAGACGGAAGCGCCCGGCGAAGGGGTGGTGTAGAAGATGATATTGTCTCCCACAATGACCGCTTCGCCCATCTGCACTTCACGGGTCTTGAGGTTCACGATCTGCGGACGAATTCCGCCAGCGCCTTTACGCAGTTTGATATCCCCAAACCTAAGCGAAGGGACAATCTTCTGGGCGTCGCGCCAAAAGAGATACTGACCCATAACCGGAAGATCAAACATGGCACTCTTGAGAGCAAACCAGAAGACTTGTCGATCCTTAACTGTATTCCAAACCGACAATAGTCCAGCGAGCGAAAACATTGGCGTCTTCATAAACTCAAAGACAGTGCCGATGCTGTCGCGCTCCATCAACGGCAAAATTTTCACCGTCGGACCAAAGCGCGTGTCGTCCTGATTGTTAACATCAGGATCGCCATGGATCGCCGCAAAGGGGATGCCGTCTTTTTGAACGGTATACACCTTGTTTTTCAGTATCGGACCGGCAGAGAAGAAACTCCCCGCCACCGGCATGATACCTAGGCTTTGACCGTAGCCAAGTTTCTGAGCGAAGCTCAGGCTGTACGGCCCACTGCCAAAGATGACGTGGCGTGCGATGATAACGCCGCCACTTGTCGTGACGCGGTAGCCTTCATGGTCTTTGCTGATATCGACCACTTCGGTATTAAAGTGGGTCTCGACTGTCGGCGACTCTTCAAGAAAGACTTCCGAAAGCCGCTGATAGTTTATCGCGTAGCCTTCGGTGCTTATCAGCGCGCAGATAGGAACGCTCGGATCCCGTCCCTCCATCACTTTCGGTTCGACCTGGGCGAGCGCATCGCCATAAATCAAATCAAGATCCGGATAGTGGGGTTTGAATTCAGCGTAGCGCTGGTGAAGTAACCACACCTCTTTGGCACCGACGCCGATTACCATCCGCTTCTTTTTGTACGACAATGTCCTATCGGGATGGTTGTCGATGAACCGGCGAATGGCTCTTGCGGCCGGCAAAATCTTCAGCGCCTCTTCCAAATCATGATTGGTCTCGGTCGATCCATCATGGCTGGTTTGCGAATTATTCCGATGATGCGAATTAACCAAGGCTGGCGCTTTGCGGCGCTCGATCAACACAATCTTGCCAAAGTCGCCATACTCGCCACTTAGGACCCGAGCAATGCTCGTACCGGTGACTCCGGCGCCGACGATCAGCACGTCACAATCTTCACTCTGGGTGGTAGTCATGGACTACTCCTCTTTTTCAGGGTTCAAGTCTCCCATATTTATACTATGAAATAGTATAATGTCAACCAATTAGCCCTTCCCTCCAAAACGCTGGTCTAGATAGTGGTGGGTGAATTCGAGCTGCATCCAGTCACACATTTCCTGGAAAAGACCGGTATATATGACCGGACAGCGAAACACTGCCGGTGCCGTTCCTTCTGCTTGTTTTTTACGAAAGATTTCCATAATGTGGTTCTTTATCTTTCCCACTGTTTCTGGATTGGGAGTAATGTGAAAGTCACCACCTTCAACGTTACCGGTCATAATGAAATATCGCTCGTCAAATGAGCCAGCGGGATCATCAAGATCAACTATTTTTCCGCCCTTATCAATAAATAAAGACATGTACAGTCCCGCGTCACGTGAGTTCATCATCATTTCGAGCATCATATTTCTAAACGTGGGATGTGACAACGCTTGCTCAAAATGTTCCTGAGTGAGTTGCTCTTCACCGACTAGTTTCTCCACCATTTTGGCAAGACGTGCATAAATCACTACAAGGTCATCAAACGACACTCTCCCTAGTTGGCCGGTCTCTAACTTGCTGAGGTACATGTGTCGCATTGTAGCCAGATCAGAAAACGCCAGTTTTTCAGATTCGTTTTTTAATACCTGTTCTACACCAGCATAGTAATCGTTGCGAACTTTCTCAAGGTTCGCAATACAGTGTTCAGTAAAATTCTTCCAAAAATCTTCATTAAGTACTATCGGCTCAATACTTTCGTCATGTTCCAATGCACCAGTTTCCTTTGCCTGCTTCCACATATTCTCTATGACCACACTGGCATATGTGTAGCGCTCTACGGCTAGTAGGTCCTTGTCGATTTCCCCGCCTTCGTGGGAGACAGTCGATACATCAAGTACATTATCCGAATTGAGAAAAGAGTCAGACAACTTTTTTCGCTCCTGCAGTGGCCGCTTATCAAACGCCTTCGCATCTAAACCAGAAAACTCTTTCATACTTTGATTATACCAAAAACACCCGCCAAAGCGGATGTTTTTGTATTTGTTGCGGGGCCCAGAATCGAACTGGGGTCTGGAGGTTATGAGCCTCCCGAGGTACCTCTCCTCTACCCCGCTATGTATTTATTTGACTTCTACTGCAACGATTGTGCAGGCTCCCCTCATCCTTAACAGGATCTGTACACCTTGTCGCTATTTTGTATCGCTTCGCTCACAAACTTGCTGGCAAGGTCTGCGCGCCATTGTTTTGCTTGTCAAAACAAGAAGTACTCTTGGGGTGAAATGGGTCCCATCCCATTTCTCACCCCGCTATATATTATTTTTGACTTCTACTGCAACGAATGCGCAGGCTCTTCTCATCCTTACTTCTTCACTACGAAAAGTTCGTAGTGACAGAAAGATACACTATCAAGGGCGTTCTGGCAAACAGGCTCTTACAATCCAAACTCGTTGAAGACTTTTCGGTAACGGCTAATGGTCTCTTCGGCAATGCGTTGAGTGAGGACGAAGTCGGCGCCTTCATGAGCGATACGATTACGCACCTTGTGAGCTTCCCAGGCATCACTAAGAGAGGAGAACTGCGCGGGAGAAATACTCTTGAGCCGTTCCCCAAGTGAGCTCCCTGCGTAGCCACGTTGTTTTAGTAAGTCATCAAGTACGATATCGGCTTCAATGATAGCCAGCTTCCAGTCGTTTGGATTCGGAGAGTCGATGTGTTTTAAGACGTCATCTAGACGGCTTGATTTCTTTACTCCTCGATACAATTCGTCATATAAATCTTCCGCATCTCGGAGTTCTTTATCCCCGAGGGCATAAAACTGCCAGCGTCGAGACGATGCATAGGCGTAGAGCACAAGCATTAAAATGGAAACAGCAAAGGCCAAAATGACGTACACCGACCAAAGCGTATTGAGAAACCCAACAAAACCATTGACGCTCAATAACGACGCTGAGGTTTCGTTACCACCAAGAATGTGGACGAAGATGCTAAAAATATCAAAACCACCAACCGGAATGTCGGCACTGGTTGAAGAAACTTGAACCGCAATTGGTTCAGTAGCTTGGATGGCTTGAGTTGGTTCCATTTGTAAAAGTATACTCTAGAGTAGGTAGAGAAAGTTCATAGACGAGGCGCGTGAGTGAGAAGACTTGAGTCGTATTTGATATACGGTGAAAGTTTTCGAGCGAAACGTAACGAAGTATATGAGAGTTCTATGCCTGCTCTAATTGCTCGTCGTAGATTTTTTTACCGACGGTAAAAAGACAAGCGTCACCACCTAGTGGTGCTATATATTGTACCCCAACTGGCAGCACAACTCCGTCTCGATCCACGGCTCCCATCGGAAATGTTATCGCCGGTACACCAGTAAGATTTACTGGTACGGTGAAAATATCCTGACTGTACATAGCAAGTGGGTCAGTCTGTGCACCAATCTTAAAAGCAGGGGTCGGAGCTGTGGGAGTGAGGATAACATCAACAGTTTTAAAGACTTCTGCTAGTTCCTGCCGCATTTTGCGCCGGACAAGTTCGGCCTTTCCATAGTAAGCGTCGTAGTATCCAGAAGACAAGACGTGGGTACCTAGCAAAATACGACGCTTCACTTCTGCGCCAAAGCCTTGGGCGCGTGACTTCTGGTAGATATCAAGAAGAGAGTTCCCTTCAGCAGAAAAACCATAACGGATACCGTCGTAGCGAGCCAGGTTGGAGGAGACTTCCGCTGGCATCACGATATAGTAAGCAGCCAGGCCTTTTTCAAAGAGTGGTAGATCTATATCAACGACAGAATGCCCTTGCGACTTAAGGAGTTGTAGATGTGTTTCAAACGCTTCAAGTACATCAGCGTCAACTCCATTTTTCATAAATTCACGCGGAACACCAAAGGTAAAAATTTCTTTCTGTTTTAATGTTGGGTACGTGTCGACAGCAATCGTGGTGGCGTCGTAGCTATCAAGACCAGCCATAACATTATGTACAAGCTCCGCATCCGCCACTGTGCGTGTCATCGGACCAGCCTGGTCCAAACTTGAACCCATAGCCATAAGTCCGTAGCGGGACACAGCACCGTAGGTTGGCTTATAGCCGACCAAACCACAGTAACTGGCTGGTTGTCGAATCGAGCCTCCAGTATCGGTACCAATCGCGACCGGCACCGCGCCCATAGCAACTGCAGCGGCCGAACCGCCAGAAGAGCCTCCCGGTACGCGCGAAGTATCGAGGGGATTTTTGGTTACACCAAAAGCCGAGTTCTCCGTCGAACCACCCATCGCGAACTCATCCATGTTGGTAGCGCCGATAAAAATCGCACCGGCCGCGCGGAGCCGCTTAATAATAGTAGCGTCGTAGGTCGCGATGTAGTGTTCAAGGATTTTAGACCCGCCAGTTGCGCGCTTGCCTTTTATTAGGATGTTGTTTTTTGTGGCAACGGGAACACCTAAAAGTGGTGGTAACTCGCCGCCCTTTTTATATAACTCAGTGGCCGCAGCTGCAGCCACTGCAGCGTCCTCATACACATCCAGGAACACATTGAGCTCAGCATTCTTTTCAGAAATAACTTTAAGTGATTCTTTTATGGCATCTGTCGGCGTATAGGAGCCCTCGATAAACACCGCGCGTAGTTCAGAAATTGTTTTCAGCATACTATTTTTATTGTTGCGTGCTACCAATGATTTTTTTAACTTTCATGTAGCGACCCTCTGTATGGGGCATTTGCGCTAACAAATCTGGAGTGTATTCGTCGGCTTCATTCGTGACCTCATCCGCTCGGAAAATGTTGTGTCTGATACCGACCTGTGGTGCAGCGCCAGCATCATCGGCGGCCATATCAGAAATAGCACTGACATAAGTCATAATCGACGAAAGCTCACCCTCTAGATTTTGGAGCTCATCTTCTGATAATTCAATACGAGCCAGGGTGGCTAAATGCGCAATATCTTCCCGTTTCATGGGCGCATGATAGCACTGAAATAAAGACTTATCCATTGCAGAAACAAAACCAAAATTTGTTTGACAATATGTTCTAAGCGTAGTATTATGAAAAAAGAGTGTGAACCCCCAACTAGCTCTCTTTTAAGAAAAACTTTTTCGATGAGCAAATGTGCAGAAACTGGACCTACTGATGGGATCAACCTTGATGAGCTGCAAGCCGAGGCGGAGAAACTCGTCTCTCTACTAAAAGACCGTCAGCTTGGCCTAATGAGCCGAAATCAATTCCTGAGCGAACGGATCAAAAATATCCATGCGCTCATATCACAAGCAATGAGCTAGAGAGGGATCATTATGAAAAAACTAGACGACTTGAGTCAGCAAGTTACACTGGCGATCTTCGAATTGGAGGCTGCCGAAAGGAAAGTGTCGCTACTGGAAGAGAAAATCGCTGCAATAACCTTACCGACTTGCGTAGAAGGTATCGTCGCAAGACGTAGCGCAGTCAGAGCAGCGTTGGCTGGCAGGACTGAAGAACGTGCCAAGAATCTCGTTGAGCGGTTTTCAGCCGAAGACGGTATAAGTCCAGAACTAATTTCCGAACTTAACGCAATCCTATCTTCCTGAACGGGGTCGGCACATTCAGCCCGGGCGTAGACTACAGTCTACGCCCTTTTCTTATGTCGCCTAGAAAAACACCGTGAATGCACTCGTAGTGGAGTCGCTTGGCAGGGAACGGAGAGTGCATTCACGGTGTTTTCGCTCCTACGCGTCAAGTAATTTTACAAAAGCCGCTTCATCGAGAATTGTAACGCCGAGCACGGCGGCATCAGCCGCTTTGCTACCTGGCTCTGCCCCCATTACTACATAGTCGGTCTTTTTTGAGACGCTACCAGTAACTTTACCCCCGCGTTTTTGGATCTCCTCTTTGGCTTCGTCGCGGGAGTACTTGGTGAGGGTGCCGGTGAGGACAAAGGCTTTATCTTGTAGGGTAGCTGAAGTTGCTTGGCCACTTTCGGTTTCTGGGGTGACGTACCGCAGCAGCTCATCTACCATCTTGAGATTGGTTTTGCTTTTAAACCACGCGACGATGGATTCGGCGACGACGTCACCGATGCCGTAGACGGCAGCGACGTCGGAAACCGTGGCGGCGCGAAGCGCCGCCACGGTACCAAATCGGTCAGCCAACAATCGCGCCGTTTCCTCCCCAACGTTATCAATCGAGAGTCCCACTAAGAAACGGTGCAACGGTACGATCCGTACTTGGTTGATAGCGCTGATAACATTATCAGCTGACTTATCCTTAAAGCCGGGCAAATCTCTGATATCTCCCGCAGTGAGTGTAAACAAATCGGCATGCGCTGATATTAAACCATTGTCTAAAAACGCATCAATAATCTTGGGGCCTACCCCGTCAATATTCATCGCCGTTTTACCAACAAAGTAATACAGCCGCTGGCGATGTAGCACCCCAGAATCTCTTGAAACACAACGATACGCCGCTGAGCCCAAAATTCGTTCAATACGACCGTCTCCTCCACATTCTGAGACTGTGGCTGGAAATCGGTATGACTTAGTTTTAGTTGGTCGTAAACTTAACATCACCGAGACAATCTCTGGGATGATATCGCCGGCCTTTCGCAAAATTATCGTATCGCCCACACGTACATCCAGTCTCGCAATATTATCTTCGTTGTGAAGCGTTGCTCGTGAGACGGTCGAGCCGTCAATACGCACCGGTCTTAGATGCGCCACTGGAGTGATCACGCCAGTGCGCCCAACTTGGAGCTGGATATCCTCGACTACAGTGGTGGCCTCAACCGCCGGAAATTTATACGCCACCCCAAATCTTGGAGCCTTTGCGGTATAGCCCAGCACTTTTTGAACCGAGACTTGATTAACTTTAATCACCACTCCATCGATACCGTGAGCAAGACTGTCGCGCTTATCTTTCCAGGTGTCATAAAATGTCTGAATCTCCTTAACTGTCTTACAAAGCTTAGAGTTTTTGTCAGTCGGTAAACCGATATTAGCTAAAAATGCGAGCTCTTCCCACTGCGTTGTCGGGACTGTGAGTTTAGTATCAAAAACTTCCAGTAAATCCAAGTCGTAAACTGTTAGTGAGAGGTTCCGGCGACGGGAGACTTCTGGATCAAGTTGCCTAAGTGAACCAGCCGCAGCGTTGCGCGGATTGGCGAACAGGGCCTCGCCTGCCGCCGTACGCTCTGCATTTATCCGGACAAAGTCCTTTTCTGCCAGCCACACTTCTCCGACACACAAAAGACTGACCGGGTATTTCAAATTCTTCGGTAGAGTCAGAATTGTCTTTGCTGTATGTGTCACATCTTCACCCACTTCACCGTCACCCCGAGTGGCGGCTTGTACCAGTAACCCTTTTTTATATTCAATTACCAACTTTAATCCGTCTACTTTGTGTTCACACACAAATGTTGGTGCTATTTTTAAGTCCGCCTCTGTGACAAGACGCCGCACTCGGGCGCCCCATTCTACCAACTCATCTTCGTCAAACACATTATCAAATGACCACTGCCGGACTTTGTGCGACACCTTTGAAAATGCTTCTGACACTGTGCCGCCAACGGCACTAGATACTGTACTCACTCTGCCCTCAGTAGCTAATTCTAGCTTTTGGAGCTCTTCAATGAGGGCGTCATAAGCTTCATCGCTAATTTCTGGAGCATCTTGCTCATGATAACGTTTTTGGTGATAGACAACGGTCTCCCGTAACTGTTTTAGACGTTTTTTCTGGTCGGCTGTAGCCATGCTTAGAATTGTAGCAAGACTTCGCGCTGAACGGTACCAAAGGGGTAATTAGCAGTGGGACTACAAGGTTTGTTGTACCCTCTTACAGATAGGACTGTACAGCGCTCTCCAGCCGCACATACTTTGGTGTTTCCTTCGGGATACCCCTCTACTAGAGCTGGCATACCAGTGATCGACAACCCTGAACCGGATGTAGTAGAAGATGCAACCAGTGCGGTCACTTCAGAACAACGCCCATTGCCTTGCCAGGTTATAGCGTAATTGTAAAGAAACGCTTGTCCGTTTGCACTGGAGACACCATTCTCTGAGCCTAAACTTATGACGCTAGGAGGATTTACTAACGTACCTGAAAAGCACACCGGATTGATACTTCCGCCTCGCTCCATCGTAGCGGCGTCCACTCGACGCCAGTAACGCGCGCATTCCATACCAGCATTTACTGCATGGAACGCGATTTCTGAATCCTTGGCATTAGTTGAGAGCCGCACCTGCTTAAGCGACAAGTCCAGAACTGACACCCCAATCGCGACCACCACTCCAACCACTATTAAGGTAATGAGGAGAGCAAATCCGGTTTCTGTCTTACTTACGATTTTAGTTCTAGTTTCCATAGACATTAAAAAGTCGGGTTTCAATTTCTACTTTTTGTTCTCGCAAAAATGTGCCTGTTCTCCAGGTGACTCTTGAAATAACCTTCACTTCATTTGCGCTTATATTCTGGAGGGTAATTTTTCGAGTAAACGGCGTCACACTATTTGTACCGACAGTATGGGTAAACCGAGAGCGTAGATTTTGAGTGGCGCCATCAAAATAAAGACCACAGGCAGTCTGGGAACTGCCACAGTTCGTAATGGTTATGGTACCAGTCTGACTGTTACTCACAGTCAAACCGCAGCCGTTGGTGCTATAGCAAGACTGGTACGTGCCAGTCGTGTTTATAAAGGTCGTCCAAGGGCTTGCGCTCAAAGGAGTAAACACCGCAGGATCAGGATTTGAGTCGACAAATTGTAAGATGACTAAATCATCACGAGCTTTCTGGGCTAATTCCGCCCCTTCTTGAGCCAAGAAGAATGCTGTCACCTGCTCACTAGAAAAACTAGTACTTCGTGCCGCAGAAGAACTAATTGTGATCGGACCCATCATCACAATGAGTAGTATCGAAATAGCCACGAGTGTTTCGATAAGGCTAAACCCCCGACACCAATTTTTACGCTGTGAGCTTTGCTCACGTTTCACTATTATTTTCTGTATATTCAGCCAGTACGAATTAAGCCGTCTCTTGATGTCGGTAAAAGTAGACTGCGTGAAATTTGGTGTGGGGGTAAATCCTGGCTGTGTGTATCGCTGTGTCATAGATCAAGTGTACGTTGTGAAATAGTTGTCTGGATATAGTACGACTTTTCATTATCGGCCTCGGTCTCCGCGGCTTCAATAAAAATTGAGACTAGAGGTTGGTCACGCTGGGCATTACTTGAAGAAAGTGGGTCGCTCCCAGAGACAAAGAAGTCAAAGTCTTTGATGAAAATACCGGAAGAAGTGATTGGTTCAGGCTCAGCACTGCCGGTCTTACGAAAAACTTTTCCTTGGTTTTTTTCAAAATAATAAAAAATGCGCTCGGTATTATTCTCGTCGGTAATACTGTCACCTCCCTCTTTAAAGGAAAGTCCAATAAAATGATTCGCCTGTGGATCTGGATTCCCATTTGCACAGTCACGTGTACCATCACCATGCTCTTCGTCAATATCGGAACTTGCATTAAATGCGCCGGTATCATTAACACTCCAATCACAATAGTAGCTCGTGCCTGTGCGAATTTCTCGGGTCATACTATCAAGTGCAAACGATAGGTTGGTCATAACGGATTGTTCGCTCTGCAATTGCTGATTAGTAGCCACAAGTACCAACAACGCTCCGACAGAGATCGTGACCACGACGGAAAAAAGTCCCAAGGAGACAATCATTTCAATGAGTGTAAACCCCCGACACCAATTTTTGCGCTGTGAGCATTGCTCACGTCTGACACTTTTATTTTGTATGCTCAGCCAATACGAATCAAGTCTTTTTTTGATGTAGGTAAAAAGAGACTGCGCAAAATTTGGTGTGGGGGTAAAACCTGATTGTGTGTTGGAGCGCATCCTCATATATCACTATTGTACGGCAATTTGACCCGTTGAAGTAATTTCAATGGTGCGTATCGGATCACTAGACCCGGACGGGACGTCGTTCTTAGCAACGTCTATCTCAATTCCAGAAGCATCAATTTCACCCGTCTGACTAAAGAACCGGGCGTCAAAGTTTGGTCTTTCAAATACCACAGATAACTGAGCTACAGACATCACACCGCCAGAATTACGGTTTACTCGAATTTCGCGAATCTCAAACCGATCATCAAGAGCGCCCTGCTTTCCGAACATTTCAGCCTGATCGTAATAGCCGTCGTTATCAGCATCTCGAAAAATATTGTAAGCCTGGTTGTTGTCGAGGTCAAAATGTAGTCCCAAGAGCGAGCGAAAATCACCCGTCACATCATTGATACTCACAGCATTAAGCTGCACCTCGCGGGCATCAAGAGCCACTTCATACGCCTGACTCCGCAATAGTACTGCGCCGTTAAATGAGCTCTGTTGCACCAAGATGACCCCGGAGATAACCACCATAATGCTGATGCTTACTAACAGCTCAATAATACCAAAACCTGCCGCGGCCACCGGCATATGTTTTTGGTTAAACTGTGAAAAGATTGAGAACATTGAATTTTGTAAACAATACAACGAGACATCCGGCTACAAGAAACGGAGCAAAAGGAACGACGCTTTTAATTGTAAGGTGGCGTGGTAGGAATCGTAAGCCCAGTTGTCCCCTTGAAAGTTTGCCCGCCCCAAGGAGGAGAAGACTGACACCGGCTCCAATCCAAAATGACAAGACCATCATGGAAAAAACCCCAGTCGCCCCGACGGTGAGCCCTAGCGGGAAAGCTAATTTTACATCCCCAAACCCTATCCACGTTCCCTTTGATATGTACCACAAGAAAAAAAGGAAACCAGAAGCTGAGACCGCCGCCAAGAGCGTATAGACCACCTCTAGATATGGAATCCCTTGAACAACTAAAATGGCCAGCCACAACAGCGCGAGTAAAGTCAGTGCCAACGTCAGGGCATCGGGGATAATGTAATGTCTAATATCGTATATCACTATTACTACCAACACGGAACATGCCGCCCATAAATACAGCAGCTCCATGAAACTCTCGGAGATTACAAACGAAGCAACAAAAAGTAACCCGGTAGCCGCTTCGACAACAAAATAACGCGGCGACACACAAGACCCGCAACTCCGACAACGGCCGCGCAGCCCGAGGTAAGAAAAAAGTGGTATTAACTCTAACGCGCGCAGGCCATTACCACACGAGAGGCAGTGTGATCGTCCCGCTAAAGACTTCCCGGTATGAAAACGATAGATATACACATTGAGAAAACTACCGATAATCGCTCCGTAACAAAACGCCAGCGTAATAAGCCAAGGCAGTGGCAGGGCGACAATCTGCGCGATATACATATGTCTATACAATAACAAAAAACACCCCCGAAGGGGTGTTTTTGGTGTTAGTTACACGTATAATCATTGGCCGCACTTAATATTGCCGAGGTACTGGCGACAAAGCCGTTACTATCGACACACCAGTAAGCACTGTTGTTGGAAGCGAGACGAGCTTGCATAGCCCAGGCGGTAGCAGAGCTATTGCAGGCAGCTCGACCGGCGACGGGCAGTACGTTAAACGTAGATGCCAATGTCTGTCCAGAAGTTGTGTTCGCAGCATTAACCAGCTGCACGATCTTCGCATCCGTACATACGCCCAAGTAACTAAACGCGCTGTTACGGTTGTACACAATTTCAGCCTGTGAACGAGCGTTA
>JAYVBM010000050.1:0-2805 GCA_043750495.1 Minisyncoccota bacterium | reverse complement strand
GTGTGCCATAACGACATCAAATTGCCCTTCCACAATGAGAGAAAAATTAAACTGACGAATGCCATGCTTGGCTTTGTCGTATCCAAATAGCAGTTCGGATTTTTTGTAGAGTTCTGTCTCTGGTGAGTTTACGTACTTTGGGGCTTCGGTGTCTTTACTCAGGATACGACCAGAAAACGCGACCACCTTGCCGTTCTGGTCAAAGAGCGGAAACATAATGCGGTCGCGAAAAACATCAAAGGGTTCTTTTCCGCCCTCGGTGCTTTTAATCAGTCCCACTTTAAAAAGTTCGTCCTTGGTGTACCCCTTACTCTCAAGGTGTTCCTTGACCATCCTCCAACCACGCTCTGGCGGCCCTGGCGCAAAACCAACCTGCCAATTTTGCAGTGTTTGTTTCTGCACACCGCGATTCTCCAAGTACGCGACAGCCGCTGGTGTACCACCCAACTGCTCCACGTAGTAGGCCGTCGCATCGTGAAGGGCACCATAAAAGCGTTCGCGCTCAGTCTTTTTCTTCGGATCTTCGGCTACCAATTCAACTCCGGCTTTTGCCGCTAGGATCTTGAGTGACTCTTTAAAATCCACGCCCTCCATCGCTTGGACAAAAGTAAACATATCGCCGCCTTGGGACGTCGAAAAGCAGTAGTACATCCCACGATCTGGTGACACATAAAAAGACGGTGTCTTCTCCGCCGTAAACGGCGACTTCCCCTTAAAGTTCTTCCCCGCTCGGTGCAACTCCACGTACGGCGAAATCACATCTATAATACTCAGTCTATCTTTAATTTGCTGTACTGAATCGCTCATGCTTGCCGCGTTGCTGGCGCTAGCCAGCTGTGTGGTGCCACTAGTATACATCGCTACAGCAAAAGCATTAAATGCTTGATTAAATCATATATCGTGCTATTTTTAAATAAGAACATAGGAGATATTTAATGGTAGAAGCAATCATTTCCAATCAAACGGTCCTTGGAATACTGAGTGTACTGGCGCTTTTTTCTATCTGGACCATTATTATGATTGTTCATAGCAAAATTCGCAAAAGAAAGCTTGAGGAGCTTCAAATCAGGAGAGTCCGACATTTCCTTACTACACACTCCAAACTCTTACATGAAAAAAGGAAGCTTGGAAATTCATAACCTCACAACGAGCCCCATGCGCTTGTGTGGGGTTTAGTTTTTTTGACTTTATGACATGTGGTTTGTATTCTAGTGGTTAGTATCAATTGCTTAACACCGATGGAGCGTCAGATGAGATTGCGAGGATTTCTTCTTTCACACACCGCGCTTAGTGGTCTTTTTTGCCCAAACAGTGAGGAGGTCTACATTGATTCCGATGGGGTGGTGGAAATTATGGGATACGATTTTTCTACTTTCTTTCGACATCATGATCATTTGTTTGAAGCATTCAAATCCAGCCAGCGTTAGTTTGCTGGATTTTATTGATTTTTTTAATTTTTATGTTATAAATGTGGCAGACGTACTTCACAACAAAAGGATACTTCGGTGTACGATATCTATCAAAAATTTGAGACTGCAGTCCTCACCAACGGTCTCACTGTTCATTGCCTACACTGGCCAGAACGGGCAGGTGTTCGTTTTGAGTTCATTATTCACAGCGGCAGTCGACATGACCCAGTTGGAAAAGAGGGCGTCGCGCATTTTATGGAACACCTGGTTTCAGAGAATACGCTAATCAGTGCCGACAACCTCCGCCGCTTCTTTGAACACAATGCAGGTGAACACCCTGGACTTGGAAGCACAAATATCAACGGAACCTGCTATAGATTCCTGTCGTCAGCAGAACCAAATCTACTTTCTCAGTCACTTGAGTACTACGGTCACATGCTCTTGCAAGCCTCACTCAGAAATGCAGTTGAGAGAGAGCGGCAAGTGATACTCGGTGAGTATGATAGCGAATACCCTATGAGCATCAAGCACGACATGCAGCGAAGGATGCGTGACGCGGCTTTTGCCAATACCTTTTTCGCCCGCTCTTTGTGTCCCTTGGGAAGCAAGGGGACGATTGCAAGGATTACCCAATCCGATGCGCAAGAGTTTTATGACACCCATTACACCCCCGCCAATATGAGCGTGGTTGTGGTCGGAGAATTGACTCTCGCCCAAGCGGTGAAGGCACTTGAGCATAGCCCGTTTGGTGAGAACAAACCTGGTGTGCGAACACCTTTCCCTACCACCATCACCACACCTCCCCTTCCTACCGAGACAGAGTGCCGTATCCATGAAGGGGCGCATTATGTGGGGACACAATCAGCCAGCTTCATGAGTATTGCCCAGCTACCTGGTACCTTGATACCTGCGCAAGTCTGGATTGTTCACGAAATGATTCAAACACAGCTGTTCAAGACGGTACGTCTTGAAAAAGCGTGGACATACCACATCGGATGCAGAGACTTCAACTTCGGTGATTTCTATGAATTTGCCGTGACATGTTCGTGTCTTGATGTTCAGGCGATGGATGAGATTTCGCAAGTCGTAGCTAGCTGCATCGAAGCAGTGCGACTACAATCGGATTTATTCGAAGAAACCAAGCATAAGCTGGTGGTTAGTAAACAATTTAGCGATCCTGCTATATGCAGCGTATCTGAAACGGCCAGCTATGACCTTTTGTCCCTGAATCGCATTGTCACCTTGACTGAAGAACTGCGCGAAGCAGAATCGGTTCAATTGTCAGACATCTACCCCGTTCTTGATGGTCTAGTAGCCAATCGGCGCTGGACGATGGTCGGCTATCCTTAAGTTCTTTATCAGCCGCGCGAGCATGCTCGCGCGGTTTTTTAATACA
>JAYVBM010000049.1:0-2788 GCA_043750495.1 Minisyncoccota bacterium | reverse complement strand
GCAGGGTTGTAACTATCAAAATCATCTTTTGCTAGATCAAAATCGTATAATTTCCGAAGCGATCCACGGTTAGCCATACTATAGTAGCCTTGCATCGACTCCTCCTTAATCTGCTCAAGCGTACCCTTATCAGAAAAACGTGACTCGCCCAAAATTCCAAAACGAAGACGTAGCACCAACTCTTCTCTTACTCTTAGGGAGGGGAAGATCTCAACAATACGCCTATTCATATCCTTCTACTCTACACTAGCTTCCGCATCACCCTGTATGGACAACTCGGGGTCTATAGCTTCTTTATCAAAAGACTCTTTTTTGGCATTCAGCATGTTCAAGACAGCGCGGGCATCGAGACGGGAAAGTCCCGCTCTCTTAGTAATTTATTCTTCTTGTTGCTCTCTTTGGAGCATTAAGAAACGAGGAACTTCACGTTCAAGCATAGATTGAGCTCGTCGGTATTTCGCCAGTGCGTTAGCGACTTGATCAGGTTGTTGCAGAATCCGTTTGTGTGTCCGGACGAGTCTGCGGATACGGCCTTCAATACATGGCACTAAATAACTAGCGGGTTTGATGTCGTCTCTCTCCTCAAGTCTGGATAGCCCGTACAGCAGTCCCTCCATCCCCGTCTGAAAGAGGTCGTCTTCGTCATAGATTTCGCTGGTACCAAATCTTTCTACTATTCGATCGACAACCATTTTTACCAAGCCAACTGACATCTCGATGGCTTGCTTCATTTTTTCGGGGTCGTATTTCGCTTCCAGAAGTATCTCCTTGTGTTCCTCCCACGACAGAAGTTCTCTATTTGGGGCTTTGATGGCGTCTTTGTAAAAGCGATAGCGGTTTTTGAACAGACTCAAATCTATTCCCTTACGGTAAGGTTTGGATATTTCCTCTCCTTCCATCGGCAGTCCTTGATCGAAGTTGTCTTGACCACTTTGTATCAATTCATCAACCCCAGGCACTTCATCTAAGGGCAGTGATTGCAGCGTACTTGGTGTCCGGAAGGAGGCGATTTGTGCACTCTCTGGTTCAGGATTTTCTTGAAATGGAAAAGCATAGGGGTTAGGAACAGGATCATCCAGGTTTTCCGCCATATCTGGCACTTCTTCCAACGACTCTCCGCTTTGCTCTGGTGTAGTGAAGTTTTCCAGGGAGATGAAAAACTCCAAGCGATTCACTTCACGTTTATTATCCAGTGATAATGTAACCGCACCGTCTGAAGACTCCTCTACCCAAGGGTAAATTTTCATTTGATTGAGGATGGTCTCCAATTCTTCTTCTTTTTTCTTTGCTATGCCAGTTATCAAAAGTGATGAAATCTGGCCATCGGTATATTGCGGTTTTATGTTAGTAATGAGTCCTCTTGCTAGTCTGGCAGCAATTTGCATTTCCAGATATGAAGCCCTCACGCCGAACAGCTCATAAAAACCAAGCGCTGAATCCTCGCCATGTACCGACTCGTCGTAGCCTTTGGCTCCTTTCATGTAATACCTAGAGTGTACCAGCCTACTCACTCGTGACAGCCAGTTGATACACAGGCCGGTGTCATATACTTCAGTCCATGCACTACAATGTACTTATCTATGGGTCGCATTAGAAATTGGTTTCAAAAAGCCACTCCGCTTGGACTACTTCTTTTGAGCGTGGTAGTTGGTGTCGGCGGCGCCTTAGGCGCCGCCCTATTCCATACCCTTATCTACTACTCAACGTTCGCGTTCTATGGCCACGACGGCTCAAGTAGTTTTATTGCTATTGTAGAGGCTATACCTATCTGGCAGCGCTTACTAATTCCTACTTTAGGTGGACTATTGGTCGGAGTCATCTTTAAACTTGCCAAAGTAAGCGAAGCCGAGGGTGAGGGCGTACCCGAAGTGATGGAAGCGCTCGCCCACAAGCGTGGCACTATCAGACCGATTGTGGCGCCGGTCAAAATCATCACAGCCGCCATTACCCTTGGGTCTGGTGGTTCGGCTGGTCGTGAAGGACCGGTAATTCAAATTGGTTCAGCGATTGGTTCGAGTGTGGCGCAATTCATGCGCCTTGCTAGTAGTGAGCGCAGCCTTCTTCTTGCAGCTGGCGCCGCGGCGGGTATTGGGGGCACCTTCGGTGCCCCTATCGCTGGAGTCCTATTCACCATAGAAATCCTGCATCACCGCGCTCACAACCTGTTGCGGGCCTTTGTCATCATCATCGCAGCCTTTGTTGGAACCTACGGATCACAACTCCTAACTAGTCATAAGGGTCTTCGATTTATTATTGAAGATACCGGCAATGTTTCTATTGTCACTTTTATCTTTCTAGTCGTTCTCGGTATTCTCGCAGCACTTACTGCCCTCCTATTTGGAAAAATACTCAACTTTACTCGTGACATCTTTCAAAAGGTGTCTATTGCGCACTGGATCAAACCAGCGGCCGGCGGATTTCTAATTGGAATAGTTGGACTTTATCTTCCCTATGTTCACGAACCGGCGGCGTATCCGTTTATGGTTAATCTTTTGGCTCTTCAAACACTGCCCTTCACTTTTTTAGTTGTGCTTCTGATTGTAAAAATGGTTGCGACTGCTATCACTCTTGGCTCTGGCGGCTCGGGCGGCATCTTTGCTCCTCTACTACTTATGGGTGCGATTGCTGGAAGTATCGTAGCCGGTGCATTACTTTTGTTTAATGTCATTCCGCTGGCAAGCGTTCCAATTTTTATCATTATTGGTATGGCTGCGGTCTTTGCTGGGGCAGCGCACGCACCACTGACCGCTAGTTTCATTACCTACGAAATGACCAGCGATATTGCACT
>JAYVBM010000048.1:0-3848 GCA_043750495.1 Minisyncoccota bacterium | reverse complement strand
TCTTGTATCCGCCTGCCCGAGCGGGAGTTGACCAATTTTTTCAGTGATCTTCTCCCACTCCTGGAGCGGATATACGAAGAGACAGTTATCAAGTCCACGTGTGACGACAAGCGTACTCCCAAGTTCCTTTCGCCATTTAGACGGTAAGGACAGCCTTTTCTTAGGATCCAACGTATGCTTGTATTCGCCAATTAACATAATCTTGATAGCCAAGTCGGTCTGGTGACCTTCCACAATTGATGTGGAGACCGTTGCGGAGGGTCACCAAACCGACTTTGACATACTTCTCACGAAGTATACCACTATCTCCCACCACTCGTACATTCTATACCACTCTCTCCCACTAACAGCCACAGTTATACACACTTCGTGATAAATTAGTGTGAAAGCGGAGTCTTAAAACAGAAGCGACCATTAGTCGCTTTAAAAAAGAAATCCCCAACACCGAGTGTTCAAAAAAATCCCGAGGGTGAACCTCGGGATGTATACTTTAATATTTTCGCAGGCCCCAGGGGCTGGCGTCGGGTAGACGGTGAGCGCGGGCTAGGAAAAATTGTGAGAAGCCAAAGACAGCCAGCACAACACTCATAATAAATCGGTAGTACACCCAGGTCTCTTCGCTGTACATACGCCACACATACTCACTACCCACCGCCGACAGTAAAAAGAAGCCGCCCCAGCGCAGCGACAAGATATGCCAGCCTCTATCGGTGAGATGGAACATGGTATGGAAAAGTTTCTTGAGCGCAGGCTTGTTGGTGGCATAGCCCAAGAACATCGCCCCGCCGAATACGATGTTGTACAGAGCATACTCCAGCACCACCCAATAGGGATCAGAGGTTAGGAGCGTCACTGCTCCTGAGAGCAACACAAAGCAGCTGACAATAACAGAAAAAAGTGGAATCCGTTTATCGCGAATCAGTGAAGTAGCCAAAGACAGGATCGTCCCGACAATCAAAAACCAGACGCCTACAAAAAAATCATAAAGAGTCGCTCCAAGGAAGAATAAAACTGTCGGTCCAAATTCAATAGCCATCGAAAGGAGAAAATGTCTCATTACCATTGCCGGTTTACTGTACCACGAGTCCATAGCCGTAGCGCAGACCCGGTGAGGACATAAAAATAACCCTTGCTATATCAAATATAATATAGTTATTTATGAGGATAACTTGCTACAGCCGTGTAATGTAACGCTATACTTTAAGTATATGAAAAACTCACAAAATTTCGTGCCCTTAGAGTACATTAACGCGTTGAAGAAACGCCGCGCACGAGTGTTCCGACGATCGGTATTGGGCGTGGTCGCAGTAGTAGTAATTTTTGTTGGCGTCATGAGTACTAGCGGCTATGCGAACTACTTTATTACTCAATCAGCGGCAGCGAAAAGCTACGAGGCTGCCCGGGCCGTGGTGCTCCCCTCATATCAGTCATACACACTTGAGCCGGTACCCGATCCACGTGAGCAGCTAAATGGTGACCTTGAAGAGCCGATCGAAGAAAGTGAAGAATACGTAGAAGACTACTACGAATATTCGAGCTTTGAAGAGCTAGGTTGTAATGTTCTCGGTATTTCTATTTCGGGTGAACTGGGAACAAAAACGGGCGATTCCACATCGGACTACATCCGCGATACGCTAGATGTGTACCGAGATAATGTAGACGTAAAGGCCATCTTAGTCGAAGTTGACTCAGGTGGCGGCTCACCAGTGGCTGGTGATGAAATTAAAACGTTACTTGATGAACAGACAGTCCCAGTGATAGCACAAATAAGAGAAATCGGTGCTTCCGCTGCATATATGGCAATTCTAAGCGCCGATCGTATCTTTGCCCATCGCTACGCTGATGTGGGTTCTATTGGGGTCATAATTTCATTTTATGACTATTCCGAACAAAACGACAAAGAAGGCATAAGGTACGACCCTATCAAGACCGGCCTATTCAAAGACACCGCCACCGGCGATCGTCCCTTGACTTCAGAAGAACGCAAGCTTCTACAAGCTGAAATTGATTACATATACGATGGATTTGTTAGTGATGTGGCATTTTATCGAGGACTTTTAATTAGTGAAGTTAAGGCTCTCGCGGACGGTAAGACCTGGCAGGCTCACAAGGCTGTTGAAGTCGGTCTCATTGACGCAGTCGGTGGTCGACCAGAGGTGACAAGCTATATTAAGGAAACCATCGGTGAAGAACCCGTAGTGTGTTGGCAGTAGCCCGACCTCAATGTATCAAACCCCGCGGTTGTGACCGCGGGGTTTTTGCTACAACATTCGTCTCAGGAGCACGGACCACCGGTGGTTTTACTTTAACTTTCAACTTTTCACTTGTTTCCTAACCCTCTCCTCTTAGTCGTTTTATTAAGAAGTCTTTGTCGAGCGTACTTAAAAACCAGCCAACTTTGGGTCCGCTGTCTTTGCCGAGGAATGCTGTATAGATGGCGGTAAAGAACTCTTTTGGAGTGAGGCCAGACTTGGCCTTAACTTCGTGGATGAGTTCGTGCAAAATTTGACCGTCGATAGCTTGTAGGAGCTCGATTTTATCAGAGAGAAGCCGTAGAGCGGTATGCTGGGCTTCTGTGAGAGCGGACGTAGCTTCAGGAATAGTTTGTTGCAGTGTAAAGATGAATTTATCGTCCGCGTACTCCTTGAGCCAACGCTTGGCGTACACAATTCGCTCATCGAGTTCAGCAACATCAACATCGGTTAGTTCTGATTCTTTCATCTTGGCGACTTCTTCATAGATGTCCATATGTGGCATCTGCACCAAGAATGCGACCTGGGAGAAGCGCGGCAAATAGCGCACTGGTAAATCAGCACGCTCATCAGGGAGATGAATAAAGGTAAACACTTGTGAATCATCGTCTTTAACTCCACCCCAATATTTTTCTGCCAACTTATCGTAGGTATCAAACAAAACTGGAATTGCGTCCCCTTCTGGATCAAAATCAAGCTGACGATTGATTGGCGTTTTAAGGAGGAGAAGTCGGAGAATATGCGGCGGGAGGATTTGTGTCATCTCTTCAGCTGACGCGGCATTCCCTTTTGAAGATGACATCTTCTTCCCACCCACTAAGAAAAATTCATTGAACACGCCGTACGGTGGTTCATGATCGAAAATTTCACGGCAAATCGCTTCTGCTACTTGGCGTGAGCCACCTTTGGTGTAGTGATCTTTCCCCCCCCCTTCGAAATTAACGTTTTGCGCTACAAACTTAGCTGCCCAATCGAGTTTCCAGGGGAACTTGGCGTTTCCATTGTATGGAGACATCCTTCCTGTATGACCACAACCTTTCGCCCAGGCGATGGTGTCTGAGGAACAAGTATAATCGACCAGTTCACCATCAAAACCGGTAATCTTGGTAGCACTTAAGTTCCCACAGTTTTCGCAGATCACATTAAGGGGATACCAATCTTCTGGCTTTTCACTCTTGGAGATACGAAAATAAATATCTCGAACGAGCGAGCGTCTTTCGAGGGCTTTCTGTATCATCTCGTTCATAACACCACTACGGTATAGTTCACTCGCGCGGTACACAATGGCTCCAAAGCCAATCTTTTTAAGTACAGAAACATATTCCTGTCCGTAGTATTCAGCGAAGTTATCGAAACCAGTAACAGGCGAAGGAATATTACACAACGGCACGCCCATATACTTTTCGTAAGTCGCGGTATCGAGATAGCTTGGAATACCATCCATTGGATCAAAGTCGTTTATCTCAAAAAGAAATTTTACGTTGTGCCCACGCGAACGAAGTACGTCTGCGACGATTGCATGTAGTGATGCACTACGGAGTGAACCAACATGGACCTGACCTGAAGCTGTTTTTTCGTCGCGCACCACAAGCGGTT
>JAYVBM010000047.1:0-4441 GCA_043750495.1 Minisyncoccota bacterium | reverse complement strand
GAGGTAGCCCTGAGTACTTCTTTGAGCAAAACTTGGTCGGAAAAAGCGATATGACCGGCTGGCTCGTTAGCGAAGAAGCCAAAGGACATCGTATCTTGGGAGTTTCATACGACGACGGCAGTGGGCCGAAGTTTGGCGGCTTTGTCTCGTTTGCTGACACGCTAAAAAGTACTACCAAGGCTACAATAGCCGCGGCTAAGGAACTCGATGTAAAAGTAGTTATCATCACCGGCGACGCGCACATCGTGGCTGAGGCCATAGGCTTTGAGGCTGGCCTCATTACCTCAAGTGACGAAGTCATCGAGGCCTCAACGTTCTTTAACTTACCGAGCATAGAGCAACACAAGCGAGTTGAAATCATAAGAGTCTTTGCGCGCACCACGCCGGAGCAAAAGCTCGCCCTGATCGAACTTCTAAAAGAGCATCACACCGTTGGTTTCCTGGGAGAAGGTATCAACGACGCCCCGGCTCTTAAAGCCGCCCATGTATCAATCGTGGTGCAGTCAGCTTCAGATGTCGCCCGAGAGACCGCGGATGTTGTCCTGCTTAAGTCGGATCTCGGCGTCATTATTGAAGGTATTCGTCTTGGTCGCGAAACCTATGCTAATACGCTTAAATACATCCGAACTACACTGGTTTCAAACTTCGGTAATTTCTACGCGGTAGCAGTTGGTTCCCTCTTCATTAGTTTCCTACCCATGCTGCCAAAACAACTATTGCTACTTAACCTCCTATCAGACTTTCCAATGATAGCCATCGCGATTGACCACGTTCACAAGTCAGAGGTCGCCAAACCGCAGCGCTACGATTTTAAATCAATGTACATCATCTTTATTACCCTTGGACTCGTGAGTACTATTTTTGACTTCATGTGGTTTGCCCTTTTCTTTCAAAGCGGCCCCGCAATCCTTCAAACCAACTGGTTTATTGCGAGCGTGCTAACCGAAATACTCTTACTCATGTCCCTTCGCTCTATGCTACCAATCGAAAAGGCGGGGCGACCAGCCAGCTTGCTGATCTGGCTTTCTGCAGCCGCGTTTATTATCACTATTCTCTTGCCAATTATCCCTGTGACCGCTGAGTTCTTTGAATTCGCACCACCAACTATGGCGCATCTTGGCTTGATCATTGGAATCGCTATTGTGTATGTAATCGTGTCCGAAATCGCCAAACGTATTTTGGTAAAATTTCTGTGGCCAGCAAAGCGAGCATAACAGTACTCTAGTAAGTGCAATGACTTCAAAAAAACCCGCACACCATGTGCGGTTTTTTGTTCACGGGTGTTTTGGCATCAATTCCGCGCCTTTTGGACCGATATTGACACCTTGTGTTGGGTCGCCTAGAAATTTTAAGGCTTTTCTGAGCCGCTCTTGATGCTCTTTTGCACGAAGATCAAGGTTCGCCTGGGTCATCACACCGTCTTTCCACATTTCCATGTCAGTTCTCCATTCCCTATTTGCACTTGTCTGTGATTATTATAACCCTTGACCACCATTTGAACTAATAGACGAGCGCTTGCCCGGCCGACATTCTCTTCATGTAAAAATTATTAATTATTTATTTCATAGAAAAAATGCCGCGCAAACCCGGGAGGGCTGCGCGGCAAGGTTGTGTTCGTTTGGTCTAAAGAACCTTAATCGTCCTTTTATTGTCCGGTCGTCGCCTCCTTATTGAGAGTGTAGACAACCCCCAACATGGTGAGTTTGTCAGGCTCACCTTCGCCTGTCTTCACCACACGATATCTGGGTAACATATACAAGCTATTAGAAAACCCCTTCTACTACGGAGTATTTGAATATCCTAAGAAATCAGGTAATTGGTACAACGGGAAACACCCCCCCCCCTTTATTACTAAAGAATTGTTTGATCAGGTACAAAACCAGCTTAAGGGTAACGAACTAAAAACTAGACAAGAAAAAGAATTTGAGTTCACCAAACTCATGACCTGTGGGCTGTGTGGATCTGGTATCAGTGCAGATGAGAAGTACAAGAAACTAAAGAATGGAAGCATTAAAGCCCATATTTATTACGGTTGTACCAAGGCAAGGGACAAGAACTGCAAGTGTGGATATATAGCTGAATCTGAATTGGTAAGGCAGCTGCAAAATCTACTGGATGGCATCCAAATAAATGAATCGTCAGTTAAGAAACGGATCAGTGTAGAAGTGACTAGATATAAACGGTTCGAGCAATCGTTGCTTGGTCAAGACATCAACTTTGAAGTTCAAAATATCGATATTAAACGATACATCAAGTTCTTACTAAAAGACTGAACAATTGAAGAAAAAAGAGAAATAATGACTTGTTTCCAATCACAAATACTTCTGAATCAAAAGAAAATTGAATTTGGTACACAAAGTTAAATCTAATGAGTAGCACTCATTTCTCGTGCTTTATCAAGAATTCACCATACTCTAATACACTCGTTCATAAGACAAGCGTTACTGCTGGTCAAAGGTAATTAATATAAAACACATTATGAACACACTCACAGCTGATATAGCTAGACCAAGCGAAGCGAATCATTCCCAGTCTCTGGGACGGATGTTATTAAATAAAGTTCCTGAGATCACGGTCTTTTTCTGGATCATTAAGGTTCTCTGTACCACCGTTGGTGAGACTGCCGCCGACTTTCTCAATATGAACCTCAATTTCGGGCTTACAGGGACTTCAATAGTGACAGGTATCTTACTCGCAGTCGCATTGTTTTTTCAATTCAAAACAAAGAAGTACGTCCCAAGTATCTACTGGCTCTCGGTAGTCCTCATTAGTGTCTTTGGAACATTAGTTACCGACAATCTCACCGATAGTATGGGAGTTCCTCTCGAGTTCAGTACTATCTTCTTTAGTATTGCCCTCGCACTTACGTTTGCTGTCTGGTACGCTAAAGAAAAGACACTCTCAATCCACTCAATAGTCACGAGGCAACGTGAAGTATTTTATTGGCTTGCTATCCTCTTCACCTTTGCGCTGGGTACTGCTGTCGGCGACTTGGTAGCAGAAGGACTCGGACTCGGTTATCTACTTACCGGCATCATCGTCAGTGGCGTTGTGGCAGTAATGGCAGTGGCGTGGCGTTTGGGACTAAACTCAGTATTAGCGTTCTGGATTATATACATACTCACTCGTCCGCTCGGAGCTTCTCTCGGAGATTACCTCTCACAATCAACTAACCATGGTGGACTTGGACTAGGCTCAACAATAACCAGTGTCGTATTCCTTGGAGCAATTCTCGCAGTTGTGATCTATCTCACCGTGACAAAGCGAGACGTGATACCAAAGACAGCAGTACAAGAAAAGATAACGTCAAAAGCGAATGTCTTTATGCAAACAGCAGTGACCCTCGGTATACTCGCCTTGGTTTCAGGAACTGGATATCACTTCCGTCAGGTTTCACTCGAAGCAGATGTTCCTACTGCTAGTGCTGAAACGAGTACACGGGATGCTGTATCACAAAATACTACAAGCATCACTGAACCCCTCAGAAATGAACCTGTAAATTCAGCCGTAACCCAAACAACTGACTCAAAAGAGACACAAAAGAATGTTGGAAGTGCTGTTGCAACACCAGTGACAAAACCTACTGAGGTCACACCTCCAACAGTAAAAGCTTCAACATTGGGCGACCTCTCGGCGTTTCGAGTAATTACGCAAGATACGTTAAATCTTGTAACTGCGGGCAAACCTGCTGATGCAAAAGAGCGTATTGGTGACCTTGAGTATGAGTGGGATAACGCTGAAGCAAAACTTAAGCGTATGGATGGTGCAAAGTGGACCGAGGTCGATGATGCTATTGACGCCGCTTTGCGACAAGTGAGAGCCGTAAAACCTGACACACAGAAGTCGGGGTCGTCACTTAAAGCTCTTTTGGCTACTCTTAATTAAACTATGGATCAGGATAGCTTTGAAACAAAAGAATATAAAAATAAAAGTTCCCACTATAAGAAACTGATAGTTATTGCGTTGGTGGTATTAGGAGTATCCTTACTCACTGCAGGAATACGATATAAAAATCTCACACTAATGAGCAAGTAGTTAATGAGCCACCTAGTCAAGAAGTATCGACAGATAAACCTATCGATATAGTCTTGGACTTTTACGGAGATTGGTTGGATGCAGTCAAATCAACCAGCACGAATCCTTATCAGTCTGGAGTTCCTGCCACAAAAATATTAAGCGAGACATTACGCACGCAACTCGTAGCAAGTGAAGGTAGGGCAGAAACAGAGATTGATCCCGTGCTGTGACAGACAACCATACCAGAACGTGGGAGAGCAAGGATGATACATCAAAAAGGTGACACTGCGAGTGTGCTTGTGACTGCAAAACAGCCAGATATAACTGCTCAGTCAGTTTTCACATTAAAAGGTCAGGGCGACGGTTGGTACATAGAAGGTATTACTTGTTATCCTGGCGAATTTGAAGCACCTCGAGAATTTAC
>JAYVBM010000046.1:0-16733 GCA_043750495.1 Minisyncoccota bacterium | reverse complement strand
CGTGCCAACCTATATCCAGTGCACAGACGTGTTTTATACAGCCTAACTGAGAGTCAATCGCGATTTGTTCACTCACCGCAAATAGCATCATCTTTGCCCAGTAATGGAGCATATGCTGCACTACAATTGCTGTACAGAACAACACGAAAATTTGCACGAGTGGCTCTAGTGATTGTCCACCGATGTAGTCAGTGAGAAAGTTTACCGTCTCGGCAAGCGCGTATGCAGGATATAGAAGCAGCACATCCCCGATAACTCGGAGTACTGTAGAAAATATAATCCGCCCGGTATATGGACGTAGATAAGGCCTAAGATCACGCGCCAGGTCGTATGTGGAGTATCGTATCAATTTCTCTTTGAAGAGACTCATCTATTTAGTATAACAACTACACTGTGCAGAATCCTAAGATTTAGTCCCGAAGATACCTCCCTTTTAAATATACTATCTTTGTTACGCAGGTTGCCTAGGTGAGACCTAGGCAAAAGTTGATTGCAATCGCTATTCCTAGCATTATTTGCTAGGATTCAGGCATGAAGATAACCTCCGCGGTATTTATAAAAGGCGTCATGGGTGATGACGCCATTTTGGAAGACGGAACTCCACAGATTGCCTTTATTGGACGCTCCAACGCCGGCAAGTCTAGTCTAATCAATTCTCTGACGGGAAAGAAAAAACTCGCTATCACGAGTAATACACCCGGACGAACTAAGGAAATAAATGTGTTCAAGATTAATGGCACACACTATTTTGTCGATCTTCCAGGCTATGGCTACGCCAAAGCTGGTGGCAAGACTTTGGAGAAATTAAATAAATTAATCGTTTGGTATCTCCTTGAATCAAAACACAGCCCCAAAGTAGTGGTACTGATTGACTCCATCGTCGGCCCCACCGCTGACGACTTAATGACACTGAAAGAACTTGAACGTACCGGAAAAGAAATTGTCGTGGTAGCCAACAAAGTCGACAAAATAAAGAAATCACATTACCTCACTCACATGAGAAAATTGCAGGAAAAGATACAGGGGCATAAACTCTTCCCCTACTCCAGCGAAACCAAAGTCGGCATCGAAGAGCTGACCAACGAGCTTTTAGCTTAGTCTTCAAACTCCATCAGCTTCTTCTGAACCTCCTGCTTTTTATTCCACGCTACCAGGGGATTGGCTTTTGATTTAGTACCTACGTACCCCCCGCCCCGTTCCTTATACAAAACCACCGCACGCTGCATCGCCCGTGCCGAAAACTTCCTCATAGATTCGACCGCTTCTTGTTTGCACTGCGCCCACAACACCTCGTCTGTCCGAGTTACTTTTTCAGCCATATATAGTGCCAAGTATACCAAGCAAGATATCTTACGGAAAACACATAGAAAAAAGGGAGGCCTGGAGGGCCTCCCTTTGGAGTCGAATGTACAGATGAACCTTAGCGGCCTGTTTGCATGGCTGCATTAAGCAAATCGCCAAGAGAACCGAGTGGTATTTCGTTGGTCATTGGACGAACAGGGATTGAATCCTGCTCGACTTCACGTTCTACATGCACCGTCTCATGAACGAGCATTTGGTCGATGAGATATTCGCCGAACAAAAGTCGATTGACGTAGTAGCCGCTTGAGCGACCACGCCAATCTTCGTACGGTACCCGCTGCTCCACCAGAATGTCTGGACGGAACTCGGTCACAGCCTTGAGGTCATGCGGACCAAAAGCGGTGACCTTTTCGAGAATCGTAAACGGACTTTTGAAGCGGTCGCGTGGCGTAATGACCCGAAGATCACCTGCCACTAGACCCCCCGACAGTCGCCCATTTGCAACGGAACCTTGTCCAACACTGTACGTCATGTACCGACTTTTTATCAAAGCTACCTGTCCCCGAAAACCGCTCTGAGTAAAAAGCTTATCAAGCGATCCGGCGAGGATCACCTGACGAAGCTCTTTCTCCAAATGGTTGAAGTCGAAGTCGGCGTCGACATTGAAACGACGCTCCAAATCTCGCAAAAGATCAGAGGCCGCCTCAAAGCGCTTAAAGGAAATGTTGTTTCCTTCAATCACCTCACGACGTTCTTTTCCGTAGACAAAGAACGCTTTGCGGAAGGCCAATAACGCATCCAAATGGTCAGACTCCTCGTGAAGGAAGTGACTATAACGAGTATCTTTGCGCAAGCCACCGACCTCAATCACAGCCGCCAGCGGCAGTGCAGCGGCAAGACAACCAATCTGGTGGGCATGCCAGAGCATGGCACCAGTTTCGGGACCAATCGGCATGCCGACTGTGCCCTTGCCTGCTTCGGTGAGCTGGCAATTCTTGTCGATGAGACCAAGACGTTGCAACTGGAGCTCCGCCTCCTGAACCTTGTCGGGGTTAGGAGCATAGTCAAACGTCAGTTCATGCGTACGCAGACCGAAGCCGGCGCAGTGCATGACAAGCTCAGTCAGAGCCAGACGTTCGATTTCAGGTCGGGTGGCCTGTTCGCGCGCTTCAAACGATTTTGGCGAGCAGAGAACGAATATCCCCGAACAAAAACGCTTTACGCGTCCTTCCTGCTGCGACAACCGCCAACGCGGTAAATCGACCAGCTCTAGGTACGTGGCGCCCGTTCCCGGACGCACACTGTTCTCTTTGCCAGTACCGCACGACACGCCCGCGTCGAGCCAAGGAATATTCGCCCCAGACTCAACCACATTAGTACCGATAAGCACCTTCACGACACCCGACTTGGGTGCCGCAACCGCTGACTTGCGTTCAGTGTAGCCCATGTCGCCGTAGATTTGCGCAATCTCGACGTCACGGCCAGACTTTTTGACTAGTGCAGCAATCGCTTCAGCCGTCTCATTGACCTCACCGACACCTGGACGAAACACGAGAATCCCGCGACGTCCTTCTTCGATGAGAGACATAACTTCTTCTTCGATGCGACCCGCCGGACGATGCCGGCATTCACAATCAAAAGTCTTGCCGTCAGTCTCGAAAGTAGCGGTCGTAGCGACTGCGTCCCAATAGGCGGCTTGGCGTGTGACGTTCATCGTAGCGCTCATTTCGAGCACGCGGATGGGTTCGCCTTGTGCCATACGGCGATACAAAAGCGCACGAACAATGGAGAGGTCCATCGAAGTTTCGTGCACCTCGTCTAGGACGAAGATCATCGCGGTATTGATGAGCCCACTAGCGAGAGCATATCCGTTGGTCGCAAAGACAAGCTTGGTGGCTTCGCTCCACTTGGAACGATCACCAGCTTGAGACCCGACCGCGTAGCCGACTTCCTGACCGATTTCGCAGCCAGACAATTCAGCAACGGTTTCAGCTGCATTCACAGCCAGGAACCGACGCGGCACCAGGACCACCACCTGCTCGTCTACGTGACTTGCGAGATGGGTTGTTTCGTAGAGTGTTTTGCCCGAACCGGTGTCTGATGAGAGGATGGTGACGGCTCCGGACATAACCGAGAGCGTCACCTCATCTGCAATCGTCGCCACAGGCAGGTCACGGAGAGTTGAAAACAAATTTTCAAAGGTCATTGATGGTACTCCATCAGGAACAGGCTAAACCTGTCTAATTAAAATAAGCCACCAAGAAAAAACTTCTAGTGGCCGGCGGATACGTGCTATTTTCTAGCATCTTAGCGCGGGGCTTATCTAAGGCCACCCCTGGCTGGAATTATACATTATTTTATATAAAAGTCAATATTAAGGCCTTATTTCCTGCACTTTTGTGATATTCATAATTAATTGCCACATCTCAAATGTTATACTGCACCTAATGTTGAGGAAAACCTTTAAATACGGACTCATCGCTATCGTTGTCTTCTTTGCCATGATTGGAATAGCTTTTACGGCGGTGTTTGTGGGGATGCAGTTTGGACTGACCAATGTGAGGGGGACCATCGAGGAGCGCAATTCGTTTTTTGGAAAGGTACCAACGATTAATTTTGTTGACGACAAGGATAGTGCCGAACAAGAAACTGGTCCAGTAAGCAACGGTTGCGAAGACGGCACAGACCCAGTAAAACCGTGTGAATGGAACGAGACTGTGCAGTGGGTGGTAGTCAAAGGCGGACTAGAAAAAGACCAAGCGGTGATTGCGCGCGTAGCGAGCGAGACAGGAGTACCGGCCCGAATGATTGCGGCAGCGGTAATGCCTGAGCAAATGCGCTTCTTTGCTCAAAGTGAAAACCGGGAAGTTTTTAAGCGCTATTTCGAACCGCTCAAGATTCTGGCTTCCCTTTCACAGTTTTCATTGGGAGTATCAGGTATGAAACAAAAGACCGCGGAAGAAGTTGAACGCTACGCAAGCGACCCGAATTCGACATTTTATCCAGGACCTGAGTACACGGCATTGATTGCGTATGCTTCTAGTACTGAGAATAAGGATCAGGAACTTTTCAATCGCCTCACCGACGAGAAGGATCATTACTACTCATACCTCTATACCGCGCTGTACTTAAAGGAAATCGAAATGCAGTGGAAGCGAGCTGGTTATGATGTGGAAAATCGTCCGGATGTTCTGGTGACTCTCTTCAATCTCGGCTTCGCTGCTTCTGCACCAAAACCAAACCCCCAAGTCGCTGGCGCTCCCATAACCATCGGCGGTCAGCGATACAGCTTTGGCGACCTAGGCGCGACATTCTATCATTCAGACGAACTCATAGCTGAGTTCCCGCGTTAGCTAAGCTCTTGTGTTTACTCACTCACTCAACGGTAAGAGAATCTTTCTGTGTTCGTTCGCTCAAAAATAAATGAGTTAACTCATTTACCTTATTCGCTCACTCCACAGTGACTGACTTCGCTAAATTTCTTGGGCGGTCGACATTGAGGCCTTTTTCAACACCGATATAGTATGCGAGCAATTGCAACGGGATAGTGGTGACAATAGGCTGTAAAATCGGGTGGACTTTGGGAATGTAGAGGACGTCGTCAGCGATGTCGGTGGCGCGGTAGTTACCTTCGGTGGTTATCATGAGGATTGGTGCTTTGCGAGCTCGAGCTTCTTCTATATTGGAGACCATTTTTTCATACACGTCGTCTTGAGGCGCCAGTGCAATAATCGGAAAGTTCTCATCAAGCATCGCAATCGAACCGTGCTTGAGTTCCCCGCCCGCATAGGCTTCGGCGTGAATATAAGTGACTTCCTTTAGTTTGAGTGATCCTTCGTGGGCTATTGGCGTATGGAGCTTGCGGCCGATATACATTGCGTCCCGGTACTTGGCGTATTTGGTGGCAACTTTTTTGATATCTTCTGTTTTCTGTAGGTACTCGGAAATTATGTCGGGTAGCTGCTGCAGCTGTCTGGCAATCTCCTCACCTTCTTCCTCTGTCATGCCGCGTTCACGACCGATAAGTAGAGTAAGCAGCACAAAGACGGTAAGTTGAGAAATAAACGCTTTGGTGGAAGCCACAGCGACCTCAGGTCCAGCGTGGTTATAGACACCAGCATCGCTCTCGCGCGCAATAGTCGAACCAACGACATTTACCACACTAAGAGCCAGTAGGCCTTGTCGTTTGGCACTACGAAGTGACGCCAGCGTGTCGGCGGTTTCGCCTGATTGCGTCACGGCGAGCACGGCACTTTTTTTATCGGGGATGTTTTTCTTATAGCGATACTCACTACCAAGCTCTACCTCAACCGGCAGATTGGCGTACTCTTCGAGCATGTAACGGCCCACTTGGCCGGCATAGTACGCCGAACCACAACCGATAATCATTAGTCGATTGAGGTCAGCTAATTCTTCAAGTACCGGCTCAAGTCCACCAAGTTTCGCCCGACCCTTCTCTACCAGTAGACGCCCACGAATCGTATTCTCAATCACCTGTGGTGCTTCAAATATTGCCTTGAGCATGAAGTGGTCGTAGCCATTTTTTTGAACTGACTCTACATCCCACTCTACGGTCTCTGGAGCGCGCTCACGACTTTCACCTTTGATAGTAGTTATTTTGTATGAATCTTTCTTTATGACGGCGCATTCACCGTCTTGTAGATAGACGACGTCTTTGGTGTGGACCAATAGCGCTGAGGGGTCTGACGAGACGAGGTTACCATCAGCAGCCAAGCCGAGCACAATCGGACTACCCATCCGCGCTACCACAATCAAGTCCGGCTGATGCGCACTAGCTACCGCTATGCCGTACGTGCCGCGGACGACTTGCAACGCTTGGCGCACAGCAGTGAGTAAGTCTCCTTTGTAAAAGGTACCAATTAGTTTAGTCAGTACTTCAGTATCAGTCTCAGACACACAGGTAATCCCGCGGACCGTTAGTCCTTCTCTAATCTCTCGGTAGTTTTCTATAATGCCGTTATGAACGACGGCGACACTGCCGCTCATATCTAAGTGTGGGTGGGCGTTTTGTTCGGTGGGAGCACCGTGAGTTGCCCAGCGCGTATGCGCTATACCGGTAGTGCCCGGAATAGCCGTAGTGATTTTCTTCGCCAGTTCGTCAATCGGACCAACTGCTTTGACACAGCCATACCCCGGAACAAAAATCCCAGCCGAATCATAGCCGCGATATTCAAGTGTGCGGAGTCCGTCAAGCAAAATCGGTGTTGCCGTCCTCGTCCCCACGTAACCAAAGATTCCACACATATGATATTTATTTAGTGAATATACTTTATATTACAATAGAAGTACTCCTCGGGTTACCTATGTTAAAATACGAAGCATATGGCTCATATACACGAACTTATTGATTGGACCGCAACCACATTTATCGTGCACAAGGACCGCGTCCTGATAAGAGAACATGACAAATACGGTTGGTGGATTGGTGTTGGTGGCCATGTTGAATTGGACGAGCATCCTCTAGATACAGTAAAGCGAGAATGTCTTGAAGAAGTCGGCTTAATAGTCACGATCCCAGGCGACAATTCAAAACCAGCAACAGAGACCCCTGGCCGTGATGGGACGGATAAAGTTTCGCCTTTACAACCTCCCCGTCACATGAATATACATCGCATCAACGAGACTCATCAGCATTTGGACTTAATCTACTATGCAACCAGCAGTACTGACGAAGTAATTCCCGAAAAACCAACTGATAAGTGGGTTTGGTTAACAGCCGAGGAAGTGTCGGCACATCCTAAAATCAGCGAGCAGACAAAGTCGTATGCCCTGGGTGCACTGGAAGCAGTGGGTCTTAAAAATTAGATTACATCCATATGTTCAAAAGACTTAAACGTTTGAGACTACCCTTTCTACCCAAAAAACTAATTGAGATACCACTAGAGGAACTCATCGTGGCAGCTGAAGAAGAGGCCAACAATTATTCACTCATCCAAGACAACGATGATCTAAGGGAACTTTTTAAAAATAAATTTAAAACCGCTGCGGGCACTCAGGTGCCTCCAAAAGAATTTATCGCCAAGATAATTAACCATATCGAAAAAAATCCTCCCCAAAGCAGAGAAGATTTTGCCATTTTTGTACGTGCAACCATCACATCGATACCAAAGCCGACAGCTTCGAAAAAGAAGCGGTTTTGGAAAAAAAGTTGACAATAAAAATCCTCAGGCTTGGTACTCCCACACATACGAAGGTTACTGTCTTATATATCTATATTGCCACAGCTTAGGACAATAGTTTTAAAAGTGAGGCAACCTCTGTACAAAGTTAAATATATGTTTATTATAACTCACAGCAACCATCCTTCTCATAGGAGAGCCTCCGTGTTCCTTAAAATCGACGACTGGCTTTTTGCTAAAGTATTCCAGCCTTTCTCTGATTGGTTTATGGACCACTATGGCCGTGGGCCATTTTGGTTGGCAGCGACTTCCGCGTACCTGATAGTCGCTACTGCTGTGCTGTTGCAGATTTTCTCAGTCGTACCGTTCACAATTAACGGACTGATGTTCCTTATAGGAATTCGACACATACTAGTTTACGATTGGAGAGATAAACGACATACCTACAAACGCCCGGGGACAGCGAATCCCAACCGCTACAATTTATTTGATAAGTTTTTACGCATAGCTTTCTTTGGAATGTTTATAGTTGCTAATTGGCTACTTGTTAAATCTATAGTAATTGACGAAAGTATCATTATATATTTGGTGCTATTAACTCAAACTCTAGGCTGCTTATGTGCCATCTACTTCGAAGCTTGCGAAACCAAGCCGCCGGCTCCGCCGAAGAAAAAAGAAGTCGAAAGAGCCCCCCTGTCTCACTCGACATCCTAAACAAAAGCCGCGACTCCTAGTCGCGGCTTTTTCTCTAATCCACCAAGAATCCCCCGGCTTGGTGCTCCCAAAGTCTCTGATAGACACCGCCGGCGTCTTTAAGGGTATCGTGTGAACCGTCTTCGATGATTTTTCCTTTTTCCATTACGATGATTCTGTCCATCTCACGTAGCGTCGAGAGTCGGTGCGCTACCGCCACCACAGTCTTTCCTTCCATCAGTTCATGCAGGGCCGTCTGAATCGCCACTTCACTTTCACTATCAAGCGCCGAGGTTGCTTCATCAAGCACGAGGATCGGAGCATTTTTGAGCATCGCCCGCGCGATAGCGACGCGTTGCTTCTGACCACCAGAAAGTTTAATGCCACGTTCACCCACAAGAGTATCGTACCCATACTCAAGCAGACTAATAAAGTCATGCGCCTGGGCTTTTTTCGCTACGGAAATAATTTCTTCATCAGTCGCATCCGACTTTCCATACGCAATATTTTCACGAATGGTGCGATGAAACAGCATCGGCTCTTGGGGCACCACAGCTATGGCTTGCCTTAGTGAATCCTGCGTCACCTGCGCGATATTTTGACCGTCTATCTCAATAGCCCCACCAGTAACATCATGTTGGCGAAGAAGTAGCGACACAAACGTCGTCTTTCCGGCACCAGAGTGTCCTACCAGTCCCACTCTTTGTCCTGGTTTAATTTCAAGTTCAAAGTTATCAAATACTTTATTCTCACCAAACTTGAAATCAACGTTTTTCCAGGCCACTGAGCCAGTATTAACTAGCAGCTCTGCTGCATTCGCAGCGTCTGTGACTTCATACGATTTTAAAATATCGGTCAATCCTTCCTCTACCTCAGCATAACGACGGATAAAGCCGTTGATACTATTACCAATAAAAACGAGGGTTCCGTTGACATTAACCAAAAGAGTTATAAGCATGATGAGTGAACCTGTACTCAAATCACCGCGTGTCCATAACGAAATAATGACGGCAAGTAAGGCGAACTCAAAAACCACAATGAGCACATTATTGGCCAGAAGACCCCACTCACTAATACTCCACTGACGCAGATTTAGTGAGCGCATATGATGCACTTCGTTGTGAAAAGTACATTGCTCTTCACCCTGCAAAGCGTATTGTCGCACTGCACTCATATTAGTGAGTGTATCCACTAACCGACCGCGGGCTTTGGTCGCTTGACTGGCATATTCCACGACATGGGGACGTCTGTATTTAGCCAAGTAAAGATTGACGGGTATCAATATTATTAAAAGCACGATAAATATAGCCCCCGCCACAAAACTAGCATTACCAATATATATCAGTGTCAGAACTAAAGACAAAACTCCTGGATAGTAATTCCAGGTAAATGACTCATAGAGTGACTGCGAGCCTTCACTAGCATGGGTAACTTTGCTCGACAGTGAGCCGGCAAAGCGATTACTGAAGTAAGTGTGACTGTGCTTACCCAAGTATGAAAAAAGTACTTCATATGAACGGGCGTTAGCCGCTGTCATCCAGCGCATACCCAGAAAGCCGCTACAGCGCCACAGAAGAAACATCACTCCAATAGCGGCTGGATACAGCATCGCCCAAAACCAGACATCACCTTGTGTTGTCACTCCCGTAGCTACCCCCTGCGCACTATCAATAATATGCTTAAACAGTAGAGGAATACTGGTACCGAGAATCTGAGCAGCGCTGGCAACAAATATAGTGAGGTAAAAAGCCGCCCGGTTCTCCCTAGTTAGAAACCACATGTATCGCATCGGTGTGGCCGGAATATTCAGCTGTTTTTCTTTGTTTTTAGGCATATTTTATACAGACGGACGGTGACAATCTCACAATCTTAGCATTTTAAGCCGTAAAGTGACCTCAACTTTACTAACTAATTGACTTTTCATGTAAAATGTGCTATTATTAAATAGTTAGCATCTACCTAAATTCTACAAGGATAATCCCCCGAAACATCGTTTCATACTCATTAGCTATGATATACTGTCCAGGATTTACCCACGTATAAAATCACTATGTTTAATCTATTTAAATCTGAAGCTCCTAAAGCTGGCCGAGACAATACCTTTGTCGTCACAGACGAGTTGCGTATCGCAATCGAAGACGCTGGACTAGGTGAAGACCCAGCCCTAAAAGCAATGATCGAAACTGGTTTTGTAAGCCCAAATGGCACTGAGTACGACCCGTTTGAATTTATCGCTAAGCGAAAGGAGCTTGTCGAATCAGGAGATGTCGGCGCTTCAGCTCCGGAGATTGGCGGATCCATGGTGGAACACTCCAAAGCTCCAGAAGCAGAACATGGTTCTCTTTCTCAACTCTAAAAGCTCTAAACTGACTCTATAATACGCCTTGACTTTTTGGTCAAGGTGTATTATTATATAGACATACCAACGGAGTACCGAGTATGAACACCTGGCGTCAATTGCTTGACGACAAGCGAGTCTGGCTCGGCCCACTTGGGAAGAGCCGTGGTTTCAAATATTTTGTGGACGTTACCGTCCCCGAAATTCTTGAAGAGTACAGTGAAGTGGTAGCGACGTTTGAACTCTGGATCGAAATCCAGTACAAGATCGCTACTGCCCTTGCAGACATTAGCACCGAGCCGACGAACGAGAAAATTGCCCGACGGCTGTCCGATTATAAGGATAAGTATCTGTTCCTTGCGCTTCGCAACACCACGGAAGAGGGGTACGCCCTCCAGATGCGCGGACTCTTCTACGACGAGTACGCGGAGATGAAAGCAGGAGAGTTCACCGTCGGTGAACTCTATCGCCAGAATCCAGTTGCATTCTTCGGTCCCATTCTTCGCAAGAACGAACGGACCGCACACTGACTAAAACGGGTCGCTCTTCCGGCGACCCGTTTTTTTATTTATAAATTTTAAATATTTCCTTATGCATCGCCTCCGCGGAAGCTTATATATTATTGAACATTTTAAATATTGGAAAAATCGATGTGAACTTTACTTACGCTATGACCAAGATCCTGATGAACTAAAAAAATACTGGGCTAAAGAACTAGCTCTACCCCTGCCAAACTTTACCCAAGTAAATAGAGATAAAAGAACGGTTGGACGTAAGACCTATGACCACTACAAAGGTGTCTGCAGCCTTCGCTGCGGAAATGTTGCAATCCAAAGACGGCTAGTCTTCCTTGCTGAGCAATATTTTGCTATAATCGGCCGGCACAAGTAATGTGCGTATAGCTCAGCTGGTTAGAGCGTCCGCATGACATGCGGAAGGCCCCAGGTTCAAATCCTGGTATGCACACATTTGATTCTTATAATCAGCTAAATCCTTCCATCGCGCACCAAGGGTTCAAAAAAAGGGCGGTAGAAATACCGCCCTTTTACACTGGCTGCACAGCCTATCATCTTCAGTCAAGACCCGATTCAAGCCAATTGTCTTGGACTGATCGCCCGTACCGAACCCAACTGTAGCCTTCGTAGACCAACAAAAACAGACCTAATCCACAAATTACCAGAAGTATCCCTAGCAAGAGTGCGCACATTGCCAGACAAGACAGGGCTTCGTGGGCTACGTCTTTTAGTTTCTTCAACACCTCTCTTCTCCTCTACTTACAGAATACAATTTTTTTGTATTTTGGCAAGATTTACTATATATTTCTATCTATGTTAATCCTAAGCATCGAGACCTCCTGTGACGAGACAGCCATTAGTCTGGTTGAGGCGACGGGCGAATTTCCACATGCTACCTACGAAATCCACGGTAATGCGCTGTGGTCACAGATTGATATTCACCGCGAGTACGGCGGCGTCTTTCCTGCACTAGCCAAGCGTGAGCATGTCATTACTGTCATTCCCATGCTTAAAAAAGCCATCGCCGAAGCTGGGCTCGAGCCACACGCTCACACCAAGGACCTCACATCTCAGCAGGAAAACGAAATCCGCACTCTATTAGCACGAGAAACCACTTTGGCTGACGAACTCCTTGCTTTTCATAAGGAGCATGGATCCTACGCAATTGATTTAGTCGCAGTCACCAGTGGCCCTGGGCTCGAGCCCGCCTTGTGGGTTGGAGTAAATTTTGCCAAGGCAATCGCTCTGCTTTGGAATGTACCGATTGTGCCGGTAAATCACATGGAGGGACATGTGCTCTCCAGTGTCTTTGATATTGAACGAGACGATATGCTTTCAGATATTCCCTTCCCGACAATATCTCTTCTCATTTCTGGTGGACATACCGAGCTTATCTTGATGAGTGACTGGGGCAAGTATGAAAAAATCGGCCAGACACGCGACGACGCTGTTGGTGAAGCCTACGACAAAGTCGCGCGATTGGTCGGACTCCAATACCCAGGTGGGCCAGAGATAGCAAAGCGAGCGGAAAGAGCTCGCAAGGAAAAACTACCCAAGTTTGCTGATTTCCCTTCCCCAATGTTACATTCCGGTGATTTAGACTTTTCTTTCTCAGGACTCAAGACTGCCGTACGCTATGCAGTACAGGGGAAAGAATTGACTGAAACTGATGTTTGCGCCATCGCCCGTGACTTTGAGGACGCAGTGACGACTGTACTCTTGAAGAAGTCGTTGACGGCAGTAGATAAGTACGGGGCACAGACCCTAATCGTCGGGGGTGGCGTAAGTGCTAATCAGCATCTAAAACGAAGTTTTGAATCCGGCTTTCTAACCACAAACCCCGACCTGACGGTATATTTCCCTCAACCAAAACTCTCTACCGACAACAGTATAATGATTGCACTCGCCGGACATGCTCGCGCAGAAAATGCCCTTGCACCAAGGGGCGCAGACATAATTCGTGCAGACGGCAACAAGTCTCTCGCTTAAAATACCTCTGCGTAGAGTGAGTTTATATCAGGAACCGCCACAGGCGCGGTTTGCGCAATTTCAATACTACCTTTGCGCAAAACCGTCACCACATCATCGACACAACGAACAATCGTAGACGGCTGTCCGACCCGTGGCCCGTCGTCAATGATCTTGGAAATCATCTGCACCTTATCACCAAATTGCGTGGCGATACTCTGCGGATTGACCATAGTGGGCTGTCCGTGCTTATTGGCACTGGTACAGGTAAGCGGCGCATTATGGGTCGCCATATAGTCAGAAATAAGCTCTTGTGTCACCGGATCAGAAGACACACGAAAACTCACCGTACCATCAAGGGCCAGCACTTCGCGTGGCAGATAGTCTCTGGCTTTTAGCACAATCGTAAAGGGTCCCGGCATGTACTGATCTATTAGTTCCTGCGCCTTCGGAGTGATCTTTGCGTATAAAGCAATGTCCTGCACTGAAGGCAAAAGCCAGCTGGCAGTTTGATGACCTTGACGTCCCTTGAGCTCACAGAGGTCGCGCCACGCCACACGATCAAAGGGGTTGACCCCAAGCGCGTACACAGTTTCTGTCGGATAGAGAATTATCTCTGACATAAGTGTTTTATTATTATTCTATTAATAGGGTGGCTACCCAGCGCAGTAAGCTCAACGTTTATAAAATTGTACGCTTTTATATAAACAACGCAATAGCTTCGGGTTAAACCCTAGACGTTTTTAAATCTTTATTTTCATGCTACCATCGCCTAATCTATGAATTCATCCCGTTAGAAGTACGGGATAGCAAAGTTCGTAGCAAGGAAACTATATGTCACAAGAAAAAACAACTGAAACTTCTAACGGGACAAGGCACCAGCCTAATATTCCTGAGGTATTTTTAAAGCCATATGACCCTGCAGCGCATGAAGATGGGCTGTATGCCATGTGGGAAAATAGTGGATTTTTTAATCCTGACGTTTGTGTAGAAAAAGGTATTGCTACGCCTGACGCGGAACCTTTTACTATTGTCCTTCCCCCACCAAATGTGACCGGTGTGCTACACCTTGGGCACGCTTATGAAGATTCGCTGCAAGATGCCTTTGTTCGCTATAACCGCATGCTCGGAAAGCGAACGTTGTGGGTTCCAGGGACAGACTCGGCAGCTATCGCAACTCAGGCACGAGTAGAAAAGAATCTTCAAAAAGACGAGAAACTGACTCGCCATGATATTGGGCGCGAAGATTTGGTGCAGCGCGTAAATGCATTTGCGAAAGAAAGCGAAAATACGATTCTCTCGCAAATTAGAAAAATGGGAGCTTCACTAGACTGGTCTCGCTACGCCTACACTTTGGATGAAAAAAGAAATACCGCCGTCTTCACTGCTTTTAAGCGAATGTACGATGAAGGGCTTATTTATCGCGGCAATCGCATTGTAAACTGGGACCCAAAAGGTCAGACGACTATTTCTGATGATGAAATCGTCCACGAAGAACGGCAATCAAAACTCTACACCTTTAAATATAGTCAGGACTTCCCTATCACTATCTCGACCTCTCGCCCGGAAACGAAAGTCGGCGATACTGCCGTTGCGGTTCACCCCGACGACGGAAGATACAAACAATACATCGGCCAGACTTTTCCACTTACCTTCTGTGACGTACCGATTGAGGTGACTGTTATCGCCGATAAAGAAGTTGACCCTGAGTTTGGTACCGGTGCACTTGGTGTTACCCCAGCACACAGCAAAATCGACTGGGACATGGCAGACCGCCATAACATCATCTCTCGCCCGCAGGTAATCAATGAATATGCCAAGATGACTATCGAAGGGCGACTTAGCGGACTCAAGGTAGAAGCCGCTCGTACAGCTGTAGTGGAATGGCTCGCTGAAGAGGGGCTCCTTGAGAAAGAAGAGGTCATTACGCAAAATGTTGCTACGGCCGAGCGTACTGGCGGTATTATCGAACCTCTGCCAAAACTCCAGTGGTGGGTTGATGTGAATCGTGAGTTTGTGATGAAGCATTCAGAAATCACTGGCATCGCGTCTGGAAGCACCACTACTCTCAAGAAAATGATGCGGCAGGCAGTCGAGGGTGGTGATGTGAATATTCCCCAAGAGCGATTCGAAAAGACATATTTTAACTGGATTGATAACCTCCGTGACTGGTGTATTTCACGTCAAATTTGGTTCGGGCATCGTATCCCTGTTTGGTACAAGGGTGAAGAAATATACTGTGGCGTGACCGCACCTGAAGGAGAAGGCTGGGAACAAGATTCGGATGTACTTGATACCTGGTTCTCTTCGGCTCTATGGACATTTTCCACTCTCGGTTGGCCAGAGCAAACGGAAGACCTTAAGAACTTTCACCCTACAAACTTCATGTCTCCCGCCTATGAAATTCTTCCGCTGTGGGTTTCTCGAATGATTCTCATGAGTGGTTTTCATATTGGTCAGGTGCCATTTAAGAACGTTATGATTCACGGACTGGTTCGAGATACCCAAGGCCGAAAGTTTAGTAAATCACTCAATAACGGCATTGACCCCATCGATATGATTGCCAAGTACGGTACAGATGCGCTCCGTATGGGGCTTCTTTCTGGTACTGCTATTGGTAACGACATCCGTTTTGACGAACAGAAGGTCGGTGGCTATAAAAAATTTGCCAACAAGGTTTGGAATATAACTCGCTTTGTTCTTACAAGCGTGGCTGATTATGACGACAAACAGAGCGTGACCTATAGTGATACTGACAAAAAAATACTTAAAACGCTCCACGAACTTATGGAAGAAGTAACTGGTGACTTTGAAAAATTTGCTCTCTACCTGGCGGCGGAGAAAACGTACCACTACATTTGGGGTGAATTAGCTGACGTCGTACTTGAAGAATCCAAACTGATTTTGGCCGGCGAAGATATGGTAGCGAAGCAGGCTCGGCAATTGGTACTGATTGAATGTCTCACCACCTCACTTAAGCTTCTCCATCCTTTCATGCCGTACGTGACTGAAGCTATCTGGCAAGAACTTCCGAAACAAATGAAAGATCGAGACATTCTAATGGTGGCTAAGTGGCCCAAGTAGACTGACGACAATCCCCTTTAAAACTGCCGCGTGCCCTTAGGGTACGCGGCAGTTTGCTACAATAGAACTAAATGTTATCCACCTACTTTGCAATCGCCTTTTTGGCCGGGCTCACTCCCGCGCTCTTTTGGTTATGGTTTTGGCTTCGTGAGGACAACTCACACCCAGAACCTTACCTCCTTATCGCTATCGCCTTTATTGCCGGCATGGCGGTAGTACCGCTTGCGCTACCGCTACAAAAAATGGCCATCGGCCTCTACACGGGCAGTAACGTCATTCTCGTTTGGGTAATTATTGAAGAGTTACTGAAGTACACCGCGGCCCTCATACTTATATTTTGGAACAAAGAAGTCGATGAGCCCATCGATATGGTAATTTACATGATTGCCGTGGCCTTAGGATTTGCTGCCCTTGAAAACGCTCTCTTTATCTTTAATCCATTGGTAGCGGGCGACTTCGTGAACTCTGCACTTACCGGTAGTTTCCGCTTTTTAGGCGCTACTCTACTACATGTTCTTGCCTCGGGCACAGTTGGAATGTTCCTCGCCCTCACCTATTACAAGCCCAAAATAACTATGCTCACCGCTGGAACCGTTGGGTTGTTCGTTGCTATTGTATTGCATGCATTGTTTAACTTTTTTATAATGGATGCAAGCGGAGAAACCATCCTCGGAGTTTTCCTTTTTGTCTGGA
>JAYVBM010000045.1:0-6674 GCA_043750495.1 Minisyncoccota bacterium | reverse complement strand
CAAATTCGACCTAGAGGCTGGTGCGACTGTATTCAGTCAAATCAAAATCGTGGTTGATGAGAGCATGCTCAAGCCAGAACTAGCTGACGGCGAAGAGGAGGTAGAGGAAGAAGAGACAGAAGACGAAGAAGGCGAGAAAAAAATTCGTTTTGATGAAGAGAAGCACATCATGCTTTCAACTGCCAAAATGATAAAACGCGACACTAATGTCGGTGACGAATTGGTCTTCCCGCTTGAATCTAAAGATGACTTTGGTCGAATCGCTGCCCAGACTGCCAAGCAAGTCATCATGCAGAAGATCCGCGAAGCGGAAAAGGACTCTGCTCTTTCAGAGTTCGGTCAAAAGGCTGGCGATATCGTGATGGGATTTGCACAGCGTTTTGAACGTGGCAACCTTTACGTCGACCTCGGTCGCGTCACTGCCATCATGCCGTACGAGGAACAGATTCCAGGCGAACGTTTCAAACCAGGGGAACGTATTCGTGCGCTACTTCTTGCAGTAGAAGAAACTCCTCGTGGTATTTTCCTCAAACTTTCTCGCTCACACCCCGACTTCCTCGTCAGCCTATTTGCGATTGAAGCACCTGAGCTTCAATCAGGCGCTGTTGAAGTCAAAGCCATCGCTCGTGAAGCGGGCGGTCGCTCAAAGATTGCTGTCTACGCTCACGACCAGCACATTGACCCCGTTGGTTCACTCGTGGGACAACGCGGCGTTCGAGTATCGACCGTTATGAGTGAGCTTGGTGGTGAAAAAATCGACATCATTGAGTGGTCTCCGGAACAAATCGAATTCATCGAGGACGCTCTCTCACCTGCCCAAGTACTGAAAATCAAGATTATTTCTGAACCTGACGCCGACAACCGTGGTCATGCTGAAGTGGAAGTGTCGCCAGACCAACAATCGCTCGCTATCGGTCGCGGTGGACAGAACGTTCGTCTCGCCGCCAAACTTACTGGTTGGAAGATAGACATTATGTCGCAAAAGACTGGCGAAGAACTAGCCGAAGCTGAACCTACTGGAAAAGTTGAAATTGTAGCGCCAGAGGATTCTGAAATTGGTGAAGATATCGACACCCTCGAAAACGAAGACGCGACCACCACTAAACCTGATCTTGATGAAATCTTACTTGAAGAGGACGGTACCGCAGACCGCGATGTTACAACAGATTCTGATGAGGCAGACGAAATCGACACCCCTGAAGAAGCGGAAAAGGAGCTCGAATAACAACAACCACATCACAAAAGGGACGGCCTGCGGCTGTCCCTTTTGTGATAATATTAATGAGTAATTAATCAAACTATGTCACCAGAATCAATAGAACAAATACGCGGCCTACGACAACGTATTGTCAAAGGAGAACCTATTAACAACATCTTGAAGAGTGGTTTGACGCACGAAAATATTTTAAGCGAAGTTGAAGATATGGTTGACGACAAATTTGCTTTTAACAGGCTGCAAGACATAGTGTCCGCAGCACTAAGTCTCGACACACCCACTGAAGAAGAGCGAAAGATATACGCAGGCTTCAAACAATACCTCGCAATGGCACGCGCAGCGAGCGGTGATGAATACGACGTATAGAACCTAAAGACAGCGTGGCCTAGAGCCACGCTGTTTTATATAAAAAGAGCCGTCGCGAAAGGTGTTCGTGACGGCTCGAGTATTCTCTTTGCGAGAGTAAGCCTTTTTGTTTTGAACTACCCGCTTTTTGAAGCAAGGCAGTGCCAGCACCCCCGCTATGGGGTTGCGGGTCTTTTTCTTCTTGGCCATTTTCTTTCTCCTCTGGCTAGAATTGTGAACGGAAAAATTCAACCGGGATAGGTGAGTCAGTGACAATTTTGAAGTCGCCATTGGCTGCTCCGTCTCGACCTTCTTCCAAGACATAGTTGCCTTGAAGCAGGCGATAAACGTAGACTTCACGTCGACCTTCGCCAATGTATGCCGCCCAGAAACCGACTCGGTTTTTGATGGTGACAAACACCGCCTCGTGATCCATCTTTCCAAACGAATCAAATCGACTCGGCCGAAGTTCGGTAAGATCCGAACGACGGCTGACGTGGAAAAGTTCTGTCATTCAATTCTCCAAAGAACGTGGTGGAGTGGCCGGGGACTGCGTCCCCGGCCTTTTCTCAACACTCTGGTACGGGACCAATGTGATGAGGCTCCTCGTTTTCGTAAGTGGTAAACGGCTGACACGGCTTGCCTTTGGGCTTCACCAGGAGATGTTCCCGTGAAAGCTCAAGACACTCGTCGCAGATGAAGAATATCAGGCACTCCTCACCAAAGATCGAGTCGAAGACCGTGCTTCCGTAATTCCCATATGAGTGGCAGGCGATGCCCCCACCCGGATGGTTTTCCCCGATTTCATCGAGGGTTTTGTGGCATTTAATGCAATTCATTTCTCTTCCTTTCTGAGAAATTAGACTGACATCAAACCACGTACGAACTGCTTATAATATACATTGATAATAAAATATGTCAATATCTTAATCGCCAACGAGTTTTCGCGAGCAAAATAGAGTGGAGAATTTGTACGATAATTCTCCAAAAACGATTGGGATGACTTTGGCTGCCACCGAGCAACAACAGACGTAAATCATTATGACTTGCGCTGCGACGCAGACCAATAATGCTTTCATGACACTCTCCCTGTTTATAAAGAACAAGACTCTGTAAGCCAACGAGTATCGCGGGCTTACTAGAGCGCGGAAATTAATTCCGCATGACTCTAAAAATTATGATTACGAATCTTTAACAATTTCCGATATTCAGAAACTGTATAAAGAGCAGAAGTTTTTATATAAACTTCTGCAAACGAAACATCTGGATGTGGTCTTAGGGTACCTGCTAAGTTACCCACATCCTTTACCGGGCCGTAACTTCTCTATGCCTAGAAAAGTTTTTTCCACCTACCTCACTTTTGTGAGCTAGCTCTGCCGAGCTATAGGCGTACGGTTATCCGGTATGGGAAGATGTATTCCCATTTCACTTCCTACAACAACTCTGCTGCAGGATTACGGCCCGTGAAAAGGCCTATACATTTATTTTAAGAACGAGGTGTAAATGTTTGAAGCGAGCCTGAAGGATGGATTTTACCTTCAGTTTCTCGACCCTTTGCCCTGCCTCGACCCTCGCCGTGGCACTTTGGGCGTAGCGCAACCACCAGAGCGCTACCTCTCTCCCCTTTGGGGTCGCCTGCCGCATCAGTCACCGAAGTAAAAGTGCGCGCTAAACTTGTTTACTCACCCTGGTGAGGTAAGCAAACCCTAACCCGAGAAAAGGTCAGGTGTTTCCACCTCAATACCACAACAGGCACTGAGATGCCGATCAAACCCTATCAGTACACAATCTTCATCATGTACTGAATAAAGTGGAGGAAATTATTCCTCCTAGATAATGAGCTAGGAACTCCGGTGGTCAGCAAGTCATGCTTGCCGACCACCGATCGATGAGATTTTCGGCCTCATCCTGCCGGCCATGGCGTTCCAACCACAGCGCCCTCGCCAGCACGTCTTTTTCAGACATGCGGGAGGTCGTGCACTTACGAGGCACGAACCCGGTGGTGAAGCTAAAGGCGCCGACCACTACACCACTCGTAATAATGATATCCATGGTCGATTCCCCGAATGAACTCTGTCAACTTCCCACCATTGAGAAGCTGAATAAGGTGGAGGAAGTCATGAGACTTCCTCCAAAGTAATGTTAATCAAGCTGTAAGTCCGTGGTGTTCACTCCAGACTCGCTTGAGCTCTGCACCAGACTCAGAGATGGACGGCCGTAGAATAGCCTGCCGCACCTGTTCCGAAAAGTCATAACTGACTTCGTGTTGCAGAGTGACGAGCAGTACTAGGACATCGTGATCCGAGTCGCGAAATACCTCATCCCAATCAAACTTCTCCCGACCGCGGAGGGCCTGAATTTGAAGAGTCATCATCAGAATATTCACAGCTTGGTGAACAACATTATTCATGGGTATTTCTCCAGTTTTGAAAGAACGGAACTCTGTGAGACAGCAACCTAAGTTGTGGTCTCAATAGAGAGGAGGAAACTGGGGTTTCCTCCTTGATAGTTTTGTTTCTGTTGCCAAGCGGTGTATCAGACCGCTCCGTTCCCGCTAAACTGACTTCTCAAGTCGCTTTGCAAGTACCTCCTGAAGAATCAGGGTCGGTATTTGCTCCGCAAGCTCAACGTAGTCAGTAGGCTCCTCGCGCCACCCATCATCTCCTGGATTCCAGTGAGACAGATAGGTGAGAGATAGCCCTCCTTTAGCCATCAGGTTATACAGAACGTCGTCGATACTTTCTGTATAGTCCTCTGGTTTAATGGGAGGAGTATCACCGTAGGCATCAAGAGCCATATGATCTTCGTATATGAAGATCATATAACGTCCTTTGATGACATACCCACGCAAGGTTTTAGCGGCGCTGTGCAACCATTCGACCTCCCAGGCGTCAGCCTTCTGTAGATCGACGGTTACTTCGTGGGTGAAGTGATCTGAAGCCATGGGTTTTCTCCTGATGAGGCGGAAGCGCCTCTTGTTTCGATGAACTGAAATAACGTTATGGCAAGAGAATACCAGATTTCTTAATCTTGTCAAGATTATTGACTATCTTTATGACCTTTCTAGGTCATATTTAGCCTTATTTTATAACGCTTTATTTTAAGTATAAGTTTGAGTCATCAATTTTATTGACTATTTTTTAGAGGGGTATATACTAGGGTTTATGGAGCTACAAGAAGCGTTACAAACCACTGGCCTCAACGAAAAAGAAGCCGCGGTCTACACCGCCCTTTTGCAATTAGGGCGGGCTTCGGCGTATAGCGTTTCGCTAAAAAGCGGGCTCAAAAAACCCACAACGTACGTGATTTTGGAGCAATTGATCGAGAAAGGGATGGCCCAGCGCGTCCCGCGAGTCAAGAAACAACTCTATTTTGCCAACTCCCCTGAACAAGTCTTTGCGGTAGCAGAGGAAAAACTTGAAGTCGCCAAGCGAAAACTTCCCGAACTCATGGCCATGCAAAAAGGCGACGAGACTAAAGTAAGTACGGTCTTCTTTGAAGGCTTCAACGGGATGAAAAAACTCATGGAATATGGTTTTAAAGAAAATGAGGACTGTGAAATGCTTGGCTTTTGGGCAACTGATGCAAACTTGCCTCAAAATCTTACGGACTACTTTAAAAATGAATGGGCGACCGAACAAAAGAAGCACGGCGTGAGCATGCGCGGCGTCGCACCTAAAGATCCCGCTTTGTCACATTATAGAAAGTTGGACGCTGAATATGGTCGAAATATAAAACCTATTCCACTCAAAGAGTATTCCTCGGAAGTGGCAGTCACTATCCTGGGAGACATAGTAAAAATCGAAGACTACAAAAACCTCCAGGGTGTGGCTATTGAAAATAAAGACGTTGCCAAGGCCTTTAAACAAATCTTTGAGATGGTCTGGAAACGCGTGGAATAAGCGCGAAGTTGATGCTAAAAAATACCGGGGCGCTTTGGCTACTCGGTATTTATAGTTAGTGCAGCGTTACGCTGTTCTCAAGCTCCCTTAGAATGTCTTCCCGATCAAGCTCATCTGACGTATCAATTTCGTCATCTTCATGTGCCACGACGTAATCACCATAGGCACGCGCAAAGCCTTTTGTAATCCACCACAACATGGCGGTGCTATTAGGCACGTCAGCTGCATTGCCTCCGTGGTATTTTGCATATTCGGCGGCGGCTAACTCTGACTGAAAACAATTTGATACATCAAGCGGCATATCCCGCAGGCAAAAACGCTCGTGGCGCTTTGCATCTGGAGAAGTTTGTCCTTCAATTCCCATGCGAATATTATACTCTACTTATTTAAAAAAACCGGTGCGAAATGAATCGCACCGGTTTGGTGAAAGTGACTGATTTAGGGTCACTTGGTGTAGGCCTGCTTTTCCCAGTCATAGGGAAAGTTGGAGGGTCCACACTGATACCCGCCTGAATCAAAGACGGTACGCGCACTTTTGGAGCCAAACCCATCTTGCTTGGCGACGTAGCGAACTACGAGAACGCAGTCATACTCCAGCTTTGTCGGTCCGAGCTTGGACCGCACCAACTCGAAGTCATCGTGGTCCCTGTCAGTACTCATGCAATCAAAGGGCGCTTCGGCACACACGTCCCAGTCCTGGCGCACCTCAAGCCGCCGATAGATCCCCGGCCATTCCTGCTTCACGAGCTTGTCGCGTTCAGCGAGGATCGGCTTCAGGTCACACTTAGGTTTGAGCACGTAACATGCTTCAAACTTGTCGAAGTTAGCCCTAAGCTCAGGCGAACGGCGCATCATTTCGGAAGCCGGCCCTATGATTCTTGTTTCGAAAAAACCGAGCTGGCTACCAGGAAGCAGAAAAGTGAGCTGGCCATTACTGGCGAAAAACCAGCCGACGAAGAGAGTGGCTGCGAGCGTAATAAGAACTTGTCGCATGGGAAGAACTTCCTATGTTCTGAGTGGATGTCTAAGTGGAAACATACCACAGGTGGGAAGACTGTCAATTTCAACACCTTTTAGTTTCTGTTCTTATATTGTAGGATACGTGGGCTAACTTGATATTTATATGAATCTTTTACACGACATCCCAGCTGGAACAGCCGAGCAAATGAACGTTATTATTGAAATCCCAAAGTACTCAAAGAACAAATACG
>JAYVBM010000044.1:0-5101 GCA_043750495.1 Minisyncoccota bacterium | reverse complement strand
TTCATTCAGGATGCCAACATAGGAATCAGCTCGAAAACGAGAATAGTGTTGGTTGAAGGTAAACGAAAGGAACTCGAGGCGACCTTTTGTCGCTTCGAGTTCCGTCTCTGATATTTCATCAAAAATCTCAATCCAAAAGTGAGTCCCGATGGCCTCAAAGGTGAATTGTTTTGAACTCATGACAAATTTAATGGTTAGTAGAAACAGTAAAATTTTAAGCGAAAGTAGAGCTGGAGGTCGAGTCGTATTAGATATACGATGAGACCGAAGCGAATGCTTGGAGCCAGAATTTTACTGTTTTCTGCAACCAAGCAAATCGTTTGATTTGCGGTTTAATTTAATGTGAGTTCACCTTACGACTTGGTGTCGGTCTTGATATTTACGAGCGCATTGTTGAAGGCGGCGGTGGTAAGTGAAGCGCCACCAACTCGAGATAGGTTTAAAGTGTCGATATTCTTCCCGATAACTTCAGTGCGGTAGGCCGCTTCGAATCGCTGGGCATTTGGATCTTTCTCAGCACCTTGGCTGTAGACAATTTGTGCGTCGGTGATAATGTCATTTGCGAGCGTTAGCGACACTTCAAGCATGTACTCAGCTTTGATCGGGGTGAGGTAGGTGACGTCCGCACTGTGTACGCCGTTTTTGTAGTTATTGGTTTGGATAGCTACTTCATTAATTGGAGTATTAATTTCTGTGACTGTCGTTTCTTCCGTGGCTGGTTGTTTGTTTGACTGGAAGATGGTGAAGCCGATTCCGATAACGGCCAGTGCTAACACGGCAATGATGTAAGGCATAAGTACTAATTTAAGTTAACGTCGTTATTGTAATACAGATTGTCTGGCTTTTAAAATAACCTAACTGGTTGCTTGGAACCTAATGCCTGCAAGAGCGATATTAAAGGCCTTGGTGGTAAGTGAGGCTCCACCGACTCGTGAGAGACTCGCTGTACCTAGATCTTGGCCAATAATGGCGCTTTGGTAGGAGTTACTAAAACGCTTTGAGTAACTATCACGAGCACCATCAGCATCAAAACTAATTGATGAATTTGTTATTTTGTCATTTTCAATCGTAAGATTTACGTTAATCTGATAGGTACCATCGGGTGTTCGATAACTTGATTGGGTTGCGTAACCGCCGTTTTTGAAGTCAGTTGTTAGCACAGGGGTGGGGGTAGGGTTCGGAGTTGGTGTGAGCTTCGGTGTCTCAGAAGGAGGGTTTGCTATAACTGGTTCTATAGCAGCTTCCTCTTGTACTTGGGCTAGAGGGGATTTAGTATCGGTAATATTTGGTATGGTGTTGGTGACTATGGCAGAGTCGGGTGCTTCTTCTGCTACCTCAAGCCCGGCTAGGGAAGTCATCTCCATTGTCACTTCGCCTTGTGATTGAAAGAGGGTAAAGCCAACACTTATTACAACCAATGCCAAGACGGCGATTACATACGGCATGGTAAAATGGTGAAATTATACATATAAGCAAGTGTAGTACTTGATAATACAAGTATGTACCGTTATCAAATTTATACGTCCCATGTTTAAGATAATTTCAAAACCGTTTACCCTTACTCAGAAATTTGTTGACAATATTGGCATGTATCGCTTGGTGTCGGGATCTCTATTTGTATTGGCAGCGATTTCTATACTGGCCGGCTTTATCGGCTGGCTTCCATACAGCGGACTCAGTCAACTTTTTTCCTTAGCACTTGCCATCTTGGTGGCACTTGTCTTTAACATTTCTTTGGCGTGGATATTTAAGATTCCTGCCAGTCACGAATCGGCCATCATTACGGCGCTGATTCTTTTTTTCTTGGCACTCCCGGCAGAAAGTATCTTTACCGCCTGGCCACTGGCGGCTGCCGTAGCAATTGGTATAGCTTCAAAATATATATTTGCTTACAAGAAGCAACACTTTATGAATCCAGCGGCGTTTGGTGCCGCGGTACTAAGCATGACTGGCCTCTACACATTTAGTTGGTGGGTCGCTAATCCGACTTTGTTTGTGCCTCTGTTGGTGCTCGGTATTTTGGTAGTTATGAAAGTGCGTCGGTGGGTACCAGTCTTGGCCTTCGTAGGGGTAAGTCTCATTATTTATGTCGCGGAAGCCATGAGTTATGGCGATGTTATTACGAGTTCACTCAAGACATTTTTCACATCCTGGCCCACGCTGTTTTTAGCCTTCTTTATGTTGACCGAACCCTTTACTATGCCGGCGAAAAAGGACGCACAGTTCTTATACGGTGGGGTAGTTGGGTTCCTTTCGAATACCTCGATTTTCACTGGCTTTATCCATATCACGCCCGAGTTTGCGTTAGTGGTCGCGAACATCATGATGTTACCGTGGCGTTTGCGTCAGAAGTTATTTCTTACACTTGAAGCAAAACATAAGGTAGCCAAGGACACGTATGAATTTGTTTTTAAAAAACCTTATGGGTTTGTATTTGAAGCGGGGCAGTATCTTGAATGGATGCTGCCGCACATGCCGGCTGACAGCAAGGGCGTTAGGCGGTATTTCACGATTGCATCGTCTCCTACGGAATCACAGGTTGCAGTGGCAATGAAAATCCTTGAAAAGACTAGTAGTTACAAGGCAGTGCTTAATGGACTTGATGTAGATCGGCCGGTAATCGCCAGTCAGTTAGCCGGAGATTTTGTGTTGCCTAAGAAGAGTGATACAAAACTTGGATTTATTGCCGGGGGTATTGGCGTAACACCGTTTCGCAGCCACATCAAATATATGATGGACAGCGACAAGCAACACGATACGGTGCTGTACTACTGCGTAAATACAAAGGATGAGTTGGCGTATCAAGCGCTGTGGCAAGAGGCGGCAGAGAAGTTTGCATTTGCTTTTGTGCCCGTGGTTTCAAAAGAGTCGGTAGCCACTCCCTTTGAGCCCGGCTATGTGACAACAGAAATGATCAAGCGACGCACGACTGATTACCTACAGCGTACCTGGTACCTCTCCGGCCCTCCAGGTATGGTAAACACCTACAGCAGACTCCTGCGCGACCTAGGATTGCCGCGAAAACAAATCAAAAAAGACTTCTTTCCCGGGGCAAAGTAACAAAAGATTCGGAACGACGCCTCTTCGTAGAAGTAGTGTTGGCGTTGGACTGTATGTTCCAGGAATTCGCCCTAGGAAAGGGGCGAATTCGGAACGAAATTCACAATAGTCGCTACGCTCGTTTGTTTATTTCATATCTCACACGTCAGGCCGCAGCTTTCAGCTGGGGCGATGCCACGTTCGGGGCACGTGCCAGAGAAGATGCAGGATTCGTCGGTGATGCTGCTTTGATATTCAGACAGTTTCGGGTTATCCCGTGTGCCGAAGTACAGCAGGATCTGATCCTCTTCTTCGGGGATATACTCGGTGAGGATGGTCTTGGGTATTTTGTTTACGTAGAGAGTCAGTACGTTATTTGCATCCGAGCAAAACGACATTCCGGTCGGGTCGGTGAGACATTCATTGGTGAGGGTAAACCCAAGCGAACCAAGGAACTCTGAAAAAGTGACACCTTCAGCGTGACGATGTACCACATTGTCTTCACCATCATGGAGGTGAACATTTTTGTGCAGGATTTGATTAGTCGAAGATTGGTAATCTTTACTCGTGAGATCGATTTGTCGGTCGTTAATATAAATAAGAAAATCAGAGTGCACGTGCACCTTGTCCTCGTAGTAGGTAAAGGGGTTGTACTTTTGATAGAGATAGTAGCTGGCGGCGATGAATAACAATACGGTAGTGCAGGCTAATAGTAGGTGCTTTTTTTCCATAGAGTTAATTATACGTAAAATGCCCGACTATTAAAGTCGGGCATTAGTAAGTATGGTTTTGAAGTCTTCACAATCCGCCGGGTGAATATATTCATCTTGCTCTTCCGCGGCGGGTAGAGTCGGACCGATATGTATCGGTACCCAGAGGTAGTCCCGCAGCAGTTCAATGGTGCTTCGTGTGAAGACATCAGAATCAAGGCGCATTTCAAGGAATGATCCCCGTGAGCGTAGTAGGACTACGGCTGCATAGAGCGTTCGCCTCGGTTTGGGCATGAATGCCACGAAACCCTTTGTAACTTTGAGCTCCGGTGCCGGAGTAAAATGTAGATATCCTTGTCCACCCAGTACGCGAATCGCTTCTTCGATGTTGCGATTGATTCCTGTTCTTGTACCGAGACGAGTCGTGAGTTTCATCAGGAACTCCTTTCTGCTGCTATCTAACGCTATATTGAGCTACCAGTCAATCTCCGGCAATCCATGCTTCTGTAGGTGTTCATTTGTCTTACTAAAATGCTTGCAGCCGAAGAAACCAGTGTGAGCCGATAATGGTGATGGGTGCGGTGACTCAAGGATTAAATGTTTTGCTTCATCGATGAGCGATTTTTTAGCACGAGCAAAATTACCCCACAGGAGGAAAACCACATGCTCTTTCTCGTCAGAGATTTTCTTGATGATCGCGTCAGTGAATTGCTCCCACCCTAAACCTTGGTGTGAACCTGGTTTGCTGTCTTTGACTGTGAGGGTGGCATTAAGTAGCAATACGCCTTGCTTCGCCCAGTGTTCGAGATTACCAGAAGTTGCAATCTCACTGCCCACGTCGCTTTTAATTTCTTTATAGATGTTTCTAAGTGATGGTGGAATTTTTATACCGTCAGGGACTGAGAAAGACAGGCCATGTGCTTGTCCAGGGCCATGGTAGGGATCTTGCCCAAGTATGACCACACGAACAGACTCAAAGGGGCATAGAGTCAGAGCGTAAAATATTTGCTTTGGTGGGGGAAAGACAGAGCCTGAAAGATAAGAGCTCTGGACTTTTTGTGTGAGTGCAACAAAGTAGGGTTTTTTAAGCTCTGGTGCTAGAGCAGTCTTCCAAGATGATTCCAGTGAAACTTCCATGTTGGACATTATAGCAATGCTACACTGTAGCGATATGCATGAGACTCACAGAAGAAGTATTGTAAAAGGAATTACCTGGCGGTTTATTGCCTCCACCACTACTATGGCGGTTGTATTTGTGATCACTGGCAACCTGGCTCTGGTGGCTAGTGTGGGTCTTGTCGATGTCACAGCCAAGCTGTTTTTCTACTATCTACACGAGCGTACTTGGGGCA
>JAYVBM010000043.1:0-10253 GCA_043750495.1 Minisyncoccota bacterium | reverse complement strand
GGTACTGCTCGTTGCTCACCTTATATTTGATGGAGAGCTTAAGAATAGAACCTGTGGGTACATCAACCGAAGTACGGCATTGGTTTTGAGAGTAGAAAGTCTTTTAGCACCTATCTACAACTTTGAACCAAAACGGCATCACGACACTATTTCTGGTGTGTACAAAATCCGTTACTACAATGTGGCATTAAAAAACTATCTTGAAGACAAAGCTAAAGAACTCAAAAAAATAATCGACACCCTTCCGCTCGAATGCCAAAGAGAATTCCTGCGGGCGTTTTTTGATGACGAGGGATGTATGGACTATCGGCCCAGTCGAAATGTTCGGCAAATTCGCGGATATCAAAAGGATAGAGATGTTTTAAATATAATCCAAAAACTGTTACATAATTTTGGTATTGAAGCAAAAGTAAAAGAACCTAACGAAGTTGTTATTGTGGGTAGAGAGAATCTTAAAAAGTTTCGAAAAGAAATAAATTTTTCAAAAGGAGTAAGACTCAATCCTCGCCGAGCCAATAGCATCTGGAAAAAAGAAATTGAAAAATGCACTGGTCTTGACCAAGCAATAAAATCATTCAAAATTTAATTTTACCACTCCGTATTCGTGACGTTGCCGTAGGTATAGTAGGCGTTGGCCCCGGTAGTGCAGGCTTGCTTAAGAGACTCTTCAGTGTAAAGGGCGCAGGTTTTAGTAACTGCCTCAATTTCAAATAGTGTGGCGTACTTCATAAACATTACACCACTTCCTTGGGCGCAGGTTGCGCGAGCGTCTGGATCAAAGAAGTTTGCGCAGAAAGTTGTCGCTGTTTCCGGTTCGGCATTTTTGAGTACCCGGGGAAGGTAGAACAAGCAACTTAGTCTCGTTCGTTCACTAACAGCATTGCATATTTCTGTTGCGTTAACGACGCTCACTCCAGCACCGTCTTCTCGGTCAAATAATTCCATATAGATTCCGTCGTAACAGTCTTTATTGTTGGTACGCACTTTGTCACAGTATTTGACTGAGCCTGAGATATCTTGGGTTGATTTATAAATCGCGTGACCAAGTCCATGGAGACAGGATTCTTCGATGTCGCCAGAACAAACCGTATGAACAATTTCTGTTAGGCTCATCGACTCGTCAAAAATTGTCGCCTCCTCGAGAAGCCCGTGGAGGTACCCACCACCACAAAATGGATCTTTAAATGAGAACGCCTGTTCACCAAAGTTTTCGTATGAAATATGACCAATCTCGTGAGCCATTTCATGGCACTGATTCATAAAGGTTGGCTCGCTTTCTATAAACTGCTTTAGCAAAGCGATAGCCTGGATAGGGTCAGCTTCGGCAGTCCTTTGGATAACATCAATTTGAATTTCTTGGGTGGATAAGGTTGTCACTGTCTCTTTTGAGAGCGCAGTAGTTTTAGCACTCAGAGGGTCAAGTTTTGGAGAGTGTAGGAAAAGAAAAAGGGTATAAGCAATGAGGCTGAGTATACATATAGACAGGAATAGTTTTACTCGCATATGTTGAATAAAGAATATCACGAGTCAGCAAACTACCCGCAGCAAGCTGACGGGGCATTGCCTATCGTCGCTCGCTTGCTGCGGTAACGGGGGTAGTTTGTAACTAAGGTTTTGGCTCCGCCGAAACAACACGTTTATCCTTTCATCCTCGGTGCAGGCACACGAGGCATTCTGGATGAACTAGTAAAGCTTTGAAAAAAAAGAATGTTTTGGTACGCTACCAACGTGAAATACATCATTCTCGAAGATATCAGAAGTGCCTACAATGTCGGGGCTATTTTTCGCACGGCGGATGCTTCTGGAGTAGCGAAGGTTTTTTTGGTGGGTTATACACCGGCACCAATAGATAGATTTGGGCGACCTCAGCCGGAGATACTCAAAACTTCGCTTGGAGCGAGTGGGACTATGGAGTGGGAGCAGGTGGCGACTACTAGGGAAATCATCGAGCGCCTACAAGCAGGCGGCGTAGCAGTAGCAGCAGTAGAGTTGGCGCCCGGAAGCGTCCAGCTTAAAGATTTTGCTGAACCAGAACACGTAGCGTATATTGTCGGCAACGAAGTTTATGGTGTCTCAAAAGAAGCGCTTGAACTAGTTGATGTAATCCTGGAACTCCCCATGCTGGGACAAAAAGAATCACTCAATGTCTCTGTTACAGCGGGGATTGTCTTGTATCACGGGATTACGTAATAAATTAAATACATCTTAATAAATATTTGCACATTTATTAAATGTTGTTATACTTAATAAGTATGAATACAACCAAAGTTACCACTCAAGGAACTATAAGCCTCCCAATTGCACTACGGAGGAAATTTGGTGTGAAGCCCGGGGATACTCTTAATGTTACAGAGCGGCAGGGTGAGATTGTTATCACGAAAACTCCTGATTTAGATGTGTTGCACGAAATGGCCAAGCCATATTTAAAAAACTATGACCTTAAGAATTATCAAAACGGAGACGGCATAGCTGACTACGTAATGGAAAAGTATGGAAAGAAAAACTAGTGCTTCATTTGACACTAATCTACTCCTAAGACTTGTTCTCAATGATATCCCGGAACAGACTAAGTCGGTGAAAAAGCTACTCGCTAAAAAATCTCGGTTTGAAGTAGCCGACTTAGCTCTTACTGAAATGGCTTTCGTGCTTGAGCGTGTCTACAAAATGGAGCGGAGAATGGTGGTGGAGTTTTTGTCTGTGATTATTAGACACCCACAGTTCATTTGTAATAAAAACTTATTTGAACGTGTGTTGCCTCTCTATATTTCTGAACCAACTTTATCTATAAACGATTGCGCCCTACTTTGGTACGCACGATTAAATAATGCTACTCCCTTGTACAGCTTTGATAAAAAGTTAGTAAATAAATCAGAAGGAGACGCCAAAATCCCTCAATAAAAAAGTGCCACACAGGGGTGGCACTGAAGTAGGTCAATCGGGTAATCCCAAGGTGCGAGTTTCTCCCGCAACAAGGATTCCATCTTCGTCGATTCCTCGGATGTACATACCCGAACGGACTGGGTATCTTCCACCCGAGTTAACACCGCGCTTGGTGATCCAGGATCGAATACCACCGCCTTGCTTGGCCAGGTCGGACGCGAGGATGCGATTTCTGAAGAGAAGCGCATAGAGACCGCTGAAAAATAGGACTATTCCAACGAAAGCGACGCCTAACCAAAAAAGAGCTTCCACAACATATTCCTTTCAGTTGGGGACTGTACTACCCCGAGACTACCATAAAATCTATTTTGCGACCACTTCGCTCTACTTCAACTCTGCCAATAATTCCTTCACCACTTCCGCATCACTCCAGGGGGTCTTTTTGCCGTTTGCTTCCATGATGTAGGGGTCGGTGCCTTTGCCGGAGACGAGGACGTAACCACCATCTGGTGCGAGCTCGAGGGCTTTCTTAATAGCCTCACGGCGGTCCATGATGACGGTGAGCTTTTCGGTGTTATTCATACCTTTCACCATGTCATCGATAATTTTCTTAGGGTCCTCATCGTAGGGGTCTTCGTTGGTGAGAATGATATGGTCACAATACTTCTCAGCTACTGCAGCCATCTCTGGGCGTTTCCAGGTGTCACGGCCTCCACCGGTGTTTCCGAGCACACAGACTTTTGGTTTATCGGGAAAAGCTTGGTAAAGCTGTTCCAGGGAGTCGACGGTGTGAGCGTAGTCCACCACTGCGGTCACCTGCTTTGGGGCACTCACAGGACTGACAAACTGTTCCACTCGCCCCGCAATAGGTTTCAAAGTTCGCAGTGCTTCAGCTGCTCTTTCTAGGCTGACACCAAACGCTTGGCAGACTTTAAGTGCGGCCAATGCATTGTATACATTAAAAAGTCCCACAATCGGTACGCGTATTGTGATGCCGTCCAAAACTAAAGTGACACTATCTCGATGTAGAGTGTGTAGCGATAGATTAGCAAGGGAATATGTGAGTTTCTTTTCTACAGTCATATTAAGGAAGTCGTCACCATGCGGGTCGTCAACGTTGGCTACAATCACTCTTGGGCGCTTTGGTGAGTTGGCTACTGCTTGAGCCAGACTCAGTTTTGCCGCTTTGTATTTTTCAAATGAACCATGTGATTCGATATGCTCCGGAGAAAGATTAGTGAAGACAAGTGCGTCAAAATCAATAAACTTATGGCGGAATTGACGAGCACCTTCAGAAGACATCTCTAGTACAATGTGAGTACAACCAGCGTCGAACGCGTCGCGCAAAAACTTCTGCACAAAAAAGCGACCGGGGGTCGTCATCTTAAACATGTTTCGCTCTACATTATCGCCAATCACAAACTGAATCGTAGAGAGAGAAGCCACTTTTTTTCCGCTACCACGGAGAATCTGCGCGATGAGTTCGGTGGTGGTTGATTTGCCCTTGGTGCCCGTCACAGTGATGATAGTGACTTTTTTAGACGGATGGCCGTACTTCACCGCACCAACCCAAGCGAGTGCGAGGTGGTAGTACGGCTGAAATAACCGAAAGACCGATTCTGGTAAGTACCTCTTAATGATTGCGCGTACGTTGTCCATGTCCGTCTATTATATGATGACCGGAAGACTGTAAAAACTAGTAGATCTGACAAAATAATGTACAACCACAAAAGGTGCGTGGTCAAAATCTCTCCCAGACAAGGCGCACCCCAAGAGTACTTGTATTTTATAGTCACTAGCACTCCTTAAAATACTGGCGCTCAAGTTAGAAAATACGAGACGTATTTGATATACGATGAGTGTTTTTAAGCGAAGAACAACACCGTATGGGAGGATTTTGGACACGTGCCCTTAGGTCATCTGCTTGAGTGCTTGTCTGATGAGGTCATTGGCGCTGATGCCGTCGAGGTCTTTTACTGAAGCTCGGGCGGTGGTGAGGTCGTAACCGAGCGAAACTAGCGCGTCGATAGCGTCAGTCTGGGCGTCGGTGAGAGCAGTGCCAATTTGGAAGTCGCTGGCAAACGCCAACCCCTCAATTTTGTCATGGAGAAACTGCACGATATTTTCGCAGGTTTTTTTGCCAATCCCAGAAAGTTTGTGGAGGTACTGAGCGTCCTTTTTACCGATAGCTTCAATGAGAAGGGTCGGACTAGCCTGGTTCATGACTTGTAGTGCAGATTTCGGGCCAATTTTAGGCACGTCCATTAATAGCTCAAATATCTCTAACTCAGACGGTGAAGTGAATCCGTATAAATCCAGCGCCGTCTCGCGAACCGCTAGGTGGGTGTGCAAGGTCACATTGTCGCCTACCTTATAAAAAGTAGTTTTAGTGCTGGTGCCAACTAGGTAGCCAATTCCGCCAACTGCAATCGTCACATATCCTTCTGCGACATTGGCAATTTCCCCCGTAAGCATTCGAATCATACATATATTGTACTAAGTCCAAGCCTAAAGCGCGAATACTTGCCAATTTTGGACAGCTGGGGTACAGTATGCCCACTTCAAATTTAAATCATTATGCCAATTACTAAAGGAGCAGAAAAAGCACTACGAGGTTCTAAGCGCAAGCAAGTGTTTAATCTACGTCGTAAAGTCGCAATGAAAGATGTGACCAAGGATATCACAAAGGCAGTTGCCGCAGGTGATGTTGCAAAAGCTAAGGAACTTCTTCCAAAAGCGTACAAAGCGATCGACAAGGCAGCCAAGCGTGGTGTCATCAAAGGCAACACTGCCGCTCGCAAGAAGTCTCGTCTCAGTGCCCGTATTAAGAAGTCAGACGCAAAGTAACAAAATCCCCGTCAGGGCAAAACGCGTAAAAAAACCATCCGAACGGATGGTTTTTTAGCATTTTGCACCACAAGGGTACTTCCGTTTTTATGGTCGACTAAAATCTCTTTAAAAACTAGGTCAGACGGAGCCATGTTTTCTGCTCCTTCCCTAGAGCAGAAAACGGGCGAGTCCGGGGTGAGCCAGTCTGGGAGACTGGCGCAAGACTCATTGAGGACGTTTGCGAATAATGAGTAAACGACCCAATGAGTAGACAGCTTCTGTAAGAAGGAAGCCTTAGTTAAATATTCACAGAGTGTATATTTTACCTAGCAACTTGACCCTTTTTTGTAATATCTTTTGTTATACTACGTAGTATAGTGTACTTAACATTTAAGCAATACTTCTATGAAGACAGATGAGCAGTTAAAGAAAGACAATCCAGAGTTGTATAAAGTTGCCCGAGAAGGTGGGACTGAGGCGCCGCACTCAAGCGACCTGCTTCACGTCGATGATGACGGAGTGTTCCATTGTGCAGTTTGTAACGCTGAGCTGTTTATGTCAGACACCAAATTTGATTCCGGCTCTGGTTGGCCGTCATTTACCGACCCCGTAAACAAGGAAGCTGTTATTCTTATCCATGACAGTAGTCACGGCATGCGTCGCACAGAAGTTCGCTGCGCCAACTGTAAAGCACACTTGGGACACGTCTTTCCTGACGGACCAGAACGCAAAGGTGGAGGAGAGCGAGACTTTGGCCGACATGACCGCTACTGCATTAACGGCGTGAGTCTTGATTTACAAAATAACTAGCCCGCTATGATTGATGACATTGTAATAAATGATGAAAAACCAGCACAGTTAAAAAAAGTCTATGTGGCCGGCGGTTGTTTCTGGGGATTGGAAGAGTTGCTGCGCACGCGGCCGGGAATTGTTGATACCGAAGTGGGTTACGCTGGCGGGGAAAATGCTAACCCTACCTACGAGCACCACCCAGGTCACGCTGAAGCCGTCGAGATTTCTTATGACCCAGAACGCATTAGCTACATTCAGATCCTCGATTTCTTTTTCCAGATTCACAACCCGACTACGCTCAACCAACAAGGAAACGATAAAGGCACCTCGTATCGTTCAGCCATCTTTTATGCCACTGCAGAAGAAAGAGTACTGGCCGAAGAAATGATTGCTATTGTAAATGCTTCAGAACGCTGGGCCAATCCGGCGGTAACTTCACTTGAACCGTTGACTACCTTTTGGACCGCTGAGGGTTATCATCAAGACTATCTGCAGCATCACCCTTCCGGATACACTTGCCACGCAATCTATTTTGAAAGTTATCTGGAATAGTTAGTATGGCCACTTCTCAAACAACTGTTGATTATATTCTTGACCAACTAAGTTCGGTAGATAATGTTTCGGCACGAAAGATGTTTGGAGAATATGCGCTCTATGTTGGAAACAAAGTAGTGGCACTGGTGTGCGATGAGAAGTTGTTTGTAAAAATCACTGAGGCCGGAAAAGAGTTTGTCGGGGAAGCGTATGAAGAAGGTTGTGCGTACGAAGGCGCAAAAGTGTCGATGGTTATCTCTGAAGAATTAATTGAAGACCGTAGCCGGCTGGCCGAATTATTTGAGCTTACCGCTGAAGCACTCCCTGAACCAAAACCAAAAAAGAAAGCCATAAAGAAAAGTAAATAAAAAAGGGCCCCGCACGCGTAAACGCACGAAGCCCTTGGAGTTTGGCCTGGTCGGTGCATCAGCACCGACCAGGCGTAAAGATCGTTCGAACATTTCGGGTGTCGCCCTTGGCGCGCATGTAGTTGATGATGCGCGACATGGTTTCGGTACCTGATTGTCCTGCGGTTTCAAGGGCGTGTTTCCGACACGCCGCCGCAAGGAGTTCGGGTTCGCCGAGTGCTTGGGCTGCCAGGAACAGGGTCTCGTCCTTGATTCGGAACCAGCCCGTTACTCGCTCCACCTTCTTGGTAGCCATCTCGTCGTTGAGCACACCCATGAATTCGGGCGTCCCCAAGTTGAAGACGACTTCCTGGTCGGTGAAGGACGTGACATTCTTGGCAGTGATACCGCGAAGGTCAAGTCCAGCTAGTACTTCCCCCGACACTTCGGCAGTGAATCGGTCCCGTGTCATGTGGTAGTCCCACCAAGCGCGTAACCAAGCCCACAAACCAACGGTTGGAGCATCGCTGCTGATGTCAGTCCCGGACCGCACTACCACTTGCGCGGTAGCGTTGGTCCGTGATGACACCAAGAAGGCATCGGACCGCACAACAGCAGCAATTTCCTCTGCGGAAACCAGTGTCGGTCTTTCCGTTTCCGTAAAGACCGCCACTGGCACCACTTCGGGGTATAAGTGTTGGTAGGTTGGGATTGCTCCCATACCAAGTCCGAAGGCCCCGCTGAGCATAAGTAGGTGATAACGGAGTTTCATGACTTGCCTCCATCCTGGATAGCACAAACACCACGCCCTGCCTTGGTCGAGCAGGCGAACACGTGGCTACCAATCGTGTTGATCGTGCCACGCTTCATGTCAACCACCCAGTCCGGAGCTTTTGGCATCCAGGCTGCGTAGTAGAGCACTGCGCCATCCGTCGGGTCGTTAGTTTCAGACATGACCGCTTTTGCGATCATCGTCACCTGTTCCCAACGCATGTCGCATTTATGCCGCCAGTAGCTCGTGAGCTTGCCCGACTCAGTCCGGCAAAGCTCGTATCGATCTTCCGGCTTACCGTCACACATGAAGGTAAATTGGCATCCGCCATCATGCTTCCCAGTGGAACCGTCCGCCACCACCCCTGCTATGGTATTTGGGTAGTCTACCGAGCGAGCCCGGTTGCGAATAACCCACGCGATGGCGCGGTAACCCGCAACCGTCTCTTTCGGGCCCCCCTCATAAAAGAGAGCCTTTCTGAGCCAGTCGGTTTCCGAGTCAGCAACCGTGCGGCGTCTTTCGAGCCAGGCTTCATATTCGTGTGTTGCCACACTGATATGATAATGCGCCGGTGAGCGCTCCTTGGTGAAATCAATCCGCTTGGCGGCTTCGATTTCAAGCAAAGTGTTTTCAAGCCAGTCCCGACACCGAGGTGTGTGACCAGTACTCTTGAGGTCGATAGGCATTCCAGTCGGATGAACCGACTTGGCAGAGCCGTTCCCTAGAGTTTGTTGGAAGGCAATATCCCGAGCCGCGCCATTAAGCCAAAGGGGCCCACAGCGTTGACCGTAGTTATACTGATCCGCTATTCGATAGACGAATTCAGCCACCACGGGCAGAGCGTACGGACGACTCACGTTATTGAATTTAAGGCTTTCAGTTTCCTCGAGCTCAACAAGTGTGCCTTCCTTAACCAGCTCAAGAAGCCGTTCCTTAGTTGCCGCAAACTCATATCCAGAGTCTTTGGCGTACCGAAACGGTCCTGAGAGTGCATCTTTCCTGAACCCATTAGATTCAGGAATGCCGTCGAGCCATTTGGTGGCTTGGGGCGTCGACACTACAGTCGAAGGTTGGAACGGCCTTGTCTGCACACTGTGCAGCTGTATCGACGCGTTGGCAGTCATGCTGTTGAAGGCAAAGAAAGCCGTGACCGAAATTATCGCTGCTCCAAAGAGGAATTTTTCTCGTGAAAACACGAACGTCAGCTCTGGGGTTTCCGGAGTACGGAATCTGAGTGCCGACAGTACGGGTTCAGTGTACCGCTTGTATAGGTGGTACAGGCTGAAATCGACAATAGTGCCGATCACGCCACGAGTCTGCAGTGACTCTTTCCAAATGCGGTTGCGTTCCGCCACCGCGTTTTTCGGCGCCGGTTGTACCCAATAGGGCAGAGCTGGTATCGGCAGGACGCGTCGCTTCTGGCGACGCACTACTATTGAATAAGTCATGTCAATGAACTCCCTCACGCGCCTCTCAGTTGTTGATTAGGCACAGTTTTAACTAGATACCATGGTATCACTAATTTGACAAAAAGTCAATAAAATAGCACTGGAAAGAAGATTGTTTAAAGCCGTTTTTTATTAATTCTTACTTAAAAGGCGCTATACTGGGTTGTTATAGAATAAAGTCCGTTGTATGTCTCAAGTAAGCATTTACCTCAATTTTCCTCGTTCTACCGAGGAAGCGTTCCGGTTTTATCAATCCGTTTTTGGGGGCGAATTTGAAGGAGGAATCGCCCGGATGGGTGATGCACCTTTAATGGATGGTCAGCCTGCTCTTTCTGAAGAAGACAAAAATCTTATCATGCATATATGTCTCCCTATCCTGGGAGGTTTCAAGTTGATGGGTACTGATGCTCCTGAGTCGATGGGTTTTAAAGTGAACATGGGCAACAATGTTTATATCAATCTACTGACAGATACTCGCGCCGAAACCGACGCACTGTTTGGTAAATTGTCAGCCGGCGGAAAGATCGGTATGCCTATGCAGGAAATGTTCTGGGGCGACTATTTCGGATCGTTGACTGATAAATTTGGTGTTCAGTGGATGTTTAATTATTTAGAAAAGGCGTAGAGATAAAAGAGCCGCGCCCTAGGGCG
>JAYVBM010000042.1:0-29545 GCA_043750495.1 Minisyncoccota bacterium | reverse complement strand
TTTATCTACGAGATTGCGTACTTCTTGATTGTGTTGGGAGTGTTGTTTGCCTTTTCACTTTTTAAGGGACGGCAAGCGATTATCAATATCATCTTCGCCCTCTACCTTGCACTACTCATTTCAGTTGAGTTTCCATTCTATACTCAAGTCCTAGGCAGTCTCGGCGGGGCACTTTCTATCTCCGTGGCCAAGCTAGTGATATTTCTTATCTTTACTATTCTGGCCACTATTCTCTGCTTCCGCATCATGCCCGACGCATTCCGCGAGAACAAACTCGAATCATTTTCGAAAAAGCTTACTCTCTCACTTTGCGCCACCATCCTAATTATGGTCTTTAGTTTCCACGTCCTGCCAGTAACCGAGTTCCTTACTCCCGGAACGCCAATCCAATCGCTCTTTGCTCCCGCCGAATACTTCTTCTGGTGGCTCATTTTGCCCCTAGTTGCATTATTTATTCTGTAGCTTATATTGACAAAAGTATAGAGATTGATTAATATTGATTAATACTCATCATTCTTAATCATTCTATATGTCTTCTTCGAAAAATCTCCCCATCACACAAGCACGCATAAATCTCGGTGCTGTAGTTGAACGTGTCCGCACAACTGGTGAGCGTATCACATTAGAAAAAGGAGGAATTCCCGTCGCAACACTTGTTAACACTGAGGAACTTGAAGATATGCAAGATGCATTGGACCTTATGATCGCTCGCGAAGAAAATCGTGAAGTAAGTTTGGTTGACTGGAAAAAAATTCGGTCTCAGTATGCATAAAATACTGCTCACGAAGCAGGCGGAAAAGGAATTAAATCAACTACCACCAACTATTTCAAAGCGTTTGGCCACAGCCTTGGACGAAATTTCAGAACGAGGAATTAAATCTTCTAACATTAAGAAACTCCAAACTCCGTTTCCTGGTTTTCGCAAGCGGGTGGGGGATTATCGCATTTTGTTTGAGGTAAATGAAGAGATAGTAGTCATATATAAGATTAGTAAGCGAGCAGATGTTTATCGATAAAAAATTATTTCATTATTTGCAAATACTATTTTAAGCCCGTATGATGAGCATTATTTCCTTGTATATATGAATAAAAAAGAACGCATTAATGAACTTAAGACACGTGGTCTTATTAAAGATATCGGAGGCGCAACAACACTTGATGAAGTGTTTAGTAAAAAGCGGCGCATGTATCTTGGTGTCGATCCTACTGCTGATTCACTCCATGCTGGCAATCTCGTACCGATCATTCTTATGAAGCATCTTAGCGACCTCGGGAATGAACCTATACTTCTGGTTGGTGGTGCGACTGGACTCATTGGCGATCCAAGAGAAAGTGGTGAGCGCAAGCTTCTCGACGATAAAATTGCTAACCGGAATGCTGCCGCACTTAAAAAGCAACTCGAATCTCTCCTGAAGAAAAATTCAATCAAAGTAGTCAACAATGCTGATTGGCTCAAAAAAGTCACACTGCTAGATTTCCTCCGCGACATCGGCAAACATTTCTCAGTTAATCAACTCATCAAGCGCGAAATCATCAAGCGCCGACTCGAAACTGAGGAGGATAGTATTTCATACACTGAATTTTCTTATTCGCTTCTCCAAGGCTATGATTTCCTCCACCTTAATACTAAGTATGGTGTCGATCTCCAAATCGGTGGTTCAGATCAATGGGCAAATATTTTGTCTGGTGTGGACCTTATTCATCGCAAGGGTGGCTCAGCGTTTGCCCTTACGACGCCAATCGTGGTAGACAAATCAACCAGCAAAAAATTTGGTAAATCAGAAGGTAACGCTGTCTGGCTCGATCCAAAGAAAACATCACCGTTTGCCTTCTACCAATTTTGGATAAATCTAAGCGACGAAAATGTTTCTGAATACCTCCGTATTTTCTCTTTCATGACCCTCACCCAAATCGACAAACTAATTGCTCAACATAAAGCCGAACCACATAAACGACTTGCTCAAAAAGCGCTCGCTAAGGACGTCACTACGTTTGTGCACGGAAAAGATGTCACAACGTCAGTAGAAAAAGTAACCGGCATCTTATACGGCAATCAAAAAGCTGCGAAGCTATCTGCCACGGACAAAACACTCATCCTCGCAGAAGCTCCGAGTGCAAAGCTAACAAAATCTGAACTTGCAAAGGGAGTTCCAATTATCGACATTCTTCTCAAACTAGAACTAGCTACTTCCAAGGGCGAAGCCCGCAAACTAGTAGAAGGGAAGGGAGTATCAATAAACGGCACCCCCGCCACCCTAGAATCCACCATCACGAAAACAGACCTAAAGGATAACCTAGCCCTAATCCGCAAAGGCAAAAAAATCGCCGCCCTGACAAGTTAAAATTATATGTCTGTCTCTTTCTACATCCTCGGTGCCAGCGGCAGATTAGAACAATTTCGACCATTACTTTTAAAAAGTCTCGCGACCGGCCGTGCAGCAGTTGAGAAAAAACTATTACTCCCAAATATTGATGTAGTAATTGAAGACAATCCGACAGCAGCTATTCCAGAAACCGGTGTTGGTGGCTATGCTCCCAGCGCACACTTACTTTATATCCACATTGATCCACAACATAAAGGATTAGAAGGGGTTCTTGCTTCAGAGATCAAAAGTACTTTGGCGCACGAACTGCATCACTGTGCACGATGGGCGAGCATTGGATATGGACACACACTACCTGAAGCACTCGTTTCAGAAGGACTAGCAGACCATTTCGATATCGAAATTAATGGTGGAGATCCAAAACTCTGGAGCATAGCAATTCAAGGAAACGAACTGGAGATACTGTTCCAAAAAGCAAAACAAGAATTTAACAATCCCGAATATAATCACAGCGCCTGGTTCTATGGATCAGCTGAAACACCACGTTGGGCGGGCTATTCTCTTGGATTCCAGATTGTTAGTGAATATATTAAGAAATCAGGGAAAAATGCGTCCGAACTTGTATCAGAACCCGCATCAGTATTCGTTACATCATGATTACCAAGAAACTTTCTAAATTAAATAGAGGAGACAAGGTGGCAATACTTTCGCCGAGTTTTGCTGCGCCAGGGAAGTGGCCACACGTGCACGAGTTAGGACTCAAGCGACTTCAGGAAGATTTTGGATTGATACCTGTTGAATATCCAACCACTAGGAAACTTGGTGCCACGGGCGATGAGCGTGCAGGCGATCTCGTTGCAGCATTTTCTGACCCAGATATAAAAGCTGTCATCGCTACTATTGGAGGCGACGACCAAGTGACCTACATCAAGAACCTTCCGTCTAAAGTATTCGCTCAAAATCCTAAACCCTTTTTTGGCTACAGCGATAACTCTCATCTTTGTAATTTTCTTTTTCTCAATGGGATTCCATCATATTATGGCGGCTCACTTTTTACTCAATACGCCATGCAAGGAGCGATGGACGAGTATACGGTCAAATATCTAAAGTACGCACTATTTGGAGAAGGGGAGTTTGAACTCCTTCCATCTGATACCTACAATGAGCAAGGGCTTTCCTGGGAAGATGAAAGTAACCTCGCAAAACATCGCACCCACGAACCGAGTGAAGGTTGGCATTGGGATGGCACGCAAGACGCGGCAGGGACCCTGTGGGGCGGCTGTGTTGAATCAGTAGATGAAATGTTGCGTCACAACACACCGATACCGACTCTAGAGCAATTTGAAGGCATCGTGCTTATGTTTGAAACTTCAGAAGAAATCCCGACCGCCGACTCTGTCTTCAGATTCTTCCGCGCCTTGGGTGAACGTGGCATTTTGGGCCGCGCCCAAGCTGTACTCATCGGCCGACCTAAAGCCTGGGAATTCAACAAACAAAAATCTCCAGAAGAACGTACTACCTACCGCACAGCTCAACGAGAAACAATCCTCAAGGCCGTCCGCCAATGCAACCAAACTATCCCCATAGTCCAAAACCTGAACTTCGGCCACACCGACCCCCAAATCCCCATGCCCTACGGTAACTCAGTCAAAATCAACTCCACCACCAAACAAATCTTCGCCACCTTCTAATTCAGACAAAATCCTACTTATATGCATCATGGTCGCCAATCGCTAGAAACACTACCTCCGTTTTTGATTCATAACTAAAGACTATCCGATGCGAGTAGGTGACGGAAAAGCTATAAAACTCTGCGAGTCTCCCTTTAAGCTTGTGCACTTTTAATTTTTTGTGATTTTCAATTTTTCTGAACAATTCAATTCTTTCTAAAGCCTCTTCTTGTAGTTCAATCGGTAGTTTTTTAAACTCACGAACAAACGACGGCTTGAAATTAATTACCATACTAGCTAAGTTGGCTCATCAACTTGCGCAAATCACCCTTCAGGGTAGGTTCCATGGAAGCCAGTAGTACTTTACGCACTGCTTGTTCTTCTGCGTAAAAAGTGAGGGCTTGGCGCATTATGTCAGATTTAGTAAGACCACTACTTTTGGTAGCTTCTTCAATAAACTTAGCAAGTTCTGGGGTAAGTGGCACAGAGAGGGTAGTCATAAAGATGTATGATAAATTAATATGATATTATCATAACAGATTATCATACCTTTGCAAGTCCTGACTGCTTCTCGTCGAAACCGAACGTTACGCTCACAAATCTTCGCGACTTTATAAATTTGGTTACTCTCACGGCTTTCTTTTCATTTTGTCTGCAGGGGGTATAATTGCCCTCATGCAAAAAAATCCTGAAACCGAGCAGTTCGGGGTCCATCTTTTGTTTGATGGATACAACGCTGATACAACATTACTCGCTGATAAAGCGCACCTGACGCGACTCCTGACTGACATTCCTACTCAAATGGACATGCATATCATCTCTGAGCCGCAAGTGGTTGAGGTAGGGGAGTTAAATAGCAAGGACCCCGGCGGTATCAGTGGTTTTGTGATGATCGCCGAAAGCCACATCAGCTACCACACTTTCCCCAAGCGTGGTTTTGTCACCGCCGACATCTACACCTGCCAAAACGACCTAGATACCGACGCTTTTACCCTTCTGCTGTGTAAAGTCTTCGGCACCACCGACTACGACACCCAAGTCATCAAAAGAGGCCTCCGTTACCCCGCAGATAACCTAGGATAGTCAGCTAAGCGACCCAACAAAAAGTCAGTCCCTGGCAACTGTCTTTTTTAATTCAGGCCTTATTTAAAGGCTTGTGATACCCAATTGCACCAATAAACCTTTACATTTAGGATATTTGTGCTATTATAGTGAAAGTTCAATCCCAAACAAAGGAGGGGTAAATGTTCAAAAAACTCCTCCTTGGTGGGGGACGCTTTGCCACTGGCATCGCGATGAAAAAGTCCATGGAGTTTGCGTTTGATTACGTACTCTATCCGGCAGCTCTAATCTGGCTTGGCTACATATGGGGAAGCGTATTGATGACAGCAGCAGCTATCATCTTGAACTACCTCATTATCAGAGCTTACGACTGGGCGAAGGTGGACTGGTTGTTCATTGAAGAGGTCAAAAAGATACGAGACGGCGAGGATGTGAAGCTCACCGGCATTCTTAAGTGGCTCAAACCACTTTTGAAGAAAGGCGACGTTGTCGCGTTTTTCGCCCTCTGTGCTGACGATCCAGTCACCGCTGTGTTGTACCTGCGTAAGGGGAGTCATCTCTACGACGGTCTCGACCAGCGTGAATGGCGCATCTTCTGGGCGGCGAACCTGGTTTCCAACCTCTACTGGATTGGGGCCATCGTCCTTACCCTCGAAACGTTCCAACACATCACTTAGTGGCCGCACCTAACCGTGCGGCCACAACTTTAATTAACCATAATCGTGGCAACGTTATTAACGCGTATCAGTAGATGAGACAATGGAAGTGCTATAATTTGGGCATGAACACGAGAAAAATTAACGTGGCACTCATATTAGTTTTCCTTGCTCTCCTTGTCGTCGCCATCGCGGCTTCATACTATAAGTATGTTGTACTTAGGGATTTTGAATCAGTCTTTTACATCCCTTGTGAAGAGGGGGAGGAAGGATGTTTCGTAAATACCTATGATTGCGAAGAAGGTATGGATTTAGCTGATTGTGGCTATATATACAAGGCACTAATCGTAAATCAAGGCCTCCTTGACGCATCATGTACGCCCGACGCTGGAGAATGCCTTATTGACGTCTGTACTAATACTCCAGACCAATGTAAAACTGTTTACTGCGAAGATACTGCTGCCAGCCACTACCAACTTTCAGATGAATGCTCAGGATAAACATCCCTACTTAACTTTCAGCCAGATTCAATCTGAGCTTGAAAAACGCCGCTCAAATAATGAACTCAAACAAAAAGTTGAGGAGTTTTTGGGTGATGATTTTCCTCATTTTTTAATTGATACAGAGAACCCCGTCGCAATTATCTCCCGAGCTATTTTCTCACCGACAATGGAAATGCACTACGTGATGGACATACTAAAGTCATACCAACTTGAACCAAAACTTTTGGAGTACCCGGGCAAATTCGTTAGCGTGAACCCTGAGAAGTTACACCTAGGGAAGCTGCGATTTTTTAGCAAAACCAAGAAGGGAAAGACGAGTAGACGAGTAAAGACCATTGTAGACTTTAAAAAGTACGATGGTCGACCAATGTCAGAAGTCGAGACCCTAGATGGTGAGTTGCTCCGAGACTATCACAACAGACTTTTTCTAAATCAGTTTCCTGAGTCACAAATTCACGAAATCACGGAATGGTTTAACAAAGTTCGTAAGAAGCACGGCGATTATTACTATCTCGGTTACTTAAGCCTCTGTATCTACCACGGCGTCCTTTTTGAAAACTTCCTGTTCGACATTGAATGTGAAAAAGAATTTTACAGCAAAAAAATCCTGCCCAGTATACAAAAAGCCGAAGAAATTTTTGGTGTCGCACCACTAATACATCCCGTCATACCTCTTAAGAACGAAGCTGACAACAGCTGGCTCTATTATCCCGACAAATTCGACCACAAATCCTAGTGACACAGCCAGAGTTACTGTAGAATTAAACAAAAGTATGTCCAAAAGTTATAAAAAAGTTCAAATTGGCACAGCGCCAAAATATGGAAAAAGAGCAAAAGCTGTTTTTGCCGACGAGAACATCAAAGCGGGAGATGTAATAGCTGTGTTTAGTGGAGACATCATCAGTTTTGATGAGTGCATAGAGCGTATACGAGCAGGAAAAGAAGAGCAAGCAGATTCCCTCCAAGTCGGATTCGAGCTTGATATGGACCTCGATAGGCTTTCAAACAGCTTCAATCACAGTTGCGACCCAAACGCAGGTCACAGAAAAGTTAGCGAACTTATTGCCATTAGAGATATAAGAAGTGGAGAAGAAATAACCTACGATTATTCAGCTACGATTGGACCAAATGTAACTAGTGACGTATGGACAATGGAGTGCGGTTGTGGAACAAAAAAGTGCCGCCAAATAATCTCAAATGTGCTCTCAATACCAAAAAACCAGCTACAAAAATACCGAAAGATCGGTGCTCTTCAAGATTATATTAAGCGTGAACTAGAAATCATACGTTTGAATGGAGGAGTCCCTCCTAAATATAAGAAGATTAAAATTTAAAGGTAGTATTTTTTATGCAGAGCTACAACCTTATTGAAAATTTGACCATTTGTGGAGACATTGTACATGAGGCTTCGAAACTTTTATATTACTCTCATATACCAACAGCTGGAATAGCTCTGATCATTGGCTTGTACATTCTTTTTAAGAATCAAAGTGATCGACAGAGCAAGCTTCTTGCTGGCATAACTATTTTATTCGCTGTCTGGACAGCACTCAGCTTAACGGTCTGGCTTCAATATGGTAATGCAAAATATCTGATGTTTGCTTGGTCTCTATTTGGTATTGTACAAATACTACTTTACTCTTTTTCTTTACTCTTTTTCATAAGTTTTATTTACTACAGAAAAAACAGTATCGTCTCAACACTGACCAATATACTTTTGACAATTGTTACTTTGCCGATTCTTCTTCTACTGACGTCAAGCCTTAACTTAAAAGGTTATAATACAGCAGACTGTGTAGCACTTGAGGGGAGTTACTATACAAACTATTATCTTTTCAGTAGCCTCCTCTTGGCGCTCATAATCCCTACACTATTGGCAGCACACTGGAAAAGTATTGAACACACTGGAAAAAAGAAGAACTTACTCTTAACACTTGGGATAGAACTCTTTTTGTTGACTTTCTTCGCTGTGGTATGGGGCATTAGTTACATGATTGACAATGGTTACATTGCCTATGGTAACTACAACTTTGAGCAATACGGTCTTTTCAGCATGCCGGTATTCATGGCCTTTTTGGCATACCTCACTGTTAAATACAAAATGTTTAACGTTAAACTCATTGCGACGCAAGTACTAGTAGCTGGCCTACTTTTCTTGATTGGATCGCAATTTTTCTTCGTTGAGACAACAACTAATTACATCTTAGTCGGAGTCACTTTACTTTTAGGATTCGTAGGAAGTTACTTCCTTATCCAAAGTGTTAAAAGAGAAATTAAGCAGCGTGAACAAATCGAACACCTAGCTCAAGACTTGGCGCGGGCTAATGAGCGGTTGCGAGAACTTGATAAGGCTAAGTCAGAATTTGTTTCGATTGCTTCGCATCAGCTGCGGAGTCCGCTTACTTCAATCCGAGGCTATGCTTCGATGATGGTTGAGGGGAGCTTTGGTAAAATTCCTGAAAAAGCGCTTGAGGCAGCAGCACGCATCGAAGAATCAGCAAAACTTATGGTGCTATCGGTGGAGGACTACCTCAACGTGTCACGTATTGAGTCGGGGAACATGAAGTACAACCTCAGCGACTTCAACGTAAAAGAAATGGCCGAACATATTTGTGACGACATGCGACCAGAAGCCATGAAAAAAGGCCTCATCTTGCTTTTCCGTAGCGACTTATCGAGTCAAGGAATAGTGAACGCTGACGTCGGCAAGACCAACCAAATCATTCAGAACCTTCTCAACAACTCGCTCAAATACACACCAAAAGGTTCTATCAATGTTTTTGTGCATGACGATATCAAGAAAAAACGCATTTACGTTTCAATCACCGACACCGGTATTGGTATGAGCGAAAAGACCGCCGATTCACTTTTCCAAAAATTCAGTCGTGCTGACAACGCCAACTCAGTAAACGTCTCCGGCACCGGCCTCGGCCTCTACGTAGCCCTAAAAATGGCGCAACAGATGGGTGGCACTATTTCCTGCACTTCCGAAGGCGATGGCAAAGGATCGACCTTTACGTTTGAACTGACATTAGCGATGTAATGAATGAGCTACATCGCAGAGTCAATTACTTTCTGTATGTGGGGCTGAAAATATCCTTTATATTTTTCTTGCAACTCTTTTTTTTGCCAATCGTCTGATGTCACATTCTTCCTACAAGCATCAGCCCCGCAAAGACACTCGAATGTATACATAAGCCCGTTCTGTTCAGTACCGCGCAGAACCATAGCATAATCGAAGGAAATTTCTTCGCCTGGCTCGATATTACGCATTGCAACGAGAAAAATTTGACCTTCGAAACCGCAATTTGGCTGGCAAGAATGATTAATACTATCAATCTCCTGCACCTCGTCGAGCTCCTTTACACCAAGAACGAAAAATTCGTGGATCTGATGAGCGATATCCCGCATAGATTCCGGAAGAATCTTTTCTTCTTCAAGAGTCATCACGTACCCCCCACAAATCACAACGAGATCCCCCGCTTTAATTCCTTCTGTAGTAAAAAACCCCTTACCTTTATTTGTATTCCTCACCTCAAGATGGGGTAACCACCAAGAAAATTGTTTTTTCATAGATACATTAAACCATAAATTTATAAGCTTCGTAGCCCTAAAAATGGCCGAACAAATGGGCGGTACGATCTCATGTGAATCCGAAGGCGATGGCAAAGGATCGACCTTTACGTTTGAACTGACATTAGCGATGTAGCTATAACCGTGAAAATCTGTCTTTTTTAACACTTTTTTACGGTTATTCTTTGTTGACTCTATCAATCATATCAATTATACTAATTGATATGATTGCAAAAAATATCTCAGCCATGGAAGCGCGTAAGCGCTTCGGTGAAATAATGAATCTCGTCGCACTACGGGGGGAGAGTTTTACTATAGCGCGGGCAGGGAAACCTCTAGTTAGAATAGTACCAGTCGCTCCCGTGGACGAGGATGTGTTTGAGCGCCCTTTCTCAACTTTTACCGAATGGAACGAACCATCGAACAATGCTTATGACTCACTATAAGAGAGGGGATGTATTGGTGACAGATTTTCCATTTGTTGACCGAGGTATCACCAAGCGGAGACCTGTTCTTTGCATAGCTCACATTACTCCACAGAAGGGCACTACTCTTTATTGGGTGCTTATGATCACAAGCACAGAAACAAAAAGTTGGAACGGCGACATCGACATAGATAATTACAAAGCGGTAGGGTTACCTGTACCCTCGCTTATACGAACCACGAAAATTGCCTGTATCGACAGCTCACTAATAACTAAGAAGGTCGGCTCAATAGACAAAGCGACTCACGAAACAGTTATAAACTCAGTCCAAGCGACTATTCTAAATTAGCTGTTATTAGCCGAACTATGAAATGTACAAATACACAAATATTTCTAGTCTCGGTAGGGGTTTTAATATGGACCATTGTAATCATATTCGCATGGCAAATGCAGCAAAATTACGACTTCTATCTGTGGGTTATTAATCAACCCTTACTTGCTGATTTCGGTGGCGCAAGTAATCAAATCATAGTCTACAGTGGAGGCCTTGTGGTTGGATTGATACTTATGTCTACGGCTCTGTTATCGAAGATTAAAAAGTAATCCTCAAGCTGCGCAACCTTGAGTTAAGAGATCATAAGCACCCTCTTCCAGAAGTTCAGCCACGCCGAAAACGCCAACTCCGTCAACGTCTCAGGTACCGGCCTCGGCCTCTATGTAGCCCTAAAAATGGCCGAACAAATGGGTGGTACGATAACCGTGAAAAAGTGTCTTTTTTAGCACTTTTTCACGGTTATCCTTGACATAACCGTGAAAATCTATATAATTAGTAAATATGGCACGAATTTCCAACGCATTCAAAAATATCACTTCGCTGCGACAGTGCTATTTTAAGGCCCTGCTAGGGAAGGAGTCTTTGGTGAAAATCATAAACGAAGCTGAGATACCCGAGCATGTATACAACTCTAATGCGATTGAAAATAGCACACTATCTTTAGAAGAGACGGAGAAGATTTTGTTGGAGATTGACTTAGCTCGCTTTGTTAGTGAACGAGAAATATACGAGGCAAAAAACCTAGCACTGGTGATGGGTTATGTAGAGAGCAAAGCTAAAACTACTGAGTTATCAAAAGACCTCATGTTGCTTTTGCATAAAATGCTAATAAGTAATATCAATGCCGAGATTGCTGGTCGTTTTCGCAAACCCACCGAATGGGTGCGTGTAGGGAACTATATTGCCGCGGACCCCACTCAAATTGAAACCCTACTGGACTTGCTGATCACTGAACTTAGGTCTAATCCGGAAGAAACTATCATTAAGCGCATCGCACGTCTACACCTTACTTTCGAACACATTCATCCATTCTGCGACGGCAATGGTCGCATCGGTCGTGTACTTAATAATTTCGTACTACTACGAGAAGACTACGTACCTATCAACATTGCTTTCACTAGTCGAGCGGAATATTATGAAGCTTTTAAGGCTTTCGATGCCAGGAAGGACACGACCATGATGGAAATAATTGTAGGGAAGGCACTCACTAACAGTTACCACAAGCGGCTAGCGTACCTAGAGGGCAAGAAAATCATCACACTCAACGAATACGCGAAGAATCATAAGCTTTCTCACCCCAACCTAATCAACAAGGCTCAGCGCCAAACCATCCCCGCCTTTACCGAAAAAGGTACCTGGAAAATCGACTCTGATTTTAAATCATCCTAGACGTCACTAGTAAAAGTCTCCGGCACAGGTCTAGGTCTCTACGTAGCCCTAAAAATGGCGGAACAAATGGGCGGCACTATTTCCTGCACTTCCGAAGGCGACGGTAAAGGCTCGACCTTTACCTTTGAGTTACCGTTGGCGATGTAATAGGTTGTTATACTAAAATAATCGTGAAAAAATGCTTTTTCAGGCACTTTTTCACGATTATTTCATAATATGCCCTTGCATTTTTTTACCGACTTTGTATAATGGTGACATCAATACGAAAAGGGATCCGAAAGGTGTAGGTGCCTTAGGAGCCCTTTTCTTTATCTGGACCTTGTTTAATGTAACTTTTTAGGTTTTCTAGGTAGTCAAAATATTCTGACCCCAGCTCATTGTAAAGCGAAGACGCATATCTTCGATTAGGAAACAATATTTTCTTAAACCTATCCTTCTGTACGAGATATTGAACAAGTTTTTTATAGTCTCCATCACCAGAAATTAGTATAATTTTACTAAAGACTTGATTATCAACTAGATTCTTCATGATTTCAAATACAATATCTGTATCAACGTTTCCTTTCTTCTTTGATTTTGCTAACTTGTGGTGTTCTTTAAAAGCGACGATAAATCCCGCTTTCTGAATACTTTTGTAAAGTTCGTCATTTTCGTCGTGTAAGTAACCGAGAAAATAATATGCTTCCGTGACAAAATACTTATCCTTAAGGTAAATTCTAAATTTTGCCAAATCCACCAGCCAACCACTACCGCAGGTACAATCTTCCAAACGAATTTCATAAATTTCCTTTCCTATTTTCTTGGCGCACACATCACATTTAGTAGTTCCGAAGTGAAGATTCTGCCCATCTACAAAAGCAAGATTATTTTCTTTCGGTTTCATTTTTAAATTGTATCATGGTCACAAGTTCAGTCGCGCCGACAACGCCAACAGTGTCAACGTCTCCGGCACAGGTCTAGGTCTCTACGTAGCCCTAAAAATGGCCGAACAAATGGGCGGCACTATTTCCTGCACTTCAGAAGGTGATGGCAAAGGATCGACCTTTACGTTTGAGTTGCCGCTTGGGATGTAATGAAAAAGCGCGCAGTGTAAGCACTGCGCGCTTTGATAATATTTTAAGAATGTTTCTCACCAGTCACTACTATGTAGGCACCGGCGCCGGCATCGAGCAGTTTATGATCGACGGCAATCACAAGGTCCTGCACCGAATGCTGATCAAGAAGGAGTTCGTTCGGAAGGATAGAACTCATGGTTGGATGTGTCGAATACTCTATGTTTACCAAGTAGTCAGCAAACAGGGCTTCAATCTCAGATATCGTGTACGCACGTGCGTAGACTGATACTATCTCGTCCACACCTTCTTTGTTACGAGAATGAACATCCAACGAGTCTTTGTGAATATTCACAGTAGCCGCAAGTCCTGTTGACCACGGGAGAATATCCCAACGGTACATAAGCGCATCACGGTTGTAAAAGGAAAAGAGAAATCTTCCGCCTATCTTGAGAACTCGAAATGTCTCATCAAAAACGTGCCTGATGTCTCTTACGTCACTAGCAGTACCAAGATTCATGACCACAAAGGAGGCCTCTGAGTCGAGAACAGGCAAGCCATCTTCAATGTCGCAGCACTCGAACGAAACCGTATCTTGAAGTCCAGCTCGCTCGGTAGACTCACTGGCTTTTGCCAGCATATGCTGACTGAGGTCGTACCCAATCACCTTGTAGAACAAATGGGCGAACTTGAGGGCTGTCTTTCCGGTCGCACACCCAAGATCGAGCATCAGTGAGTGGTCAGAGAGTTTTTGAATTTCACTTGCGATCAGATCACTTTCGAACTGAAAATGCGCTCTTGTCGCAAAATAGCTATCATGATTAGCGTCGTAGGATTCTGACCACCGCTCGGTCAAAACCAACAGGTTCCGCTTTAGGATATCGTACCAAGCATCTTCGTCTTGGATATCGCTCTGGTCGAGTTGCTCATCCTGCAACCTAATCATCTGCAACTTGCATGATTCGTTGATAAGTAAATACTCAAGCGATTCGGCAAAGTGAGGATTGACGCCATGCTGTTCAGCCCACTCTCTCATTTCAGAAATTCTTTTGTCTTCAATTTCTGAACGAAAAATAGGCTGCCCAGTCTGCCTTTTATAGTTTCCAACTTGCTCTGCCAACTCCATCCGTCTGAGCACGAGCTCCATAATCATAATATCGACTTTCTTCAAGCGAGCAGCAAGTTCTTGGAGATTCAAAAGCTTTTGCATCTCGAGATTCCTTCATTTCAAGGATCATTCCTCTGTCTGAACTATACATTGAGTCTAAGTTTTGCAAAGGTTGACAAAAAAAAATTATTACGTACTGTAAAAAGTGGACTCGTCTCTTTGAGAAAGGTAAAAACATGTCCCAAACTGTACTCTCTGGCATTCGTGCTACCGGCCGCCTACATTTTGGAAACTTTATTGGTGCCGTACGGCACTTCGTGGAGTTCCAAAAACCAGAAAACCGCTCGATGTATTTCATTGCCAACCTGCACACTCTTACTACTCTGGGAGATCCCGAGGAACTGAAGAGGAATGTAATCGAGATAACCAAGGACTACTTGGCTGCTGGTCTTGATCCGGAGCAATCCATGATCTATGCTCAGTCGAGTATTCCCGAACTTTCGGAGCTCTCATTGCTGCTTTCTATGGTGCAGCCACTTGGTGAACTCGAACGAGTTCCGACTTTCAAGGACTTAGTTCGAAAGAACCCCGACAACGTGAATCTGGGCTTGGTCTCTTACCCTGTGCTGATGGCGGCCGACATACTTGGTCCCAAAGCTACACTGGTTCCAGTAGGAGAGGATCAACGGCCCAACGTAGAGCTGGCCAGGAACATCGTCAACCGCTTTAACCAGCGTTTTGGTGAAACTCTCACCATGCCGGAAATGCTTGACGAAGATAAGATGGTGAAAGTGCCAGGACTCGATGGCGAGAAAATGGGGAAGTCAGACTCCGATAATGCCATCGACATCAACGCATCTATAGACACGATTCGTAGACGCTACATGGAACGCGGCATAACTGACCCAATGCGACTTAGGGTTGCAGACAAGGGCGATCCGTATAATCGCTGTCGGTCTATATACCGTGTGCACGAGATTATCACGCCAGGTGAACGAGAAAGCCGTGAGATAGCAAATCGTTGTCTCAATGCTGACATCGGTTGTCTCGAGTGTAAGAAAATGCTCGTTGAAAGCATTCGTGCAATCATCGAGCCATTCCAAGAACGTCGCCGAGAGTTGAGCGAACAAGACGACGTCGCCCGCGAAATCCTTCACGAAGGAGGCAAAAAGGCACGTGTCATCATCGCAGAGACCCTTGAACAGGTTCGCGACAGAATGGGCATTGTTGTTTATTGAATTTATGGCCTGTCACCCCTTGGTGACAGGCCTTTTATTTTTACTTGACATTATCACGTGATCTGCTAAAGTTTATTTAGTAAAACCTTTGATTTTGGTCCCGCTTTGCGGGATTGGGCCAAAGTCGCCGCAAGGCAAGGTGGATTCTGCGTTAGTGGAATCCCGGAAATCCTCCGTTATCATAGGAGAACTGATGTCGGCAAAAGCCAGAGTCAGTGAGGCTCCCCTGGGAGTGAAGTAAGGTGGCACCGCGGAAACCCGCCCTTACGATACAAGCACTTTTTGTTTGTGTCGCAAGGGCGGTTTTTTGTTAGAAAAACTGATGAGTTCTTTTACAAATGCACAGGAGGTTACGATGAATATCAAACGTCTATTGAAAGATTTTGCATACCAAAATCTCGCACTTGGTTTTGAAGACGCCTTTGCTCTCGGACAATACGCACTTTACGGCTGCGAAGGGGACAGTGAGTCTCATCGCCTTGCCCAGTTCCAGAGTATCGCCGCACTGTGTGCACTACACACCAAAGCAACCTACCAGTCTGACCTCGCATCGCAACAAATCGCGGGCATTTGTGCTGCAGTCTTTATTGAAGATATTGGTAAATCCAAATTTGGATTCCTTAAACCAAATATCGACTACGCCATGGACAACTGTGGAATGGGCGGCGACTTGATTGTCACTGCAAATGTCAGCACTACCGCGGCACTAATTGCCGCTGCTGCTGATATACCGATGTGCAAGCATGGTTCGCCTGCGAATGCTGACCAAGGTCGACACGGTAGCTCAGACTTCGTGTCTCTACTCGGTATCAGCACCACGTCAGACAAAGATAGTGTCGAACAGTGCCTTGAGGAAACTTCTTTCGCATACACAGAAGCCCTCGATACGCGGTACAAGAAAATCCATATGCAAACGCATAAGATTGCTATGTTGCCGCACATGAACGACATTATTGGTCCGATTACCAATCCATTGGACCCAAGTATTCTAAGTAGACGAGTTCTTGGTGCAAACCATCTGATCTCGCCTCGAGTACTCGCTGAAGCTTACTCCACCCTAAACTCACGCGACATTACCAATCTGCGACACGGACTGTTCGTCCGAGGTTTTGGTGATGATACGGAGACTGGGATGGATGAGGTCTCACTCTGCCTAATGGGCACCCAGGTAGTCGAGTTGCGCGATGGAGAAATCCTCGAGTACCATCTCTCTGCGGAATCTTTCGGTCTGGAACCAGTACCGGCTTGGAGCATCTCACCGCCTGCGGGTATGAGCAAAGGTGATTTTTCACTCAGCATTCTGCGGGGTGAAGTCTCGGGTCCGCCGCTTCAGATGGTACTCGCAAACGCCGCTCTACTGTTCTACCTTGCCGGACATTCTCATAACCTTCGCGACTGTTACCAAATCGCTAAGGAAGTTCACGAGAGTGGGCGCCCTTTTGAAAAGGTGAAGGAAGTCAAGAAGCACCTGCCTGTAGCAGATGACGTTTCGCTGGAAACGGCAGACGTAGACAGCTAACTTCAAAGGCGGTGATTTATCACCGCCTTTTTTATACTTACATATTATCCTATACTAAGAACATGACACACATCGCAGTAGAAACAATTTTTAAGAAAAGCAACGCCATTACCATTGGCGCTCTTCATCTACCGCCACTTCCAGGATATGAGGGATTCCCAGGTTTTGAGGTCGCAATTAAAAATGCCATCTTTGATGCACAGGCTCTAGAAAAGGGAGGGGCAGACGCTATTATTTTCGAAAACAATTACGATCTCCCTCACACCATGGATGTCTCTGAGGAGGTTGTCAACGCCATGATAACTATAGGCATAGAAATTAAAGCTAACACCACCGTACCCTTAGGTGTGAGTGTCTTATGGAATGACTATCGTGCCGCACTCCGTATAGCAAAAGCAGTAGGGGGTACATTCATACGTGTTCCAGTCTTTGTTGATAAGGTGCAGACCGCTTATGGATACACGGAAGGAACCCCTGAGGATGTCATTGCTTGCCGAAAAGAACTACACTGCGAACACATCGCACTTTTCACAGACATTCATGTTAAGCACTCTGAAGTACTTACCGGCGAACCGATCATCGTCACAGCCAAGCGAGCTATCGCTGCAGGGGCTGATGCGCTTATTATCACAGGAAAGTGGACGGGAGATGCTCCTGACGTAACAGAAATTAAAGAGGTACGCGACGCGGTGGTTGATTTCCCAATCTTTTGTGGTAGCGGAGTTGACGAAAAGAACATAATGAAACTTTATACGTATGCAAACGGCTCAATAGTGAGCACTTCCATCAAAGAAGATTCAGAAATCACTCACGAAATAAACCTCAAACCGTACGATGTCCGCATCAGTGAAGAAAAGACAAGAAACCTTTGCATCTCAACATAAACACATGTTGCGCCATACGTTTTAAAATAAAGATATCAGTAAGCATATTTTGGCGTTGTCTTTACAAATTCCTATCCTTCAATATAGTTAAACAAGCACCAATGTTCTTCCACAGAAAGGTAAGTTATGGACCAGATTCCTATACATCTCAAGCTCACACTCGAGATGATGAAGGCACAGACCCATGATGGTGTGTCTGGTGTGCTCAAAATCGACAGCGGTGTTCCTGGGCCGACTCTCGGCATCACGGCCTGTACTCATGGCAACGAACCCTCTGGCCTGGCGATAATTGATTTCTTGCTCGGCGAGTTTGATATAAGTTCAAAACTACAGTGCGGCACTGTCTTCTTGGTCGTCAACAATATCGAAGCGGCGAACCGATTCTTTGCGGCAAAAACCCCGAAGAAAATAGAAAAAGCGAGATATGTCGGTGTCAACATGAATCGATTGCCTCGTAACACAATGCTGCTAAACGATGATTCTCAGAGTGAAATCAAACGATCTCTAGAATTGCGCCCAATCTGGAACCAGTTCACGGTTGCACTCGATATTCACAGTACAACAAGTGATACGGGACCAATGATTATCAGTCGAGGCAAAAACTTCGACCGAATCAAAGATATTGTTCGCGGTTTTCCAATCAAAGTGTTGATATCAAACATCGACGAGATCCAAAAAGATGTGCCGGCAATCAGCTTTTATGGGCCGACAAGCGGAACCATTCCGGCTTTTGCCATAGAGGCAGGGCAGCATACCAAACCAGAATCGTTTGAGATTGCATGTTCTTGTGCGATCGCGACTCTTCAGAATCTAAGCATGATACCTGGTACGCCAGAGACTAGTATCGATGAGTATGAAGAGTATGAAATCGTCGATTCCATCTTCTTTGACGATATGTCGTGGGATTTCGTCGACGAAAAGTTCGAGAGTCTTGCTCCAAAAATTATCGCAAGGCAACTTCTGGCCAAAAACAAGACTGGCAAAGAGCTGAGAGCGGCGATTGACGGTCATCTTGTTTTGCCTAGCGGCAGACGAGGCAAGGAAAAAGATATCACCGAAGAGAATTCGTTCATCTCTCTGCCGATGCAAATCAGGCGGGTAGAATAAGGGAACCAAACCAAGCGCGACCTCAGGGTCGCGCTTTTATTTGCCTAAAATCAAAATACGAGTATATTTTAATTAGTAACTGTTCTAGACAACAGCATATTGACCTGGGAGAAATAAGATGTCTGACTTTCAAAGAGGAGGCCTTTGGCCTGTGACAGTCCTTGACCGCGCAGGACAGCAAGCGTTTTGGGACCGACAGGCGCCCGACTATGACGCAGCTGATATGACCCTTGATAACGAGGGTGAGCTGAAAATAGTCGAGAGTTTAACACGAGATCAGCTATTAAAAAATGGCCACATTGATGACGTTGTCACGCTCGGTGGCGCAGTCGGTTCTCGGGATCCGAAGGTGGTGGTCGATATAGTGCAAGGCTGCTCAAGTGCTCTTTCACATATCTATTTCAACGACCTTTCGCCTAAAATGACCAGTCGGGCGGTTGACACTGTTCTAAAGCCTTACATTAGCGACAAAACTGGTATCACGACTTTCCCAGGACCCATCCATGAAGTCGGAGATAGTATTCCTTGTCGTCCGAGACGTGTAGTCATTGGGGTGTACAGAGCAAGGGCACTCATTGAAGCGTACCCGCATCTTGGATATTCACTCTCTGGGATTGAGGAGTACATTAAAAACTCTTCGATTATCGGAACTCGTCTTACAGTGGAGCCGCTAGACATAAGAAATGGTGTCTACGCAAAACCAGTGACTCAGCTGCAGTTGACCCCTGATTCTTCTGCAAAAGAAAGAGTCGCCGTCAATAACGAAATTGTTCGACAACTCGAAAGGGAAAGAGTCGACGCGATTCGCATCATCGGTACCCATGAAGATAAGGATGGGTTCTTTATCTCTCATTGGTTTACTGAGGAGGGAATAATTAACCTAGTCCGGCGTTCATTTAAAAGAGACCGTCGCGGACACCTCTCTATCGTACCGTGTGCGAAAGGGTATGTGCTATGCATCGACCCGATAGAAAAACCCCAAGGAATGGTAACCATCCTCAATAATGTCATAGGGAATATTCTTCCCGATGAACAAATAAGAACACTTGAAGTTATCGATAGAATTTCAAGCTAAAGTACCCCATAGCCCGGAACGACATTTCGTTCCGGGCTATATTTATTTAAATGCATTCTTCGTCTCTTCTGTCCGAATAATTACATCTAGTGGGATTTGGGTGATTTTTTTGGTAGTATAGGAGCTATGTCAGATACTAAAAAGCGGCTACTTACTGGGCTGCAGTCTTCGGGGACGCTTCATATTGGGAATTATTTTGGGGCGCTCAAGCCGTTTGTTGATGCCTATGAGCAGTATGATAGCTACCTGATGGTGGCTGATTATCATGCACTTACATCACTACGAGACCCGCAGGCGCTGCACAAGAACATCATGGATGTGGTGAAAGACTATCTAGCGGTTGGTGTAGATCCGCAAAAGGCTGTGATCTTCCGCCAGTCAGATAATCAGGATCATACGGAGCTCGGTTGGGTACTCAACTGTATGGTAACGGTGCCGTTTTTGATGCAAGCTCACTCATACAAAGACAAGGTCGCCAAAGGACTCGATGCTAACGCTGGGCTTTTCACTTATCCAATGCTTATGGCGGCTGATATTCTTTTGTACAATACCGATGTGGTACCGGTAGGGCAGGATCAGCGCCAGCATATCGAGTATGCTCGTGAAGCAGCGGGGAAGTTTAATCGGGCGTATGGCGAGATACTGAAGGAACCGGAGGAAATGATCCTCGACGGCGTAGGCGTGGTGCCTGGGGTAGACGGAATGAAAATGAGCAAGAGTTATGGTAATACTATTCCACTCTTTGGTACTAAAGAAGAAATTGAAAGTGCAGTCATGAATATCGTGACTGATTCAAGTGGGGAACGACCGGAAAATGTCTATGCCATTCATCTACTTCTAAAGGACGCATCTGAACTTGATCCTATCTACGAAGCTCACAAAGGACGCTATGGGGACCTCAAGAAGATGCTCGCGACCGATCTAGAGACTTTCATCGCGCCAATGCGTGAGCACCGTAGCAAGATCACTGATGAGCAAGTCAAAACAGTTCTGGCTGACGGTGTGGCTCGGGCCAAATCTGTTTCAGGCAAAACTCTTACTAAGGTTCGGGGGGCTATCGGTATTACACTTTAAAAGCTATGGATGAGAATTTTTCTAAACGAGGAAAGCAAATCTTTGAATCCGCAAAAGAGCAGGTGAGTTTAAGAATTGAGAGCCTTACCAAAACTTGGAAGAAAGATAAAACTTACGAGATAGCCTATCGTGATGGTGCCCCAGACGGAGTCTTACAATTTTACCTCCTGCACGAAAACTTTCGCTTCGCTGAAGCAGAGGAACAAGCGGCATTTTTTGAAGTACTCTGTCTCTCTGACGACGTAATTTCAAAAGAAAATGCCAAAATCGTGGAAGAGTCTGACTTTGAAGCATATATCGAAATTACACCCAGAAAGGACTGGTAGACTTGTAAGAAATACATATGGATTTTGAGAAAGAAAGTCGAAGAGAGCGGTCGCTGCCCCTAGTTATCAGTTCAGTGATTGAAAGTGTTGCAGATCGACTTGATTGCGAAGCAATCGTGCTAGTAAACGAGCCTGGGTTGTTGCGCTTTCAACCATACCTGATTCCAGAGCCTGGCTCACAACAAAGGATAGGCCCTACCCCCGACTTCATTGAGACCTTCATTGCCCAAATGCTAGTTAGTTTAAAAGGTATAAAAGATACGTTCAACTGGGAGGAGTCTATCGTTGCCAGTACCTCACCGGAAGGGATCGTTACAATACAGGTGGATTTTACAAAGCTGTTTTAAGTAGCCTAATGGCCCTATACAAGGAGGAATATTTTGTTATAGTAAGGCTACGTCGACGAAGCAGCTGACACTGTGGAGACTAAAGTACGCAGCAACCAAGCCGAACGGGTATGCCTTTTCGGGAAGTAGGGTGGCACCGCGACTGATCGAATGATCAAAATCGCCCCTACAAATGTATTAATAGCTAATATATTTGTAGAGGTGATTTTTTAATCTCCACTACAACAAAAACATATGTTTGGAAAAAAACTATTTGGGATGGAATCTCCCAAGCAACCAATGAACGAATCGTTGAAGGATGTTGACCTGATAATGTTACAACTAAACGCGACGATACTAGAAAAAAACGCTCACGCAATCACGTATGAAATTGATGAGGACATCTCGGGTGCGGCCTTATTCAAACAAATTAGTGCCGAGCATCCTGATCTCACAATTGAAAGTAAGGACGGAATGTACGGAAAATACGAAGTCACCGTGTCTTTACGCCAAGCAGCTGAGCAAGCAGTGACTAAAGAAGAAGAAACTGTATGAGTGAACGTATCCTTATAAAAGACCTGTCTGAGCATATTGGGCAGGAAGTCCTTATTAACGGCGTGGTAAACGTCGCTCGACACCAAGGGAAGATGGCCTTCTTTGATTTTCGTGACCGATCATCTCTTATCCAAGGAGTTGTCTTTGGAAAACCTGAAGTTCTAGAAATTGCCAAAGATATTGGCCAAGAGTACAGCGTAGCGGTAAAAGGTATCGTAAACAAGCGGCCAGAAAAAATGGTTAATGCAAACGTGCCAAACGGTGCCATTGAACTTGAAATCACTAATATCGAAGTACTCAATGAGTCAGCCCCGATGCCGTTTGACCTTGACGGGGAGATGTCACTTGAGACAGTGTTAGACAACCGACCACTAACGCTAAAGATGCATCGTGCGCAAGACATATTCAAAGTATCTGCGACTATTGTTCAAGCCTACCGCAATGCTCTAATCGCTAGAGACTTCGTGGAGTTTCAGTCGCCAGCACTGGTCGGAAGTGACGCCGAAGGTGGGGCTGAGGTATTTAAGGTTGAATACTTCAATGGCCGGGTCGCTAACCTTGCCACCAGTCCACAGCTATACAAAGAAATTATGACCGGTGCGTTTGAACGTGTATTTACTATCGCCAAAATCTTCCGGGCGGAGAAATCGGCCACCACGAGGCACCTAGCCGAAATTACCCAGATGGACTTTGAACTTGGTTTTATTAAAGATCATACGGACGTAATGAAGGAACTTGAAGCGGTCATCCGTGATGTCTGCAGCGCAGTAAACGAAAAGCATGAAGGCGTTTTTGAGCGCTTTGATACTACAGCGCCGGCGATACCAGCTGGTGCTTTCCCGGTATTCACTCTTAAAGAAACGCAAGAAATAATTGATCGGGAATACGACACCAAGAGCTTGGGTGAACTTGACATGGAACCTGAACACGAGCGACTCATCTGTAAATATGCACTCGAGAAATATAACAGTGATTTCGTGTTCATAACGGAGTTTCCGACTAGCAAACGAGCTTTCTACTCGCTTGAAAAGCCTGACGAACCAGAGCTTTGCCGTAGCTTTGACTTACTCTTTAGGGGGCTAGAAATCAACAGTGGCGCGCAACGGTATCACAATTACGACACCATGGTTGAAAAAATGGAGCGCCGCAACCTAGATCCGGAAAAGTTCAATTTTTACCTTATGCATCACAAGTACGGGGTAGCCCCGCATGGTGGATGCTCAACCGGCCTGGAACGTATCACAGCCCGGATGCTTAACCTTCCAAACGTAAAAGAGGCGGTGCCTTTCCCGCGCGATATCAACCGTATCGACACCCTATTATCACAACCAACCGGGGAATAAATTGACAAATACTAATAATAGTGCTGCTATATCAACATATGAAAGAATCTGAAATTAATTTCGGACCTGAAAAGGCGCATGGATTTGAAAGTGCAGATAAGCGTTTTACTGCTTTAGTAGGGGAACAGCTTAACGAATCACAAATCACTAGTTTTTTACAAATCCTTAATAGCAAAGGGTTTGGTACAGAGCTATTCATGAACTGTGTAGAGATACTCATCGAAGACAGCCCAAACGAAGATATCGAGGGGCATTTGAAGGCTCTTGGAAGCACTTCTGATCCTGAAGAATTCAAAGATAAGGCTTTGGAGATTATTGCCCTAGTTAAGTAATATAAGTAACCATAATAAAATGAGCGGTCCTACTGGTCCGCTCTTTTTATACTTCTGCTATAATAGGCATCATGCCAAATATCACTACTTCAATTAAGGAACTTAATGAAGCACCGAAGAAATACTGCAAGATTATCCTCACTGAAGACGCGCCTAGTTGGCACCGACTAGTAGAGACTAAGGATGGCGGACTGGAATATCGGATGGGAGCGGGGAAGCGAAGCGAAACAACTGCACGTACATTTCGCACACTCGTGCGCTCTATTGTACAAGCGGCCAAATCTCATCAACTTGAAAACATTGCACTTCATCTGGGACCAATGGGCTGCAAGCAGCTTGAAACTCTTGGTGACGAGTGGTGCTTCCGCACCTTGGCAGAAAACCTCTCACTCGCTTCATACGAGTACCGAAAATACAAAACCAAACCAAAGAAGGAAAAGGAACTAAAAGAAATATTGGTCTGTGGTCTTGGTGAAAAGAAAAGCAAAGATGCTTTTGAAGAGGGTCTTACAATCGCCGAAGCAGCCAACCTGACTCGAGATGTCGCCAACGCCACTGGCGACGACATGACCCCAGAAGCCTTAGCCGAAGCAACCAGACTTACCTTCAAAGGCACCAAAGCAACTGTAAAAGTTTTCAACGAAAAAGAAATTGTCAAAATGGGAATGGGTCTTCTCCATGCTGTTGGCAAAGGTGCCGACGATGCCCCGCGTTTTATTGTGATTGAATACTGGGGAGCCGGGAAGGCCAATAAAAAAGCCAAGCCGATTGTCTTGATTGGCAAAGGCATCACTTATGACACGGGCGGTCTCAATGTAAAGCCAACCGGTTCAATGCATGATATGCACCTTGATATGTCGGGCGGAGCAGCAGTGATTGGTGCTATCAGCGCAGCGGCGGAACTGGGCCTAAAGAAAAATGTTATCGGACTCATACCAGCCGCCGAAAACTCTGTCTCCGCCAAGAGTATGCGGGCAGGTGATATTGCCACCTCACTATCAGGCCAGACTGTCGAAATTCTTCACACTGATGCCGAAGGACGCCTGGTACTCGCTGACGCCATGACCTACGCTCAAAAGCACTACGCCCCGGCGCTCATGGTAGACATAGCCACGCTCACGGGTGCAGCCCTGTCGGCTCTTGGACAACACGCCAGTGCTATCCTGACCAAGGATGAAGCTTTGCAAACCAAGCTAGTAAAGTTAGGTGAGGAGAGTGGTGATCTCGTCTGGCCGCTACCTCTATGGGATGAATACAAGTCAGTACTCAAGAGTAACCGCGCGGATATCTCTAACATCGCCACCAACTTCAGTCGCTTCGGAGGCTGTATAGAAGGCGGAACTTTCCTCTCACACTTCGTCGAAAAAAATATCCCTTGGGTCCACATCGACATCGCTCCGCGCATGGACAGTATCCCGAGTGACAAACTAGCCAAAGGCGCTACTGGTGAACCGGTACGTCTTTTAGTACAACTGATTAAAACTTTTAAGTAGTCTGTTCATGACAAACCTCACCGAGATTGAAATGCGCGGACAGATACAAGAGTCGGACTTGGAGACACTGAAGAGTAAGCTTAAAGAAATTGCTGTTCTGAAAGAAATCAAAAATCGAGTATTAATTGACTACACCACGCTTATAGACGGTCAAAAGATTGAAGACCGAACTACCGACATAAGAATAAGAAACACTAACGGAGTATCAGAGATTATTGTAAAGACTGGAAAGTGGGGAGGATCTGATGCTAGAAAAGAATTTAAAGTTAAAACGGAAGGATCTTTTGACTCACTCGTACAAGTTATGAGTCTACTTGGTTACACAAAAGGCGTTCTATGTGTAAGAAACAGCGAAGTCTATCAACTTGGTGATGTTGAAATTGCTATTGTCGAAGTGCCTAATCATTCATATTACTTCGAGGCAGAGATAGAGACCGATACTAGTCACGACGTTAGTGCGTTGTCTAAGGAGATTTTAGAAGCAATAGCTAGTTTTGGACTGCAGGCATTTTCTGACAACGAATTTTACAACTATATAAAGCGGCTAAATGCAGAAGCTAATACTGTATTTAATGCAAACGTGGAATCTGAAGAATACTTCAAGGACAGGTTTGATATTTAGCGAATACTTAAGTTAGAGACGAAACGACACATGCTACAATTATTACGTGACCTCGACTATTTCTCCATACTCAATAAAAACTGAACACTTCGAGGGTCCCTTGGAGCTTTTGATTGAACTAGTTGAAAAACGGAAACTGCTCATTAACAACATCAGTCTAGCGACAGTTACTGACGAGTACATCGCCAGAGTGAGCGATATGCAGGAACAATCTCTGCCGCACACCGCGCAGTTCATTACGCTCGCAGCTACGTTACTTTTAATAAAATCCAAATCGCTCCTGCCAGTACTAGAACTGACCGAAGAAGAAGAGACTAGTATCCACGACCTAGAAGACAGGCTAAGACTTTATCAAATCTACCGCGACATAGCGCTGTCGGTGCAAAATGAGTTTGGCAGCAAGATGATGTACGAACCTGAGTACACGCCGCCCCGCGACCCAGTATTTTTACCTGATGATTTTTGTACAGTTTCTGCCCTGGTGGAAGCCATGGAACGGGCGATTACCAATCTTCCTAAACCCATCGTTAAGCAAACCGCCAAGGTAAAGCCGATGATTTCGCTCGAGGAAATGATGGATAGCCTACGGCGAAGAATTGAACGACAAATCAGAACCAGTTTCTTTGAAATGAAGCAAAATGAACCGGAGCGAAAAAACGTAATCGTTGGCTTTCTGGCGATTCTGGAGCTATTCAAGCAAGGCAACCTTATCATCACCCAGGTGGACCGATTTTACGATATTGAAATTGAACTCGACAAGGCCGCCACGCCACGCTATTACTAAAGTATAAAAGGTAAAGGCCGGACGCAGTTTTTCTAAATAATAATATTCAGAAAAATGCGTCCGGCCTTTGCTTCACTGACCCGAAGAAGCTTGGGGTACCACTCGCGATTCTCATTCCCGTCGGAAGAACTTAGCGGGTACAGGTGACCAACACCCTGTTTAACCTAGCGGATTCGCACTTTATTAGTACGCTTTCTGGACACTAGTGTGGTCTGGGGGAACTGAAACTGGGCACATAGTAGCACGGTATAGAATATTGTCAACATAAAAACCTCCCACAGAAACCGGCAACTAGTTATCCTGGAGCTGTTTATAAAAGCAAGAAAAACTAAGGTTTTTCGTGCTAGAATGGCTTTATGCCGCTCGATATCCTGATAGAGGCTGTTTTGTTTTATAAAGCGACACCCCAGAAAAAATCTGCTCTGCAGAAACTTTTTGCTGTAGATGACGAAGCTTGGACTATTGCTACCGAACAGCTTCGTCACCGACTGGAATTTGGAGCTACCCGTCTTGTTGAAACCGAAACTGAAATTAGCCTTAGTACCGCTCCAGAATTAAGCGAATTTATTGAAACAATGCGCAAAGGTGAACTCAAAGGCGACATCGGAAAAGCCGGCGCCGAAACCCTAGCTATCATTCTCTACAAGGAACCAGTCTCACGAGCTGAAATAGACCGCATTCGAGGGGTTAATTCATCGTTCATCTTGAGAAATTTATTGATTAAAGGTCTTGTTACGCGCGAGGCAGTAGGGAACAGCTATCACTTTAAAATTACACCCGAGCTACTTCAACATCTAGGCGCCGCCACCAAATCAGAACTCCCACGCTTTAGCGAATTCCTCAACGCGGTTGAAGCCTTTAATGCCACGCCCGAAATCGTATGAGCGAATCCACCAAAGTGCTATCACAGCGAAGGTTAGTTATTGTGTTTCAATTGGCTATTTTACTTTTCATCCTTGGGGGTTTGTTTAGTGCTGTTCTGATTGATAAAAAACAGAGCGCTAGTGTACCAAGCACAGTCAACCTGGAAGACGTCTCCATCAAGCCAAGAACAGAAGATGATGTTCCCAAAAAACTGAGTGAAGTAGAAGTGCGCGGCAAGAGTGCTTACGTTTGGGACGTAAAGGCGCAGCGGGCACTCTACACCAAAGACGAAGATACCGCTCTTCCACTAGCGTCTATTACAAAACTCATGACGGCTCTTTTAGCCTATGAACTTGTAGCTGCAGACACTGATGTAAAGCTTTCCTCACGAGCGGTGTCGCAAGAAGGCGGTGACGGCCTCAGCGCCGGCGAGGACTTCACCATGGCACAGCTCAACCGACTAGCCCTTATCTCCTCTTCAAACGATGCGGCCTTTGCTCTAGGCGCTAGCGCTGGTGCGCTTTTAGGCGCACAAGATCCAGCACGACAATTTGTCGAAGGGATGAATATTAAAGCCCAAGAGCTCAAACTAGAGACATTAGAGTTCAAAAACACCACTGGTCTTGATATCTCTTCGTCAGAACCCGGCGCGGTTGGTTCAGCCAAGGACGTGTCGTACCTCATGGAGTACATTTTGCAAAACTACCCAGAACTCATTGAATCCACCACACTTGGCGGCGCGCGTATCTATAACAGCCAAGGTGAGTACCATGATATCGAAAATACCAACGAAGTAATGTACGCCATTCCGAATCTGCTTGGTTCAAAGACTGGTTACACGGACTTAGCTGGTGGCAATCTCACAGTGGCATTTGATGCTGGGCACGACCGACCGATCATCGTCACTGTTTTGGGCTCCACCCGCGAAGAACGCTTTAGTGATGTGCTTAGACTAGTAAACGCGGTGCGCACGGACATAAGTAAAATATAATTATGAACACCACTTTTCTCGTTATATTTACCCCCGCAATTCTCGCTTTTATCATCGGCATTCTGCTTACTCCGATTGTGACGCACTTCCTCTACAAGCATAAAGTCTGGAAAAAGAGTGGTGGCAAGACAGCGCTTAACGGAAAAGTTGCTGAAGTTTTTAATCAGTTAAAAGGTCATGCCGAAACCAAAACACCGCGCATGGGTGGCATTGTTATCTGGGCCAGTGTGCTGCTAACAATTATTATCTTGTACGTGTTTGCGCAACTCTATCCCAACTCACCATTTGCTCAGTTTGATTTCTTCAGCCGATCGCAGACGCTTATTCCGACGGCAGGACTATTACTTGGTGCCCTGATCGGATTTCTCAATGACTTTTATGATGTAAATAGAGGAGGAGCCGGACTTGGGTTGCGTGTGCGCCTACTACTTATCATTGCTCTCTCAGGCTTACTCGGTTGGTGGTTCTATAGCAAACTTGGTGTCTCTAGTATTAGTATCCCATTTGATGGCACTTTGGAATTGGGTGTGTTTATCATTCCGTTCTTTATTCTGCTGACCATTGCCCTCTATGCCAGCGGAGTTATCGATGGTATCGACGGCCTGTCTGGTGGTGTATTTGCATCCATTTTTGGCGCCTACGCTGGTATCGCCCTGGTCCAAGAACAATTCCACCTGGCGGCATTTTGTGCGACTGTGGTTGGCGGCATCACCGCTTTTTTATGGTTCAACATTCCGCCAGCGCGTTTCTGGATGACCGAAACCGGCTCAATGGCGCTAACACTTTCACTCGCGACTGTGGTGTTTATGACAGACACTCTCGGCGGAGGAAATGGTATTGCGCTGTTGCCGATCGTTGGACTACCCCTAGTTGCTACCGTGTTTTCAAATATCTTACAAATAAGCTATCGCAAGGC
>JAYVBM010000041.1:0-18204 GCA_043750495.1 Minisyncoccota bacterium | reverse complement strand
TGCTCTACCAACTGAGCTACCCAAGCAAAAATCTACGACATACTTTATACCATGCTACTTAGTGCTCTACAACGTGAGTCGAGCGGGGAGAGGAAGTTTACCTACTCTCAGGCCGCGAGACGAAGCGTTGTATCGATGAGGCTCTGCTGAATCGATACCAACTGAGCTACCCAAGCAAGGTAATCGTCATACGATTAGTGCGGCTATTGTACCTGTTTTTTTGATAATATCAACGGGGTTTCTACCCTACAATCTAACGTTGTTCTTGCAAAAAGCCTCTCAATTCATTGAGTTCTTTAACCTGATCACCCAGGGATGACGCGTCGGCACCACCAACTGATTCATACATGGGCATAATAAACTGATACAAAAGTATAAGTGGGGCACCAAGAAGGAAGATAATCCAAACCACGTTTAGCCAAAAATGGCGTGCTGCACTTCGGGTCATTTTCTTTAAAAGCTCGTTGTTTTCAGCCAGCAGGCGTTGGTTCTCTAGAATCAACGCCTTTAACTCATCATTTCCATTGCCTTCTAACATTACTTATAAGTATACCCCACACTTACTTTAGTGTTGCTAGTGTTTTTCACTATTCTTACTACCTAGTCCGACTGATGTGAGAGTCTGTTTGCAGGAGTAAGGTTAGGGGCTAGCAAAAACTACACAAAAGTTAGTGTAAGGGTATACCCTACCCACCCCACCCTTTTTCTGCTACCCTATCGACACCGCCTTCATAGCTCAATGGATAGAGCTATTCCGTCCGCGGGACTGAAACAGTTTGGGAAACTGTTTCAGTTGGGCTCACAAGATTAAAGCCTTTATAGTTCAATGGATAGAACGGCTCCGTCCTAAGGAGAAAATCTGGGTTCGACTCCTGGTAAAGGCACATTTAAAAGGAGTAAGGGCACATCTGCATAACTGGACACAATCGTGCCAGAATAGCATGCTATTATTTATCTCATGAGAGAAGCAGCATTTGGAGCTCCGACGGCTGAGTCCCAATTTTATGGACGACCCGATGATATCGGAGATTTTGAAGAACCGGATGTATTCCCCGATAATGCGCATCGAGTTGATAATACCGATATTGAGAGCGAGGCGACATCTCGTCCCTCATTCAAAGAGTCTGCTCAAGACGCACTAGAAAGCACCCGACAAACTTTATCTAGCTTTGGCGAAAAAGCCAAGTCTTTCTTTGGTGGGATGTCAGAACGTGGCAAGTCGGTGGCGCAAACACTGTACGAAGGCGTCTACAAGATTCCCGGAGTCCAACGACTGGCAGGGAAAATGGAGATTTCGTACAATCAGTTCTTTGTTGATCGCCACGAGGGCAAAGCAATAAATTTACGCGAACAGGCCACCTCTCTTTCACCTAGGATAGAAGCGATTGATCTTGCTGCAAAGGAAACCGCAGCGGCGATCGAGACCCTTCGCAGCATGGGTGCGCCGGGTCTCGCGGGACTGGAACGAAAAGCGCTTGATTTTGATCAACAAAAACTTGATCTTATCTTGACGCAAAACTCCCTCAACGAGCAAGCCGATTCACGAGTGGGGCGAATGGAACAATTTAAAGGTAAACGTGATCTTATTGCGGACCGCCTCATTGATATCTATGGCGAGAAAATGTCCCCGATTGAAAAAAGACTTGATTCACTAGGCGGTAATCTGCAACTGGCTGAGACTCAAGCTGAAATCACGAGAGCAGAGCACGAACAGCAACTCCGTACTTTGACTCAACTTGAAGGTAAGCGAGACACAATCGCAAAGTTACTCGGCACTGCGGGTCTCTCAGAAAGAGACGTGGCGCGACACGAGGTTATCAAACTTATCGATAAGCAGATAGCTGCTGGACGAGAGAAGGTACGAGCAGAAGACGAGAGGATGAAGCAAGCACTCACGACTCTCAATGGCCGTGTCGCAAGTACGACGCAGCGGGTTAATGGCTACCGCACGAGACAACAGGAGTTTGAAAACCTAAAGCGCAACACCCTTACCCCAGAGCAGCTTGGTGTTACTGACCGACCTGAAGGCATGGACAGTGATGATGGTGTTGAGCCTGATGGTATTGAAGTCAGTCCATCTGACTCGGAAGCTGAAGAAAAGTCCGTCGAAGCGACACTGAAAAAACTTAGCGTAAACCTTGAAGACAACCGTGATGGCTCATTTACTAAAGAGCAAAAAAAGCAGGCTTTGCAGGACCTAATTGAAAGTGACCCAAAGATTCTTACTTTCTTCCAAGATTTCTTCGACGATAATGTCACCAGCGAAAAACGCGAACGGCTCGTTGAAGCACTCAATAAAGCACAGCATGGTCTTGCAATTGATCAGAAGGGCTTTGACATTCGTCTGCCTGGGCCAGAGCGCACCACACTAGTTGTGGAGCGCACTAAGGAAAGAAAATTAGCCACTCGTATACTTAAGCAAAACATATGAATCCTGATGACACAAGCAGTAGCATCGACACAGATCTAAGCGATCTGTTAGCTGCAGTGACAGAAGTCAACGAGCATATCGATACTTCAAATCGGCACTCACAAGAGACCCTACAGCACGTGGAAGCCCGCATAGAGACCGCCACCAAGGAAATGGACGGAATGTTTAGCGAGCTTGATTTGGCGGCCACCGACGCAGAAGAAGAACTTGATACTCTTATTCTAACTGAAATAGACGCCATTGTAGAAGACGAAGTCTAAAAAAGCTGTGGGCCTAGGCCCACAGCTTTTTCACTCTGATCTAGATACCTAAAAGTTCTTTCAGTTTTGGTTCGTCGAAACCGATAATGACGTCATCGTTGATACGGATTACCGGGACTCCCATTTGGCCGGTCATATCGATCATCTCGGTGCGCTTCTCCAGATCAGCCGCCACATCGTATTCTGAGTAGTCGACATTATTTTCTTTAAAAAAGTCCTTCGCGGCATGGCAGAAGTGACAAACGGGAGTACTGTAAATGGTAACGGTGTTCATATTATATTAATTACATTAAAATGATGTCTTAGTATAGCAAACTTAGCGCCAAAACTCATACCAGGCTGGCTGTACTGCTGTTTCATACGTACTAGAACCTGTGTTTGTTTCATCCGCTTCAGGCTCTACAATAACCACCACCTGTTCGTTCTCCAGCGCCACATCAAATTGCCGGCGCATTTCTGCCTCAATCCCGCGGTCGTCAGAAAGGTACCGGACCTGCTTATCTAAGGTGTCTTTTTGGACTTCCAGACGCTTGACGTCAGATTCCACTTCCACACGTCGCCCTTCCATGCCTTTGGCTATTTCATAGCGCGTATAAGCGCTATAAGCCATTAGGAGTACCAATACTATCAACAAACCCCTGGTGATCGGCGAAGTAAGGATTGTCTTAAATTTGCGGCGCTGGTAAAAATCGAGCATTTTTTAAATGAAGAAACGAGCGTAGCGACTATTCTGAATTTAGTTCCGAATCGGCGGCTTTAGGCCAACGCCGATTCCTGGAACAAGGTAGTCAAATGCTCGCTTTTAGTATACTACTTTTGCTATTTAAATTGTGATGTAATTCAGGTAGAATAGGCGTCATGAGCTTTTTATTTGACGAACGAACCAAGAAAACTATTAAGTGGATTTGGGTTGTGGTAGCGGTACTTATCATTCTAAGTATGGTATTTGCTTACTCTGGTGGACCGGCGCTATTCTCATAAGAGATTGACAAATATTTTTATTCTGTCATTATAGACCATAGACAGTTTACCAAGGGGAGGCCTCCTGCCTGATGCACGAAGGGTAATAAGCACTATCGTAGCCCCTTAATCCTGTACTACATAGTGTACGTGCTCGCGCCACGGTCGCGGTAAAGACTGACGTTGCTTTGGCTTGATTTGAGGAGTTCGCTCTTTATATCCCCTGATTCATGTCAGATGCTCCAACATCATCGTGAATGAGAGAGTCGAAGATACTCGAAGGAGGGGCGGTGACGCTGTACATCATCGAGTAAACATCGGTACCCAGGACGGTCCGCATTGCGAACCGTCCTTTTTGTTACCTATTTAAATTCACGACTTAATCCGATCGGATCATCTTCATGAAGACGTCTTGGGGGATGTGGACTTTGCCGCGTTCCAAGGCTTTCGCTTTACCCTTCTTTTGTTTTTCTCGCAGTTTCATTTTACGGGTAATGTCACCGCCATAAAGATGCGCTGTTACATCTTTCCCAACTGGAGATAGTTTCTTTGTGGCCGTCAGATGCCCCATTACTTTTGCTTGGATCTTTACAGCAAATTGTTGACGCGGGAGAGCTGTGTAAAGTTTTTCTACGATCCCTTTGGCTTCGGTTTCGGCCCGCATCACACCAACAACCCTCGAGAAGGCTGGGACAAGTTCTTCGGCAATCAAAATATCAAGTCGTGTGACAGTGGCTGCACGCATTTCGGCGATTTCATACGACAACGAGGCGTACCCACTACTAGCATTCTTTAGCTTATCAAAGAAACCTCGCATTAGTTCACGTAGTGGCATTTCAATTGCCAAAAGTGTACGACCGTCACCAAAGAGCTCAGTATCGATCACGCTGGCTTCATGGTCATACAATAGTGTCAGTACATTACCCATGTAATCCCCAGGCAGGATGACCTGACCGAGAATCCATGGTTCACGGACTGTTACTTTATCACCATGTTCAGGAAAACGATTGGCCGCATAGATGTTTTCCACCCGTCCGTCTGGCCAGGTTACTTCATAAGAAATTGAAGGCGAAGTAATAATAATATCAATATCAAACTCGCGACGTAGGCGCTCAGTGATGATTTCCATGTGGAGCATTCCTAGGAATCCACAACGGAAGCCTCGGCCGAGTACGCCAGATGATTCTTCTTCAAACGAAAGTGAGGAGTCGGATAGACGTAGGCGATCGAGTGCTTGGCGCAGCTGCGTGAACTCATCCTGGTTTTCTGGAAAAATAGAAGACCATACAACCGGTCGTGCCAACTGGAAATCGGGAAGAGCTTCTGCCGCCCCACGTTCAGGTACCAACGTGTCTCCCACGTACGCCACGCCAGGCTCTTTGATACCAGTCACGATGTAGCCGATTTGGCCAGCAGTGAGTTCCGCTTGAGGCGACTCTTCAGGTGTCACCACTCCGACTTCAAGAACAGTGAAAGTCTTTTTGCTGGCAGCAAATTTCAAGACGTCCCCTTTCTTAACAGCACCATCAATGACGCGCATAAAGACAATAATGCCGCGATGGTTGGAATATTGAAAATCAAAAATCAAACCTCGGTAAATGGTTTGCGTAGTTTCCTTTGGTGGTGGTATACGCTTACAAATTGCTTCCAGAAGAGCTGGTACCCCATCACCAGTTTTACCTGATACCAACATAATGTCTTCGCGCGCACAACCCAGCAAATTGATAACTTCGTTCCCTACATCTTCAATCCGTGCGTGTGGCACGTCGGTCTTTGTGAGAACAGGAATGATAGTCAAATGCTGGTCTTTGGCCATCTGGAGTGTAGTGAGAGTTTGAGCTTGAACACCTTGAGTACTATCAACCAGCAAAAGAACGCCCTCAACGGCTTTGAGGGCCCGTGAGACCTCATAGGAGAAGTCGATGTGACCTGGTGTGTCGATCAGATTCAGTTCGTACGCTTCGCCGGTATGAGTATAGTGCATCCGCACTGGCTGCATCTTGATGGTGATACCCCGCTCACGTTCAAGTTCCATAGAATCAAGCACCTGGGCCTTCATTTTGCGAGTCTCGACGGTTTTAGTCACCTCGAGCATACGATCAGCCAACGTCGACTTACCGTGGTCGATGTGGGCGATAATACTGAAATTACGGATATGCTTCATGTAAGTGGTCTTACTTTACCTAAAATTAACGAAATTACCAACTTACATACTCAACCTGTGAATAAAAGTTTTCTAGACGAGGCGCCTGAGGAGGAAATACGAGTCGTACTTCTTGTACGGTGAGGGTTTCCGAGCGAGGAGCAACGAAGTATAGGAAGCTTCTATTTGCAGGTTCTTAGATGGTATCGGGTTGGGGAGCTATGACATCAGTCTTAAAGATCTTGGAGTGGAATGATCGATAGATTTCAAAAAGTTCAGGGGCTTTTAATACTCGGTACACTAGTATCACGGCTGTCATACCCATAATACCGGCCACTAATCCTTGGAGTGAGATACCAATAAACGTGTCTTGATTGATACCATCAACCACAAAGAGCAGGGCTGCGTACGCGGAGAATCCTCCGGCGAGCGCCGCCAGAAGCGCCTCGGCTGACAAGCGTAGTAGCGGACGATAGTCAATACAAAAAATGTACGCTGAAGTTATCATAATAATAATCAGCTGAACAAATTGTCCGATAACAAAGGCCAGTGTAAGCATCAACACCTCTGTTCCACCAACTCCTTCAAGACGAAACAGACTTTCGACTTTCGCCTGAAATCCACCGTCCACCAAGTAGAGGTGTCGGAAAAAAAGCGCTAGACCGAGTGATACTACCGAAGAGACTACAGCTATCCAAAGCGGCGTAAACGTACGACCGCCAGCGTAAAAGGCTCGAATCAACAGTAGCAGCACAGCTTGGGCAATCAACGAAATCACAAACAAGGCCATTGCTGCTGCAGTGAGTCTGGTGTCGCTCCAGTCAAATGCACCACTACCAAGGAGTACACGGACGATTTGTGCGCGCAACACAATCACCAACGCTGCGATCGGCACGGACCAAAAAATAATGTGCCTCAGAGCGGTGAGGAGTTGCTGGTTGAACTCTTTGTGCTTGTTCTTGGACAAGAGTGTCGAGAGCGTCGGAAACGCGGCTACCGAATAACTCATCCCGATAACCGCCAGTGGCACAGACTGCAAGTTGTAGGCGAACTGAAACACGGAGACCGAACCGACTGCCATCGTCGAAGCCATACCTATAAGCACTAACAGCACAATTTGATTGATTGATAGAGTCAGTGCACGCGGAATGGAAACCGCCAACACTTCTCTCATCAGCACCCAATCAAAAGTAAAATTGATGCCAAAGCGATACTCACTTCTAAAAACAAAAGGTATCTGGATGACAAGGTGTCCAAGGGCGCCGAGAACAACGCCGGCTACCAGTCCCGATAACCCATACAGCGGGTACAGGGCAGCAACCCCAAAAATAATACCGATATTGTATAGTAGCGGACTGATAGCATACAGAACAAAGCGGTGTGTGAGCTGTGTAATCACTCCACAGAGGCTAGAAATTCCAAGCAAGAAGGCCTGGAACAGAAGTATCTGTATCAAGGTCGTCAGTGTATCAGCCTGGTCAATAAAACCAGGGAAGAGCTTTGGCACATAGAGACTCGCGGTCGCCATAAGCACCAGCGCCATGAAAGCGTAGAATATCAGGAAAAGCGTAAAGACTTGCGATATGACATTCGCCCCCGACTTTGGTCCACCCTCTTCAGTATAGCGACTCACAAAGGGTAGCAGCACATACACGGACAAGACAGAAGCGAACAAAACGTACATCAAATCGGGAATCCGGAAAGCGGCATAGTAGAGGTCGAGTTCTGGACCGGCTCCAAAAAGATGTGCCAGAAGTCGATCCCTAACTACAGCCAACAGCTGTGATCCAATGGCAAAGAGCGCAAGAATATACGCGGCCTGGTGCAGGCCGCGTACTTCTCTGTACATAAAGTTAAAAACTCGACGTACCATAGTTTTCTATTGTGCTGGCGTTTCTTGTGGAGCGTCGTCAGCTGGCGACTGCTCGCCTCCTACTGTGTTTACCGGCGTGACGAGATTTGTGTTTGTCTGTCCGTTTGAGGTAACCGCTTCTCCATTTTGTTGCTCTTGTGGGGTGGCTTCGTTGACCGCTCCACCTAGTCCAGTCCCTTGTCCCGGAGTGTAACCGTTTGTTTCAAGTTGTGTAATCAGAGCATTGAGCTGTGTATTCTCTTGGTTAGTCTCACGTACCAGTCGAAGCTGTGTAAGTCCGTCCTGCAAGCGACCCAGATCAAGCAGGGCGAGTGCCATCATGTAGCGAGCGTTTGCAAAGTTATTGTCAAACTCGATAGCCGTCTCGTAAGCATCAACAGCTCCCTCCAGATCTTTATTAGCCGCCAAGAGCACTCCCAGTTGGTAATAGCGGGTCGGATTGTTTGGCTCGAGCGTAGTCATTTGACGAGTCGTTGTGATAGCAGCTTCAATATTACCTTCTTTAATATCAATTTGAGAAAGCAGGAACAGGGCTTCAGAGTAATTTCGTTTAAGTTCAAGAGCTTGATTAATTTGATCTCGAGCCCGGGCGCCATCGTTCATTTGCAATGACATGTAGGCTGCCATCATAGCGTAACCTGGATTTAGCGGATCTCGCCACTTTGCATCCTCAAGCTTTGCCGTAGCGCGGTTCTCGGCGTCTTCAAATCCAACACCAGAAAGCAATATTAGAATGCTCGCGAGCGTAGCGTGCCCCTCTGGGCTTGTCGGATCGAGACTAATGGCTTGTTCTGCATCAGCCACTGCTGACACTGCTAGATTCACAAACTTAGTTTGATCCTCTTCCGATGGTTCGGCTAAAGCGAGCATACTACGCAGCTCAGACAGTTTTATCTGGGCTGACACTACCGCGAAGCGGTCGTCAGGATATTGTTGGTAGGCTTCTGCGATGAGATTTCTGAATTCTTCGGGACTCGTTGCGCTCCGCGCACTTGTAAACTGAGCTTGGGCAACATATTGCTTACCAACAGTAAACATCGCGCTTACCGAAGCAGTAATAAGTACAATCACAACCGTCATAAGGAAAAATCCACGACGACGACTGTTGACGAGCGGAATAGTGCGCGCAGCAGTTGGAACCAAGGCTTGGTAGGCCACAAAAGAGAGGCCGGTAAACAGGGCGGCCAAAAGCAATATCACCGGCCCTGACACATAGACGTAGGACATACCCCACAAGAATACGGCGGCTACAAACGTCACAACGCCAAAGTAGTACCAGAACGTATCGGTCGCACTTCCCTTTAGCAACATCCTATAGCCTAAGTAGAGATACGAGCCATGAAATGCAAGCATTGCAAGACCACCAAGGATACCCAGGGTCACGAAGATAGTCGGCACGAATCCAAACCCGGCATTAAAGTCTGTGTTCCAGAATATAGTCTCGTTGATAGTTTGATCTTTATGGAGTCGCCACGCATCAGCAAAGCGGTTTGGACCAGTACCAAGCAAGATATCACTGCTATAGACACCTCGAGCGATATCGATGGTAGCAGTAATGGAAGGTCTTACTTCAATGTAGTTAACCTGTGTGGCATTGCTTATTTTTGTTCCAACGTAATCACCAGCTACTACAAAGATAATACTTACAACACACACAATCAGGGTAATTCCAATCAGATACGGCGACACGGCTGTGCTCTTTTCTTCTGCTGCCGTGTACAAAAGTGTATCGCGAGAGAAAATGTACACTAAGAGGAGTAGGCCGAAGAATCCCACCACAATCCATAGGTTGAAGAAGTTAACCACTGCCATGATAACCAGGGACAGGAGGATAAGAGCAGAGAGCACAATCTGTAGTCCGCGCTTTAGCGGAAGTTGCAACAAAGTAATTAGAGAGAGAATGATGGTCAGGGCGGCAAAAATAGCTAAGTCATTGAAGCTACCCACCGGTGAAACGGTCACGGCGTTGAAGCTCTTGAGTGACAAGGCACCGGGACTCAAGAATAGTCGAACGACGGTGTACAGAATCACGAGAGTTGCAGCGCTACCAAAGAACATCAAAGAGCGTAGCGCCATGATCTTTGAGCGTTGCAGCACTAGAGGCAAAGTCATCACTAAGCCAAGGACAGCAAAGAAGCCCATTGTCTGAGGTTCGAACACGCTACCACGTATTGAATCTTGAATGTCTCCTGAAAGCAGTCCGCCAAGCGCAGCCACTAATACAAAAAGCCAGAAGATACCCAGAGAGAGTGGAAGAACGGTCATAACTTTGCTGTACCGTAGAGCAGACAAGCCGAGCAACACTATCGTCAGAAAACCGAAAATAGTAACTACTAGCACTTTGTCAAAGCCAAGTGAAGCTGGTAAACCCGGAACAAAGAAAACCGGGATGACGAACAAAAGTCCGATTACAAGGTACTGTACGAATTTAAGTACCATGCCACCGATCTTGTCGGGGCCGTCGCGCCGCACTGGTTGTGGTTCTACTGCTCTTGGTTCTTCTTGATAAACTCTGGGTGTAAACACGCTTCCTGACATACTAAAAATTTCTTAAATTACCTCCTAATTGGTATTACTCTATCATAGAACAAAAAGACCCCCGAAGGGGTACTATTTGTACACATAAGCCGAATTCTGTCGGGACAAGCCCGGATGATCATATACCTAGGCCAACTGTTGCCAACTGGCTCTTGCGGCTCTCTTCCGTCAGATTTTTGTTGAAAGTATTCAACAAAAATCTGTCGGAAGCACGGCCTTGCACGTAAGTAAGGGTTTAGCCGTTTCACCCCCTATATTGCTATAAGGGCTGTTCCCAAAGATAAAATCAATGGGAACTCCTTGGCTTTCGCCTTGGACGTCTCTGCTCGCACCTCTGGCCTTGCGGCCGACGGGTATTACCCGCTACCCTCCTCCACAAAGCTTTGTGGACGTGTTCGGACTTTCCTCCCTACATTTCTTTGCAGGGCGATCATCGTGTACCAGCATTATGCAACAATAAAAATGGAATTGCAATACTATTACTTCGGGATGATCACCTCATCCCCTACAGTTACCGTACTACTCGACACGAAGCCGGCATTTGTTTCAATCACGTAGCGCGCCGGAGTAGGGGGAGTAAAAGATGATTCTGGATAAGTGTCCGGTGAGACATTCTCAACGATGTGAACAATCATTCCCGACTCATCTAGCCAAATAATATCAATTGGATAATTCATGTCCTTCATCCAGATTGAATGCCGGCCAGTACTCCCAAAGGCAAACAACTTAACGACAGTGTCCGGCAACGAGGGGGTGTCCGAGAGACCTTTAATCAGCTCCGGGAGAGAGTCTGCTACCGACGCATAAGCTGTGGTTGAGCCAATGATAATTGGTACTAGTACAGGATAGTACGTCCGCCACTCCTGCTCGTCTTTCGCACTACTATCCGGCAAAGGAATTTCATACTCTCCCCGCTGCACCGCTTCGCGTAATTCTCGATCTCCCTTTTTCAAAGTTAGGTAGATCCAGGCAGCGCCACCAATCAATACCAGCACTATAGCGACCATCACTATTCGTTCAGCAAGCTTCATAAAAATTATAAGAATGAAACGTAGAGATAGTATGTCAACGCACTCACACCGGCCCCAAGTACCGTCCCCCACAGCATATCTACAAACACCACACTAAGCGGCCAGGACGCGAGGGTTGCGTAGTTTGTCAGGTCATACGTCATGTAGGTAAAAAATCCAAACAGTCCGCCCAGAAGAGCCGCCTTAAAGATTGAATGCTGGGCTACCGCCGGATACGTAGCAAAAAACGTCAGCCCTATCAGGAAAAGCAGGTAGAAAAGAATGGCTGCAATCCATTGGACTTCACCCATCAGGTGGCCTAGCTGGGTCTTGTAGAAATCTTTGGCAACGAGCCCCAGCCAGAGCATATCGAGCAGAAAAAAGATCGGTATGCTAATTGCGTACAATGTAAAAAAGGTGCCAATATTCATACCCTCAGTATATCACTTAGAGCATGATCAGTGTTGCCAGTCCAAGAAAAATGAAAAAACCAAAGACGTCGGTCGCGGTTGTGATAAAGATCGTTGCTGAAGTCGCCGGGTCTTTCCCCAGAGCACGCATGATCAGCGGTGTAATAGCACCAAAAAACCCAGCAATGACCAGATTGCAAACCATAGCAACCGCCAACACCAAGCCTAGTAGCGGACTTTGATTCCAAAATGTTGCCACCAAGGCCACCAAGACACCGTTAATCAACCCATTTACGAAGCCCGCTCCGACTTCGTTCATAACAGGCGACAGGCTGTTCTTGAGGGTGATCTCTCCCACAGCAATGGCTCGCACCATTACCGCCAACGTCTGTGTAGCGGCATTTCCTCCCATTCCAGCAATGATCGGCATATAAATAGCCAATAGCACCAACTCATTGAGCGTATTTTCAAACAAGCCCACCACTGCAGCAGCCATGAACGCTGTCCCAAGGTTTATGATTAACCACTTGTAGCGATACCGCACCTTACTCCAAACACTATCGTTTACCCCTTCACTACCGGAAACACCGGCAAAATCGTAGAGTGACTCGGCTGGGAGCTGACTAAGTAGCGGCTTCAGCTCGTCAGCGTAAATAATCCCTAGTACGCTTTCATCATGGTCGAGCATGACGACTTTTTTACTACGAGAACTACTGGTGAGCTTCACAATCTCAGACACTTCAGCTCGGTAGGAGATAGTGGTGAGAGGCAGCACAAAGCGTTTCAGTGTAAACGAGTTTTTTTCTCGAACTAATGTTGCGAACGGAACCTCTCCTAATAGTCGACCTCTTTCGTGAATAAGAATTTCTGGATATTTTCCTGTTTCTTCGTAGTGCTCATCAATAATGTCAGCCGCCTCAGCAATCGTGAGGGTCGACGGTAAAAACAGGTAGTTGAAATTAATCAATGACAATGTCGCCTGCGGGTGAAACTTTAAAAAATAGTCGACTTTTTCTCGTACTTCACTTTTAAGTCGGTAGACAATTTCATGTCGTCGCTTTACACTAGTTACCCGCGATAACACGTGTTCGACTTGCCACATATCCATACTGTCGAGCATCTCAACAATTTCTTGGTTATGAAGCTGTCGCAGAATAACCTGCTGCACATGGGCGGAAAGTTCCTGAAAGGCCACACTTTGCTCAGCCACCGTCAGGCTGCGAAAAAAATTCATGCGACCGTCTGGGTGGTAAGTGAGCTTTTTGGCGTCAGCACTTAGATGTCGGGTCATAAAGAAAGTATAGCAAGCGATACCAAAAAAGACCCGCGTACGTGTGTACGCGGGTCTTTTTTGAGAGGTTACTAAATTAGAATCTCAATCTCTGCTTTGCCCCGTAGTTCTTCTATGTATGCCGTCACTACTTCTTGTTCTTTGCTGCTGCGTAACTGTTGTTCAATCTGCGGCCGTACAGCTTCCAGCTCTGGCAATCCACCCTTTACTCCACCAGCCTCATCATAGAAGTCGGTAATGTCTTTTTCTGAAACAGTAATGTTTTTCTCTTTGAAGACACCGTCGAGTAGAGCCTGAATAGTAAGTTCATTTTTGATGTCACGAAGTAGGATTTTTTCACTAACATTAAACTCGGCCATTCGCTCTTTCAAAGCCTCCTCACCTCCGACATCAGTCGTAAGTGTCTCAAGACGAGTTGTAACGTCTTCATCGGTGATCACGATACCGGTCGCTGCCGCCTCTTGCTTGAGGAGCTCGGTGTTGACGAGCATATCAAGCGCTCGAGTTTGAATTTCCTTTTTTACTTCTTCGCTCTCAATATCAGCGCCCTGGGCAGCAAAACCAGAGGACATTTGTGAAATACTCACATCAAGATCGTACTTGGAGATTGTCCCATCATTTATCTTGGCTACAGCAGTCTTAGTATCAACAAATCGATGCACACCATCAAAGATGCCAATATCGACTCGCCCTTGACGCTCCATGACAAAGAGTAGCGCCGCCAAGACTACGACAGCCGCTACAATCGCTAGTGCAATGTATGTGTAGCGCTTAGTCCACTTTTGTTTGATTGCTGTGATGAGACCAGCAGCTGTCATACCTTCCGCCTCTTCCTCTTTGACTGGCTCTGGAGTGGTTGGTTCAGTAACTTCTGCAAACGCTGCTTCTTTTGTCTCATCAACTGGCTCTGTGCTTATTTCTTCTACAGCAGGTTCCGAAGCAGACTCAACCTCAGGAGCTGCTGAAGATGCTACTTCGGTACTGGTCGTTTCTACTTCCGGAGTCGGTTCAGTAGATGACAGATTGTTGTCTTCGTCACGTGTTTCTGATTCGTTCATAAAAATAAAAAATCTATTTAAAGTATCTCGTAGAAATTAACCACGGGTGTGGGAGCTTATCTAACTGCGAAATTGTACACTATTTGACTACCGGCGACAAAGCCTCCGGATGTTGGGCAGACCAGCCAGCCATCACTACAGCCGTCGCTGCCGCGGCATTTAAGGACTCGCAACGGGGATGGATTGGTATGGACAGGAGTTCATCGCACAATTCCTTGGTTTTCTCACGTAGACCAGAGCCTTCGTTTCCAAGTACAAACACTGTCGGTCGGGTGTATTTCTCACTTGTGGTCTTGGTCGTTCCTTCGCCCTCAAGGCCGTACACCCAAAAGCCGTCCTCCTTAAGGTCCCGCAGAACAGTATTGACGTTAGGTATAGTCACCAGTGGAATCCGGAAGGCCATACCAGCCGAAACCTTGACCACGGTACCGTTAACTGGAGCTTGGTTGTGTGGTGGAATAAGCACTCCAGCGAAGCCAAAGGCAGCAGCTGAACGAATCACCGCCCCCACATTGTGGGGATCCTGTACTTCCCCCAGTACCAAGAGCGCCACGCTCGCCTCTTTAGAAAGCGTTTGTTTGAATTGCTTGTACGGAATCGTCAGTCGCTCCGCCACAATCCCAATCACTATTCCTTGGTGAGAAGCATTAGCCGACACCCCCCGCGGCGGATTTTTCAAGTTGAGTATCTTAAGCTTAGTCCCAGATTTGTCCAAAAGTCGCAAAAGACTCTCATCCGAAAAATCCGCAGCCACATGCGCCTCCACCACCACATCCGGACGCTCGCGAAGAACCTCCCGCGCCGCATGCTTCCCAAAAATATACTCAATCTCCACCTTTGTTTTCTCAGCTTTCATAATCCAAGAATCCTAGCATGTTAATTTTTATATATAAAGTAGAAGGACCCGTCTCGAATAAATTCGCGACGGGTCCGTAATTAAGCTTTTCTGAAGAAGCCCAAGAAGACATCTTCGTCATAGAACAGATAATGCTCCTGATCACTTGTATAATGGCCCATGTCCGTGAAAGAAAACTCAAACACTGGACCGAGATATGCACTGACCCAAGGAACCAAACAGTCACCTTCGCATTTCGGCAACCGATCTTCAGTATCCAGTGAATTGTATTGCTTACCCCGAGGCAACAGGCCGTGCTTTTGTTGAAACACCAGAGCAGCTCCTTGGGCACCTGTAAATACAGATCCTTGGGAATGTAAAAATGCCAACCCTTCAGTCAAAGATGTTCTATTACCTGCTGCTTGGGCGAAGATTTTGATCTGCCAATGTTCGCCGGGTTTCAAGACCTGGGTAGGGTTAGGAAAAAAGTCGTCGTTAATTTCATCATCGAAGTAGCGAAACGATTTATAGTTCGCCTCTCTAAAGTATGACAATGCGTTAACGTGTTCATAGTTGTCTGGTACTACGAGAGTGCCGAGATCACTAAAAAGTTCAAATTTGGACATCGTCTGTCTCCGCAAATCAAAGAGATTTAGGTACTACAATCTTTTTAGAAAGTACACTATTTTATGATTTTGTCAATACCAAAACTCTCAGGAAGCGACCGTAATGTTTTGTGAGACATTGCGCAGCCAATCTCCTTGTCCAGCACTAAGTGCTGGACAAGTTGCTTGGCGAGCATAGCGGCAATTTTCGTGGGGAAAATTGAACGCGTGTCTCACAGGACACCATGGTCGCTTCCCGCCCATACATAACAAAAGAGTATTCTGCCTTAGGCAAGACCTAGGGCAGAATCAAATGTTGGACATTAAAAAATGTACCGATTAATCGGTACATTTTTGTAGCGTTTCCTGCTCGTAAAATGCAAGTAGTTGACTTATTTACTCACTTGTGTTATTCTCTTGGAACGCTTTTGTCACTTGTGTGGGGCCAATAGCTGCAGACGTTTCGCCTCTTGGCTTCCCTTCTGATTTATATACCTGCACGCCCCGGAGTCCACATACTCATGTGACACTCCACCAATAATTAATATCTGATGCAAACAAACAATTCACGACGCCCTTCTTCGGAAGGTCGCCGTCCTTATTCTGGTGCAGGCGGTGGGAGACCATCTACTGGCCGATCTAGCTTTAATAGTGACCGTCGCCCTAGTAGCGGCGGAAGTCGCTCAGGTGGCGGTAGCCGTTTTGGCGGTGGCCGTTCCTCGGGTGGCTCACGTGGCGGAAGTCGCAGTGGTGGAGGTGGTCGCAAGCAACCTACCTTTGACCCGTCACAATTCATCAACAAGAATCCGGCTCAAGTTGAGACCGAAGTCTATGTGCCAAAGCACACCTTCGCCGACTTCAAGCTTGGTGGTATGTTGGTGGAAAACGTTGCCAAACTTGGCATCGAATCACCATCTCCGATTCAGGACCAAATCATTCCCCTCATCTGTGATGGAAAGGACGTGATTGGTATCGCTGAAACTGGTACTGGAAAGACCGCAGCGTTCTTGCTTCCCCTAATTGAAAAAACTTCAAAAGCAAAGAACCAAGTGACTCTTATCCTCACTCCAACTCGCGAACTCGCGCTTCAAGCTGAAGGTGAATTCAAGAAGTTTAGTATTGGTACCAAGCAATTCGCCACCACTTGTGTTGGTGGAACTGGTATCCGTCCGCAGATTCGTGCCCTTGGCCGACAAAACCACTTCATCATCGGTACCCCTGGACGTATCCTCGACCTCATTGAGCGAAAAGTACTGAAGCCTGAAAAGATCACTAACGTGGTTCTCGACGAGGCTGACCGTATGCTCGACATGGGATTCATTAATGACATGCGAAAGATACTTAGTGGTGTTTCAAAGGAACGTCAAACACTCTTCTTCTCAGCTACTATGACCGCCGAGGCAGAACGTCTCGTAAACGACTTTATGCGTAAGCCTGTGACGGTCTCAGTAAAGAAGAAGGATGTGACTAACAGTATCGCGCAAGACGTAGTCATGTACGAACACGTTCACAAATTCGATACACTCTTGGCCTTGCTTGCAAAGCCAGAGTTTAAGCGAGTGATTGTCTTTGGTGCCATGAAGCACAGTGTTGAAAAGCTCGCCAATGAGCTTAGCGCAAAAGGTATCAAGGCTGATTCTATTCACGGCAACAAGAGTCACGGGCAACGACAACGCGCTCTATTCGCTTTTAAAAGCGGAAACGCTCGTATCCTAGTTGCCACTGATGTTGCGGCTCGTGGTATTCACGTTGATAACGTGACTCACGTTATCAACTACGACCTGCCAAACACCTTCGAAGATTATGTTCACCGTATCGGCCGAACTGGTCGCGGAACCAAGAGCGGAATGGCTCTGACCTTCGTACACAAGTAACAATAAAAAAGTCGGGGTCAAGTCGCTAAGTAAAATATTCACTTCGTGAATATTTATACTAAGCGATGAAACAGTATCCCATACTGTTTCATTCCCCGGACTCGTCTGTTTTCTGCTCTAGGAAAGGAGCAGAAAACATGACTCCGTCTCAAAACGCTAGAAAACCACCCGCAGGGGTGGTTTTCTTTTTCGCGTTTTGCTCATGACCGGCCCATTTTATTATTCGTCAAACTCTCTTACTTCGTTCAAATCTATAATGCCTTCTTGATGTAACTGTTCTTGTATCTGCGCAGCTTTTACTATTCCTTGTCTCGTGACACAGAGGATGTCATCAATCGTTCCTTCCCGGCCGCTACTAATTAGAAACCATTTCACACGGGCGTATTCGTTGGCGCTGAAGAGAAGTTGTTTCTCCATACTCACTAATAATACCCCGTCTTGACCGACAAAAAATACCATGGTGGTAATAACTCACGAAGTGTCTGATCCGCACTTATTTTACTTACTATACCCCACACTAACTTTGGTGTAGTTTTTGCTAGCGTCTAGCCTTATCCCTAAAAATAGACTCCCTTGGAATCCTGACTAGGTGTTGAATAGAATCAAAAAAACTAGCGACACCAAAGTTAGTGTAGGGGTATACTGTACCAATGAAAAGGCGTCTTGGGCTCATTTTTATTATCATTATTGGTTTTATCTTCACGCGTTTAGTAAATACTCCAACTGTGCCCGAACCCTCTAACCTTGAGGTCACTGGCGAACTATACGTAGTCACACAGATCATTGACGGTGACACTATCACCGTCAACAAAAACGGCAATAAGGAAAGGGTGCGTCTGCTTGGTATCGACACGCCAGAAGTAGATGTCTCTCGCGGGCCGATCGAGTGCTTTGGCAAGGAAGCATCTGATAAAAC
>JAYVBM010000040.1:0-3206 GCA_043750495.1 Minisyncoccota bacterium | reverse complement strand
AAAACATGTGCGGGATAATATTGCCTTTGGGTTTGCTAGTGGCGCGGCAGTGTTAGCTCTCGCTGGGTGGCTGATTTTGCTACCAAGAGATGACCTTTTTCAAAATAATGTGACTGCCGATAAGTCACCTGAAGCGTTTTCGACATTCTTTGATCAGATCAAGGAGCAAGTGGCGGGTGTGCGAGAAGCAGTAACCCCAACAGCGAGTTCTACACCGCCAGCCGATAACAGGGCCATATTTGTTGCCACCACAAGTCCAACATTTCAAAGTGGAGACTCTGGCACATCGTCCCAACCAGCTACTCTTTTTATAATGCCAGGCGCCAGCACTAGCGCCAGTACGTCTCTTCCGCGTGAGAGCTACTAATGTGCTATACCCCGACACTAACTTTCTTGTTGTTTTCGCTAGCTTTTATTCTTACTTCCAGCAAACAGATATTCACAAAGTATGGACCAGACAGCAAATATAGAGAAAAACACTAGCGACAAGAAAGTAAGTGTGGGGTATACTAGCCGAGTTATATTTGAAGATTAGTGAGTATTTATGCCGAAAAAGACACCAGCACCAGAGCCGCAGATAGTTCCTGAACGTGGAATTGTCGTCCAAAGTATCACGGGCGAAATGGAAACTGCCTACCTCGACTATGCGATGTCGGTAATCACAATGCGCGCGTTGCCTGACGTACGTGATGGTCTCAAGCCTGTACACCGACGTATTTTGTACTCAATGCGCCTCAACGGGCTCACTTCTACAGCCAAGTTTAAAAAGTCAGCCACCGTGGTGGGAGACGTACTTGGTAGCTTTCACCCGCACGGTGACTCCGCGGTTTATGAATCGATGGTAAAACTTGTCCAGCCGTTTTCCACACGTTATCCACTGGTTATTGGGCAGGGTAACTTTGGTTCTATCGACGGCGATAATGCAGCCGCTTATCGTTATACCGAAGCCAAGATGTCGAAAGTAGCTGAGGAGTTACTTCGTGACCTTGAAAAAGATACTGTCGATTGGCGACCAAACTTTGACGGCTCTAAAAAAGAACCAATCGTCCTTCCAGCGGCGGTGCCAAACCTTCTTTTGCTTGGTTCACTTGGTATTGCGGTGGGTATGGCGACTAATATCCCGCCTCACAACCTCCGTGAAATCGCGGCGGCCGTCGCTCATCTTACCGACAATCCAGAGGCTTCCACTGACGATCTGTTGAAGTTCGTTAAGGGTCCTGACTTCCCGATGGGAGCGATTGCGTTTAACCAAAAAGACATAGCGCATGCCTATGCTAATGGACGTGGTGGTGTGGTGGTACGTGGTGAAGCGGAGATTGTCGAAGACAAACGCGGGGCCTTTTCTATCATCATTACCTCGATTCCATTTCGGGTGAACAAGGCTGATATGCAAGAGAAAATTGCAGATTTGGTGCGTGAAAAGAAAATTGAAGGGATTCGCGAAATGCGAGACGAGTCGACCGATGATATTCGCGTGGTGATCGACTTGAAAGTCGGTGCACAACCGCAGACAGTTTTAAATAAGCTCTACAAGCACACACAACTCGAAGATACTTTCCACTACAACATGGTGGCGTTGGTCGACGGCATTCCTCAAACTCTCTCACTTAAAGTAATTCTACAAGAGTACATCAAGCACCGTTCTGAGGTGATTCGTCGTCGTACTCAATATGACCTTACAAAGGCTCAGGACCGCGAACATATTTTGCTCGGGCTCAAGAAGGCCCTTGATCACATCGACGCTATCATTAAATTGATACGAGCGTCCAAAGACGTACCAACCGCTCACGCCAGCTTGATGAAAGAATTTAAATTCTCCATCATCCAAGCGCAGGCAATTCTTGATATGCGTCTGCAGAAGCTAGCAGGTCTCGAGCGTAAAAAGATTGAAGATGAGCTTAAAGAAATCCAAAAGCTTATCAAGGAGCTGGAAGCGATTTTAAAGAGTAAAGCAAAAATGTTGGCGATTTTGAAATCTGAACTGCAAGAAGTGGCTGATAAATTTGGTGATGACCGTCGCACTAAGATCGTCAAAGGTGGTGTAAAGCAACTCAATCCCGAAGACCTGGTCCCGGATGAAGAAAGTGTATTGGTACTGACAGCCGGCGGCTATGTAAAGCGCACTAACCCGGAAGAGTATAAGGTACAAAAGCGCGGTGGCGTCGGTGTGATTGATCTCAATACCAAGGAAGAGGATGTTGTAACGACACTCCTAACAACCTCAGCGCACAGCGATCTGCTCTTCTTCACCAACGCTGGAAAGGTCTACAAGACAAAAATGTACGAAATTCCAGAAGGCAAGAAAGCAACTCGAGGTAAGTCAATTATGAACTTCTTGCCCCTTAGCTCGGAAGAGAAAGTCACTTCAGTACTAGCTGTTCGCAAGGATGACTGGGATGGCGACTGGAGCTTGATGATGTTTACCCAAAATGGGGTGGCCAAGAAGAGTGATGCGGCCTCATTCAAGGACGTGCGTCGCAGTGGCCTTATTGCTATCACGCTCAAGGACGCCGATTCGCTTATTTCGGCGCGCTTTGTCGGTAAGGGTGACGAGCTATCGCTCGTCACCCGCGGCGGCCAATCAATCCGCTTTAAAGAAACCGACGTCCGCGAAATGGGCCGTACGGCTTCAGGTGTGACTGCTATGAAGTTAAGTAAAGGCGACGCGATCGTCTCAGCCGAAGTGTTCACTAAGGGCGCAAAAGATCTTGAAATCCTGATTGTGACCGAGGACGGGTATGGTAAGGCAACTCCAGCCAAGGAATACAAGGTGCAAAACCGAGGTGGCTCTGGTATCAAGACAGTAAAGGTGACTGACAAGACCGGCAAGGTAGTCTGTGGAATTGTAATCTCAGCCGAAGAACGAAAAGAAGGTGAACTCGTGATTATGAGTAAGAAGGGACAAGTGATCAAGCTGCCACTCAAGGATGTCCCAACTCTAGGTCGCGATACCCAAGGTGTGCGTGTCATGAAGATGCGGGCAGGAGACCAGATTGCCTCAGTTGTTTTCGTCTAGAGCGCCTTTAAAATCTCCGAGCACTTTGTTGTCATCGACCAAAGCCGCACTTACCGTATATCAAATACGGCTCGCACCACTTTGTTTCGACGCCTCGTTCTAGAAGATTTGTAAGAGACGCTCACCAAGTACTATCCGAATCAAAACCAGCGACACTAGGGTGTCGCTGGTTTTGTTTTTAACACCGAAG
>JAYVBM010000039.1:0-3123 GCA_043750495.1 Minisyncoccota bacterium | reverse complement strand
GAGGGATCGAACCTCGAATAACGGCTTAGAAGTCCGCAGTTATATCCATTTAACTACAGGGGCAAGTGAGGAAGAAAACGGAAGCTTGCATGCGTTTTGCTTCCGAACGCAGCTCCTGTATGGTTTTCATACAGGGGCGAATGAGCACTTACATGGCTTTACGCAAGTGCAGCTGGATAACCATAGCAAAAAAGAAGGGAATCGGGAATAGTTGCAGAAGCAGCCCGACACGGTCTATACATTTTGACGGGAGACGAAATTCCTTTTGTTCAAGACGGCACCAGAGACGGAGAACATATTCGTCACGACATGCACAAACGGTTTATTGAAAAATTAACCGAAACAAAACGACCATACATCTTGGTGTCCGGCAGCCCAGAAGAAAGACTGGCTGCGGCAATTACTGCTATCGATATGTTGCTGTAGTGGCAATATAAACCTTAAGAAGTAAAAGCAGCCTCTGGCCTGCTTTTACTTCGTATACTGTTGACTCAATAATTGTGTGCTGGTATCCTAGAATATGGAACATATAATTAAAGAGTATTTGACGTTTGATGATGTACTCATCAAACCACTGCAAAGCGCTGTTGAGCCGCTTGAAACCAATCCTGGGACACTGTGTGCCCGGGACTTTTTTATTTCTAATCCAATCTTATCAGCGCCGATGGACCGGGTAACCGAGTCTCAGATGGCTATTGAGCTAGGACGGCTTGGTGGCCTCGGTATAATTCATCGTAACAATTCAATCGAAGAACAAGTCGCCGAAGTAAAAAAGGCCAAAGAAGCAGGAGTGCGGGTGGGAGCAGCGTGTAGTCCGTTTGATGAGGAGCGTGCCCGCGCGCTTAAAGAGGCGGGCGTCGACCTGGTCGCCATCGACTCTGCCCATGGTCACAATCTCAACGTCATCACCGGCGCCAAAAAAATAAAAGAGATTTTAGGAAGCATACCAATGCTAGTGGGGAACATCGCCACAGCCGAAGCTGCCGAAGCCCTCGTCCAGTTCGCTGACGGTATTAAAGTTGGTATTGGTCCAGGCTCTATATGTACTACACGGATAGTGTCCGGGGTCGGAGTGCCACAACTTTCCGCTATTATGGAAGTAGTGGCAGTCGCCAAAGTCTACGGCGTTCCGGTCATTGCCGATGGCGGAATAAAAAACTCAGGAGATATAGCTAAAGCGCTCGCGGCGGGAGCCTCGGCGGTGATGCTCGGAAATATTCTCGCAGCAACCAGCGCCGCCCCAGGCAAACTCGTCGAAACAAATGGTACACAATATAAAGAGTATCGCGGTATGGGATCACGCGAAGTGCTAGTAGAAGGTCGAGCCAATGATCGTTACCTTGGTACCTCTAAAAACATCGTGACCGAAGGTGTGTCTGGTTTGATTCCGTATGCTGGTGAATTACAAGATGTGGTCGAGCAACTTATCGGCGGTATCCAAGTAGCAATGGGATATGTCGGTGCCAAGACTATAACTGAGTTTCAAGAGAAAGCGCAGTTCGTTCGTATTACTAATGCTGGAGTGCTAGAGAGTCGCCCACATTCACTGTCACAAATAAACGGATAAGAGAAAACACCTACCAAAGGGGAGATGCTTTCCCCCACCTCGGATAGGTGTTAATAATCTTTTTTTGGCGGCTTCACCTCGTCACCTACGATTATGGTGCCGGAAAGAAAAGTGAATAAAACAAAAAAGAAGAAATAATTTTCATATAAAAAAGCCACCCTTCAGCCGAAACGAAAGGGTGTGCTTTCAGTTTCGCCGTGGGTGGCGTCAGCGTACGGGTGGATAGACGAGGACTCGGTCTTGCAGCGAGACGGATCCAGCAGAAAGAACGAATCCCATCACGCCACGTTTGTTTTGTGCTTCACGAATGAACCTTGTCTTGAGCCCATCAATGCCATGATGGGTTTCGAGCCGTTCACCGACAGTTCGGCATGGAACATTTTCCTCCCATACTGCCAGAATGGCCTGCGTGACGTTGCCGTCCGCTATATATTCAGGGAAGACAAGGCGTGAGCCAGGTTCCAGTTTGGAAAAGTTGGGGATGCCCGAAATTGTGATGTTTTCGAGCAGGCATCCGAGAGGAATGTCGTGGCCAAGAGCTTGCTCGACTTCAGTCATTTCTTCCAAGGACAAGCCAGTCCAGCTTCGCCAATTGAACACTCGGGCGCCTTTCATCAGTCCCGAAGTTCTGATGTAGTCGCCGTCATGTCCGCTCAAACAGCGGTCGAAACCAGCATGTTTGTCGCCGACTGGACCATCAAGTTCAAACTTGATATTCAAAACCGGCTCACCGTTGATTGACAACGAGCTTACAAGTCCAGTAGCGATTGGGTCGATACTTGGCATAATCAGTCTCCTTCAACTGTTCTGCGGTTACACTACCAGAAAGAGTCGATTTCGCAATAGAAGTGGGTGGTGTGTTAGGAACGTCTAGAATTTTAAATAAATCCGCCCCGACATAGTTGTCGGGGCGGGCAAATCGTCGGGAACTAGCTGTTGGGAAACGCAAGTGCTGCTTTTAGAGTGCCGGAAAGAAAAGTAAGCAATCCAGCAATCGCGACTACAAGACCTGTCCAAGTGACGTTTCCGTGCCCGCCGTGCTCCTTCAGTAGGGCGGAGCTCGCTGGCAAGTCGGGGTTTCCCAGTGTGAGGTAGTCCATGTGTCCTTGTGCTGCAAGTAGGGGCAGCACAATAGAAAGTATCCCTAAAACGATCATCGAAACGGCAGTAAACTTTTGCATAGGAGTTCTCCCAGTCGAAGATGACTGTTTTTATAATATGATAGATATATAAAAAGTCAAGTATTGGTGCGATGAGAAGCTCGGTCAATTTCGCATGCTGATTGGTGGTCACGAGTTACTAAGCTTTTTATTTCTATACGTTCATAAAAATCTAAGTACTCTCGAATCTTACAGATTCTGTCCACTCATTCGCCAGTTTGTTTCGTTGTCACTCACAAACTTGCTGGATGAGTCTTGCGAAATGGGTTCCTCCCCATTTCTCACCCGCCTCGACTATTTTCATTTCTAGGAAGGAAATGAAAATATGCCTGCGGCTCGCACCAAGGCACGGAAGCAAAGCAGGAGTTAACGACCGCTATTTGGTTGATAACTATT
>JAYVBM010000038.1:0-13994 GCA_043750495.1 Minisyncoccota bacterium | reverse complement strand
CTGAATTTAGTTCCGAATCGGCGGCTTTAGCCCGCCGTCGATTCCTGGAACACCAACGCTAATTAATCACTAAACTATAAAAAATATGGATCCAATTGTAGAAGCTGCATTGATTAATGCAGAAGCAACAAAAGCGCTAGCTATGGCTATTGCAGCTGGAATCGGTGTGCTTGGTCCAGGTATCGGTATCGGTATCCTTGTATCACGCGCCCTTGAAGGTATCGCTCGCAACCCAGAAGCAGCACCGAAGATCCAAGCCATGATGATTCTTGGTATTGCCTTCGTGGAAGCGCTCGCTATCTTCGCTCTAGTCGTAGCTTTCCTAATCAAGTTCACCTAGGAAAGTCACAGATATGCCTCATCTACTGCGTTGGTCTGCGTAAACTTTCTCTCAATGTACATTAAGTACACCTCGAAAAAATTTACTTGCCAGCCTTGTATCTGAGACATCCTGAGACTTCCCTTGAGCACCAAAGAACCTTCAACCATGCCGACCCTTGACCTTTCACTTTCTACCTTTAAAACCTTTCACTTTACTAACTTTACCCCTTAACTAGTTTCCCTTATGGAGCAACTCATTGAAGCATTCGGTATCGATGTTCGTCTCATCCTCATTCAAGTAGTCAACTTCGGCTTACTGATGGCGATTTTGACGTACTTTCTCTACAAGCCAGTACTCAAAGTACTCGCGCAACGTGAAGAAAAAATTGCCCAAGGGGTGAAAGATGCCGAAGAAGCGGGTAAAGCAAAAGCGGAAGCAACCGAGGAGAAAAGAGTGGTTATTGCTGCGGCCAACAAAGAAGCTGAAGCAATGACCGCTCGAGCTAAAGATCATGCCGTGGTAAAAGCGGATGAAATCTTGGCGACAGCTCAAGCCAAGGCTGAGCAGGTAGCAAGGGACGCAGTTTTGCGTAGTGAAGAAGTCAAAGCCCAGGCACTCAAGGAAAGCGAGGCGGAAATCGCCAAGCTAGCAGTACTTGCAGCTGAAAGGGTTCTAAAAGATCGCGTCTCAGCATCATAATCCTTGCTATGAAAACTAGTTACTCACAAGCATTTCTCGAAGTAGTCAAAAGCGGTATGCCAGTTGAAACTGCACTCTCTGGTCTTCGCGCTGCTTTAATTAAAAAAAACCACAGTAAGCTTTTGGCGCCTGTGTTGCTTGAGGTGTTACGAGTACTCGAAGCCGAAAAATCCACAAATCAAGTGGTCGTAAAGACTGCGAGACCAGCGGACAAAGTGACATTTAAAGCAGACATTCAAGCCGCATTTTTAAAACTAGGTGTGGCGAAAGACACTCCTGTTCAAACCCTAGTTGATGAAACCCTTGTTGGTGGCTTTGTCGCAACCTTTGACTACAAAGAGCACGACCAAAGCTATAAGAAAGCCCTCACCAATTTATTCACCGCCATTACCAAATAAATCTTTAAGAGTAATTAGTATGAGTACAGAAATCATTGACCGAATTAAAAAAGAAATTGCACAACTAGACAGCGCAGTTGCTACTACCGAAATCGGCATCGTGTCGACTGTAGGAGACGGTGTAGCTGCAATCGACGGTTTGCGCTCTGCTCAAATGATGGAAATGGTTGTCTTCTCGCGCGACGAAGGTGCTTCTTTGGAATCACTACTGTCGCAGGCGGACACCCTGTACGGGCTCGTACTCAACCTCGAAGAGGACTCGGTCAAGGTGGTGATTCTGGGGGATGCTTCTAAGGTATTTGAAGGTATGAAGGTGTACCGAACAAAAAAACTGCTTTCGATTCCGGTTTCGGAAGACATCACCGGTCGCGTGGTAAACGCGCTGGGAGAAGCCATCGACGGCAAGGCGCCCATAGTAGGGAAGCGAGATATGCCAATTGAACGTGTAGCCTACGGCGTGATGGAACGTTCGGGAGTGAATGAACCAGTACACACCGGTATCAAAGCCATCGACTCAATGATACCGATTGGTCGTGGTCAACGTGAGCTCATAATTGGTGACCGTCAGACGGGAAAGACTACGATTGCAATCGACACCATCATCAACCAAAAGTACGAACCAAAAGAAACCCGCCCACTCTGTATTTACGTCGCAATTGGACAAAAGCGATCAAAGACAGCCAGTATCATGCAGAAGCTAGTGGATGCTGGCGCAATGGAGTACACCACCATCGTGGCGACTTCAGCTTCAGAGGCCTCACCACTTCTATTCCTCGCGCCGTTTGCGGGAATGGCAATTGGTGAATACTTCATGGAACAAGGCAAGGATGTACTTATCATTCTTGACGACCTTTCTAAGCACGCTAACGCCTACCGACAAATGTCACTCTTGCTACGCCGCCCGCCGGGACGTGAAGCGTACCCAGGAGACATCTTCTACCTTCACTCACGACTGCTTGAACGTTCTGCCAAGCTTTCAAAAGAACTTGGTGGTGGATCTATCACCGCACTACCAATTATTGAAACTCAAGAAGGAGATGTGTCAGCCTACATTCCGACCAACGTGATCTCGATTACTGACGGACAGATCTTTCTTGAGACCGACCTCTTCAACAAGGGTATTCGGCCAGCGCTTAACGTCGGTATTTCAGTATCACGGGTAGGTTCTTCTGCCCAGACCAAGGCCATGAAGAAAGTAGCCGGAAAGATTCGTCTTGAGCTTGCGCAGTTCCGTGAACTCGAAGCCTTCATGCAGTTTGCTTCAGATCTCGATGAGGAAACCAAGGGAAGAATTGAGTCAGGTCGTCGTTACGTTGAGCTTCTCAAGCAACCACAAAACCAGCCAATGCCTTTCTACAAGCAAGTGGTATCTATCTACGCTGCTAACGCTGGCATGTACGGCGTAGTTCCTGTAGCAGACGTCCGCAAGACTGAAGACTCTTTCCTCTCGTTCGTTGAACGTGATCGAAAAGATATCTTCGACACTATCGAGAAAGGCCGCGAACTAACTGACGAAGTAGTCGAGAAGATAAATAAAGCAATCGAAGACTTCAAACAAACACTCGCATAATTAACTCAACATGGCGCTCAAGCAAATTAAAAACAAAATAATTTCTACCAAGAAAACCGGCCAAGTAACCAAGGCAATGGAGTCGGTTTCGGCGGTAAAGATGCGCAAGAGTCAGGAGCGAGCCTTTCTTGGTCGTCCCTATGTTCATGCCGCACTTCGTATTCTTGGGCGTCTAGCAAAAGCAGACCACGGTATGCAGCATCCACTCACCACCGCTCGCACAGAAGGCAGTGTCCTTGCTGTGATCGTAACCAGTGATAAAGGCCTGGCTGGAAGCGTGAACAGTGCTATTTTGAAACAAGCTGAAGCACTATTCCGAGAGAATGGTGTCACTGACGTAGTAGCTGTTGGTCGTAAGGCCGTTGAGTTTACAGGTCGCGAGAAGAAAGCGCTAGTTGCTTCGTACACCAACATAAGTGACGGAGTGACTGTCGGCGACGTCTACGACATGTCTAGCAAAGTACTAGAAGCGTTTGCTACCGGAAAGTACAAGAAAGTTGTAGTTATTTACCAAAACTTTATCTCGACATTTGAACAAACACCCGTGGTGCGGCAAGTGCTTCCAGTAATTACAGACGAAGTTAATGACCTGATGCGTGGTATCAAGCCTAAGACCGGTAAGTTTAGTAGTGACCGTGTAGAAGCGGAGGCCTTTGCTCCGTACAAAGTTGAACCATCACCTGAAGAAGTCCTAAATACGCTCTTGCCCCAGCTGGTCCAAGTGATGTTTTATCATGCGTTACTGGAAAGCAAGGCTAGTGAGCACTCAGCACGAATGGTGGCTATGAAGAACGCGACAGACAAGTCAAAGGAGATGGTAAAGGCCCTCACCATCAAATTCAACAACAAACGCCAAGCAGCGATTACTGCCGAAGTATCAGAGATCACTGCCGGTGTAGAGTCAATGAAGTAGTATGAAATGGAACTTTAATACAAAGCGATTCTTGTGGACTGTAGCTGCATACGCTGTGCTTATTCTCAGTCTTGACGCACTGCTCACGCATTTCTTTGACATTGGAGAACCCAAGCAAAGTATTATTGAAGTCTTCGGAGCCCTAATCATTTTTCAAATCATCGAAGAAATCATACGCAGATTCAAAAAAAAGTAGTGCAAAGCCACGAGTGCCAAAGATATTTGACCCTCATGGCTCGGTATTACACCAGCGTCCAAGTTATAAAAGTTATAAAACATTATTATGAATACAGGAACAATCACACAAATTATCGGCCCAATCGTTGACGTTCACTTTGAAGGTGGCGTACCGGCGCTTTTAAATGCACTCAAGGTGCAAAACGGCGACACTACACTGACTCTGGAAGTCGCGCAGCATATTGGTCTTGATAGAGTGCGCGCTATTGCGATGCAAGACACCCAGGGTCTTGAACGCGGCCTCACTGTCACCGACACTGGTGCAGCGATTTCTGTTCCCGTAGGTGAAGTGGCACTTGGACGCCTCTTCAATGTTCTTGGCGAAACTCTCGACGGCGGTGCGCCGCTCACAAATGTAGAAATGCGCGGCATTCACCAAGACGCTCCAGAATTCAAAGACCAGTCCACCAAGACAGAAGTCTTCGAAACTGGTATCAAGTCAGTTGACTTGCTGGCACCATTCATCAAAGGAGGTAAGGTAGGACTTTTTGGCGGAGCTGGAGTAGGGAAGACAGTACTCATCCAAGAGCTCATCAACAACGTGGCCACGAACCACGGAGGATACTCAGTGTTTGCCGGAGTAGGTGAACGCGTACGTGAAGGAAACGACCTATACCACGAAATGAAGGACTCGGGAGTACTAGATAAGACTGCCCTTGTGTTCGGTCAAATGAACGAGGTACCTGGTGCTCGTGCGCGCGTCGGACTCACTGGTCTTACTATGGCCGAATCACTCCGCGACCTCGGCGGAAAAGACGTTCTCTTCTTCATGGACAACGTATTCCGCTTTACCCAAGCTGGGCAGGAAGTATCATCACTCCTTGGACGTGTATCGTCTGCGGTGGGATACCAACCGACGCTAGCGGAAGAAATGGGTAAGATGCAGGAACGTATCACTTCGACCAATAAAGGCTCTATTACCTCAGTACAGGCCGTATACGTGCCCGCTGACGACCTTACTGACCCGGCTCCAGCTACCACCTTCTCTCACCTCGACTCAACCGTGGTACTTTCTCGTCAACTTGCGTCTCTCGGTATATACCCAGCGATTGACCCACTAGAAAGTAACTCAACCGCTCTTGACCCAATGATTGTCGGTGAAGAACACTACCGTGTAGCGCAGGGAGTAAAGATGGTACTGCAGCGCTACAAAGATCTCCAGGACATCATCGCGATTCTCGGTATCGAAGAACTTTCAGAAGAAGACAAGACGGTAGTGTATCGCGCCCGCAAGATCCAGCGCTACATGTCCCAGCCATTCTCAGTAGCAGAAGTCTTCACCGGCGCTCCTGGTAAGTATGTAAAGCTAGAAGACACCATCCGCGGCTTCGGCGAAATCCTAGATGGAAAGCATGATGATAAGAATGAACAAGCTTTCTACATGAAGGGCGGAATCGACGAAGTTCAAGCTTCGTAATATAACCAATCTACGTCGTTACTTCGGTAAAAATTTCTTTCAATGTACAATCAGTACACCTCAATAAATTTTTTGCCTCGCGCCTCGTATCTCGGTCATCTTACAAACCTTGAAGTATTTCAAAACAACGTTAATTTAAAAATATGGCAGAACAAAAATTACTACAGCTCAACTTTCAAGCAAGCGAGTGAAGCACAAAAGTTTACTTTTGTAGTTCCGAGCGAGTGAAGAAAGACGGCTTCAGCTCTCGAAACTGTACAAATTCTAAATAATCCACTAAATATATACCTACCCATGAGCGAAAAAAATAGATTGCTGAAGCTTACTATCACTCGCGTCGACGGACCTGTCTTTGACGGAGAAGTTATTTCTGTAGCCGTACCCGGCACTGCCGGAGATATGGTAATTTTGGCCGGACACGAATCGATCATTTCGCCATTAAAGAGTGGTGAGTTGCGTATTAAAAATGCCGACGGCACCACTGAAGCCTTCACCCTCACCGCCGGCACCCTAGAAGTCAGCAACAACCACGCAACGATACTTATATAAGGATATTTTAAAAGGCGGCAACCATAGTGGCTGCATTTTTCTGTACACTCTCATCCATAGTGATATGATTAGAGTATTAGTAATCGTAACCAATACCAATATGAAAGCAATAACTCACTCAACCTCATTTGCTATGCTCACAGCACTGGCTATGCTAACTCTTCTCGCCCTACCGTTCACTTCGTTTGCAGCGACTGACTGGGAGGCAGCAGCACCGACTGCACTTAATTTCACATGTTTGGGCGGACAGCCATTCCCTCACACGATTGATACTATTACTCAAGATGTCGGTGGCAACATTGTCGGAACTGGACATTATAATGATGATCCCAGTGTAACCTGGGATCTCGAAGGCACTATTGTTGATAGCCTTCTCACAATGAAGATTACCTACAATAGTACTTATTTCGGATCAATATATAACCTCTCAGGTAGCATTGCTGCCAATGGTTCAGCTTCTGGAAGTGTAGATTCAAACTGCGAGTCTTTCACCATGCCAGCCGGCAGCTTCGTAGTTGATACACCAGAAGAGCCAACTAATCCTACTACTAAAGAAGAATGCAAGAAGGGCGGCTGGGAAGACTTTGGTTTTAAGAACCAAGGCCAATGCGTCCGCTTTGTAGAGACAGGTAAGGATAGTCGTTAATATTCAAACAAAAAAAGGCCACTCGAAAATAGTGGTCTTTTTAATGTGTGGACTCTAGCGGACTTGAACCGCTCGCCTCTTCCATGCCATGGAAGCGCTCTACCGGATGAGCTAAGAGCCCTAAGGCCGCACCATTATACGTATAAGTGGGTCTTTGTAAAAGCATAAGATTGTATGCGTAAGGCAGTAGTACTATCGAAAATTAATTATTGACAACACCCTAAATAAATGACATTGTTTCGAAAGTTTCGGTACATTTAAAAAGGGGACACGACAGTGTTCAGACCACATGAGGCTCTCGGTTATGTTTCTGCATTGGGAACATTCGTCTTTATCGTGCTGATCGCATTGCTGACTGGAGCATTTCCGCTAGTTTTTAGCGACCTTTCCTTGTTCGTTCGTGGTGAGTATGCGCAGATAACTGCCAACCACACAACGTTTCTGATGATGTTTCCCGTCATACTTGCCGTGGTAGCGTTAGCGCTTCCTTGTGCAATTCTGTCCGCCTTTTTGCAGGCTGTGGTCCTTGGACATAGTGGTAAGCACGCCCTGCGAGACATGCTCGACAGCATGGGAAACGGCAACCATTTCTTCACGTTCTTTGTGATTGTCCTCATTGAAGAACTCTTGGCTCGGTGGTTATTCCTGGGCCTGCTGACGCAGATTCCAGCGCTCTCAGGCACAGTCGCGTTCTATACTTTGTTCTTTGTGGGGAATCTCATTTGGGCGTTATTCCATTTGCAGAACTTCAAAGAGGATAAAGATAAACATGTGTTGCGGGTACTACCGCAATTTGTCGGTGGAGTCTTCTTCACCTACGTTTTTGTGAAGTACGGCCTCTTGGCCACAATTCTGACGCACTTTGCCTTCAATGCCGTTCTGTTTGCCGCGCACAAGCTGCAGCGGTTCACCGTCGTTGACCTCCTTATCATGGCGTACGCTGCTATCTGCGGAGTTGTAAGCTTCGCGCTGATGGACAAGCCGTTTACGGACATTCTGCCATGGTTTGGTGAGAATCCAACGTTCGCTCTAGCCGGCTGGGAGTTTGAAGACTACCTTACGTTCTCGGTTTTCTTCAGTTCGATACCGATGCTGGTTTTTGGTTTGTTGCTGTATGACCAGCGAGAATCGGAAAAGGCAGATTCAAGTACAGGCATCTTGGACTACCTCTTTGGTATTCCACTTGCTCTGGGAATGCTCTACGGACTGTTCTACGTGCTGGGTTTTATAATCACCGATGTTCCGGTCCGCATACTGGTGCTGGCGATTCTATTCACCTTCGCAGCCAAAGGCGCTAGTGGTAGCGCAGTGGCCAGATCATTTTGGGTGGCCTTGCCCGACCTGTACCTTACCGTGTGTATCATTCATGCGCTCGGCTTCTGGGCATCAGTGTGGTGGCTTGGCCTGAGTTTGCTAATCATGCTGCCGGTAGCAATATTGAGACGCTGGCACACGTAGCGTCCTAATCCCTGGGTTCCATTTGGAACCCAGGGATTTTCTGTATTTCAAAACCAAACCATAATACTAATTAATCCATACACCCACATCCAAATTGAGAAATATTACCTCCAGTGTTACTTTAATACTATGCAACTTGCACAAATTCTCCTCGCCATTTTTGCCGCCATCAATATCTTCGCGTTTTTCGTCATGGGCAGCGACAAGCGCAAATCTATGCGGAGCGGCAACCCCGAACGCACCCCAGAAGGCCTACTTTTCTTCATGGCAGCAGCCTTCGGCAGTCTCGGCGTCTACGCCGGCATGCTAACCTTCCGCCACAAAACCAAAAAATGGTACTTCCAACTAGGCATCCCTCTATTAATCTTACAAAACCTCGCTGCCCTATACACAATTAATAAATTCTTGCTATAAATTGAGGAATCTAGACTAAGCTGCAGGTATTGACAATATTTCACCATATTACGTGTGCTAACATTAGTCTATGAGACAACCTATTAAAAAGACGATCGTCCACTTACTAGATGGAAAAGATCGATTAGTAATTCCTAAATACCAAAGAGGTTACGATTGGAAGGAGAGTCAAGAAGTTAAAGATTTTTTCAATGACATAAGTGATTGTATTAAATCTGAAAATAATGAATTATTTTTGGGCTCAATGATTTTTGATGTCTCATTAGAAAAGAAAAATATTAAAGAAATCATTGATGGTCAGCAAAGAATAACTACTATAATGATTGCATTAATAGCATGCAGAGATTACGCGAAAAAGGTTCTTAAAAAAGATAAAATTGTCCAAAGTATACAAGAAAAAATTTCTGTAACAGATGAGATTGGTGATGTAATTGATATCAAGTTTGAACCTTCAAAAACAATTGATCATGTTTTCAAAAACATGATTTCAAGTGAATGGGATGGGGAATTTGAAGATTCTATAACTGTTGGTGGTAAGAAAAGAGGGGTTGTGTATCAAAATAGAAAAATTAAGCCCGTTTATGAACATGCATACTCATGGGTAGAAGAATATTGTAGTAATGGAAAAGTAACAGAACTACAAAGATTGGACAGATTTAAAAAACTACTTGGTCAGATATATTCAAATACGTATATTATCAGTATAGAGGTAGAGAATAAAGAGGATGCCTTTGAAATATTTGAAAGAACTAATGCCAGAGGGAGAAATCTTGAAATAGGTGATCTTTTAAAAAATTATCTTTTTTCAAAAGAAAAGGAATTAGACGATAGTGTTGAGAGTAGCTGGGAAATACTTTTAAATAATTCTGATAACTCCTTACCAAGGATGTTGAAATATTTTTATGTTTCAAGAAGAGGTTATACTCCAAATCGAGAATTATATAGATCTATTAGGTTTTACTCCCAAGATCATTCAATAAGTACTTTTGCTGAGGAGCTTAAGGTGTTTTCGTATTTTTATAAAGCTATTAAAGGTAAAACAAGAGGAGAATTCCAAGACTGGTTAAAGAATAATGGTTATTCAAAAAGCGCAATACACCTCAATGAAGCTGGCAGATCAGTCGGCGCATTAAACTTATTTTCAATTACTCAAGCATATCCATTGATATATTCTGCATTATCATGCTTCAAAAATTCAAAAGAAGAAGATTTTAAGAAAATCATAAATTTCCTCAGGCTCTTAGAATCATACCACTTTATAAATAATAGAATTGGTACAAGTATAGGGAACGAAGTAGAGCAATTATATGCCAAATTCAGCCAAGACTTTTTTGAAAGTAATGATTTTGCGTGTACTTATGAGAAGTTTAGAGCCGAGTTAACAATAAAATTTGAAACAAAAGATAAATTTGTAGCATCAATTAAATCAACCCTCTATGAAGGAAATACAGGTAACATAAATATTTGTTATGCATTTGACAGATTAGTAAATATTGGTGTTAAGGACGGTCAAAGAATAGACTTACTTGATTACCACTACAAAGCGCAGGATGTTATTGGTTCCTTCGATATTGATCACATTGTGTCACAACACGAATCTAAAGAAATTAACGATCCTCTAACTTACGATTCCATTGGTAATTTAATGGTGATCCCTAAACAAATAAATGGAATTATCAGCAATAAAAAATTTACAGAAAAAATTGATATTTACCGAAATCCAAGTAAGTATAAAAACAACATTAAGCATATTCCTGCATATATGAAAGAATTTGCTGATGAGAGCAAGAGCAAGAAAGAGTGGAAGAAAACTGACATTGAAGCAAGAACTAAAGACCTGTCGATTCAATTGTACAATCACTTAACTGAAGGTTACAGATATAAATAAATACTATTTTCAGCTTGATATTTCGATTTTGATTCTGCAGGCTATCTGCTATAGTAAATATGGCGGAGTCAGTATGCGAGGGGCCTCGCGCGCAAATAAGGCCCACAAATGGCGTGGAGCACGCTTACAAAGTTCGCAGAATGTAGCTGAAGGTCACTCCTTTGGTACCTCCGCCGATTATCCCGCCACATTAGGTGGGATTTTTTTAATTACGTGATTAGAAAGAAATACCAGTATTTCTGCTATTATTGGCAGATGATTGATGTTAAAGACCTAGTTGAAAAAAGCAGCTTATCTGTGTCTTTGTTTACACGAGCTGTTCCAACTTTCAGTTCAACAGATACTGCCAGCAGCGTCCTGAGTGAGATCCAAGCTAAGATAGCCTCGTATGAATCCGTTGACTACGTGTATGTACTTGATGGAAGCACTCTAGTTGGGGTCTTCTCAATTCATGAACTGTTTTCTGCAAAACCCACAGCTGTGGTAGCTGATTTTATGATTCGCGAGGTCGCTTATGTTCACGCGAATACCGACCGGGCACATATCGCGCAATTGGCGCTGGCACAAAGCATAAAGGCTGTACCGGTGGTAGATGATCGGGTGGGTTTTGTGGGAGTTGTCTTGGCGGACACTGTCCTTCAGATATTGAACGAAGAGCACACGAATTACCAATACAAAGCGACCGGTATCAGAAGTAAGGCAACCCATCGGCATACGGACCTACCTATACTAGACCAGGTAAAAGCTCGTGCCCCGTGGCTACTGATCGGACTCTTTGGTGGCCTCGCTGGCGCCGCGATAGTTCAATTCTTTGAACAGTCTATTAAGGAGCAAGTATTTGTAGCGGCTTTTATCCCGGCTATTGTGTACCTAGCTGACGCCGTAGGCAACCAGGCAGAAATGCTAGTGGTGCGGGCTCTTGGACGCGAGAAGAGATTTGCCATCTTTCACTACCTCTGTCGTGAGTGGGGAGTAACGATTATTCTGAGCATACTCTTGGGCGCTACAATGTCTCTGTTGTCATATGTTTGGCTGCATGATTATTTACTAAGCCTCGTACTTGGACTTGCTATCGTCGTAACTACTTTGTTTAGCGTGACGTTCACCGTCATTTTGCCGTGGGTACTCAAAAAGCTGAGCTTTGATCCAGCCGTTGCCAGCGGCCCGATTGCGACAGTTATCTGCGATATCTCTAGCGTGAGTATATATCTAGTGATTGCCTCAAAACTTCTGTAGCAATAGTGTTGCAGCCTGAGCGAATGTAATAGGTTCAACCTAGATACGGTTTAAGGTAGTACGAAACTATACGTTTTGTTATTTATGAAAATTTCAAAAAAATATCTATTATGGCTACTAATGAAGATCTTATGGAGGACTCACACGAATTGGAAGAAGAACAGAAGAAAATAGATGAACAGCGGGAGGAAATTCAAGAAGAAAGGGAGCGAAACAGGCAAGAAGAAGTGACCGCCGAAGTTCGGAGGGAAAAGGAAGTAGAGTTAGAGGAAGCTAGAGAGAACGAAGAGGAAGCGTCTAAGTAAGGGTCTATATACCCAAATAGTCAATTTGTTGAAACAAAACTAGTTTCGAAGTAGATTGTGTAATTTTGTGTAGCAATCTAAGTGATCACTGACTGGAATAGTCTCAATCACACCAATCACCGCTTCATCGTTACCTCCAGGATAAAGACCGTCGCCAAAATAGACGCACTCGTCTTTATTCCACGACATCAAATCGATTAGTCGCTGCACATTCGTACCTTTATGGCGGTCTTTATGTAAATAGTCAAGACTGGTTGAACCGCCGATTTTCACAATCAACTCTTGCGACGCAAACGGAATACTCGCGAGTAATGACTCGCGTTTTTTGCGGTCGGGGTCATAGGTCTTTTTAAGTTCCACGGGCGCCGTGTTGCCGATGGGACTAAACGTAATCTGCGCACCTCGATCTTCGATTGGATTCCACTCGTGCTTGAGTGGATGTTCAAGCAGCTCTACAATATCGCTAATATGATCCAAAATCTCAGTGCGATGATGATCCTCAAGTGGGTAGTGCCACAACTCCAAACCAGCTTGGTCAATGGCATGATTACCGTTTTGACCTAGCCGAAACGAGCGCAGGTCGGCTAGTTGATTGGGCATCTGTTCGATTGATGAGCCACTTACCACGATAATGTCTTGCGGTAAGCTGCTCAAATAAGCATACATGTCTGGCAAAATCATTTGCCGCGACGGAGCGATCGTCTGATCCATGTCGAAAAATAAGTGTCTGTAGGCCTGCATGGGTGTAGCATAGCGGAAATCCATTGCATCGCCAAGTTCACAACCATAATAATTGAAAGGGTAGTGGTGTTAAGATTAGCTGGTATGACAACAGTATTTACACTTATTGCAATTTTACAAGGTTTTTCAATTTCACTTGGTACCGGTGCTTCTACGCTTGCCATTGTCAACTTTTTTGTCGCTATAGCTGACGGAGGCATTAGTCCAGACGAAAGGCGGATGATGGGGGTCGTTTACATCGTCTTGCGTATTGCTATGGTACTGATTCTCGTGACAACCATAGTTCTGCTCGCTTCAAAGTACGGAGCTATGGGACTAGCTAGCATGAGTACATTTAACTTTGCCCAAGTCTTGGTCATTCTCGCACTATTTGTAAACGCGATACTCATGACAAAGCACATTATTCCAAGTAACTTCGGGCCGGCCATACAAGCCGGTAACTGGTACACCCTTGGAACATTAGCAGCGTTACTACCACTTGGTGTCACTGGGTTTTCATTTACTCAGTTCGCCTTGGCGTACGTTGCGTGGCTGGTACTAGCCATCTCAATCGTCAATGCCGTCATGGCCATGCAAATGGCCAAGAGGAATAAGTTCATCAAATAGTTAGTGTGCAATAGAAAAACCCGAGGGTAGCCCTCGGGTTTTCTATTACTTTGGCTCCTGCGACTTTTGTTGTTTCTTGAGTTCAACTCGATAGTACAAGACTGGCACCATGATAAGTGTTAATACCATCGCAAAGCTCAGACCAAACATAATCGAGTAGGCCAATGGTCCCCAGAAGTCAGAAATCTGAGACAGTGGGATCATACCAATCACTGTCGTCACAGTAGTGAGGAAGATTGGACGCAGGCGGGACGTTGCGGCCTCGGCTACCGTATGGACAAGATCCGCGTCGCCACTAGACGCCTTATGAAAAATCATCGAGTCCATGAGGATAATAGAGTGGTTGATAATCACACCAGACAGCGCGATCACACCTAGCATAGAGGTGAAAGATAGCGAGAGACCAGTCAAGGTGAGTCCAGTGAGCACTCCAATAAGGGAATATGGTACGGCTAGAAGCAGGTAGAAAGAGTAACGCACTGAGTTAAAGGCAAGTACTAGAATCGCCAACATAAGAACGATACCAGCGAGTATAGCCAGAAACATTTCGGTAAAGGAACGGTTGATGTCTTCGGTTCAACCGCTACCACCTACA
>JAYVBM010000037.1:0-2917 GCA_043750495.1 Minisyncoccota bacterium | reverse complement strand
CGGATGCAGTGTTGAGTCTCATGGCCATCGATGACACAGAACTAGCTAAGGGGCAGGTAGGAAAAATCGGCACTTCGCCATTTAAGTCAGGGGAGGCATTGATACCGATTTCGCTTACACTTAAACCTAAAGAAACGAGACTGTTTACAGTAAAGGCCACGATGGCTAGTGATATGTCCGACTATGTTGGAGATACTCTGAAAATGGTCGTCTCCGGCGTGGATAGTCAGTCAAGCGTAAAAGGAGCGTTTCCGATCAGGGGTGTGACTTGGGCAATTGGTCAATGAATTAAACAAATACCGGACGAAAGTCCGGTATTTGTTTATTGAGCGGTTTACTTGTGGAAGAGTCTACCGCGTTTGCATTAAAAATGTATTGGTGTATTTTAATTCAAGAAGCACCTGACGTTGGAGGCGTAAATGCTACTCTATATTATCGGGGCATTGCTCCTGGCGCTGTTCTTTTATGTACTTTACAAAGTACTAACCAGCCGCTACCACAGTCACTGGCAGTCCTGGGTAGGGGTGGGTTGGATAGTTGACTACAATTTTGCAACCAAGAAAGTCACTATTCCCACGTACTTCCTCAACAGCCCAGCGGGTCGTAGCAACATCAAGCGGGGCAGCATCGTTTTGGCTCGTAATGGAGAGGACATCCCCAATTTTGAGAGCAAGGAGGACTTCATTCCTTGGGTTCGGTCACTAAAGCGTGAAGTGGGGAAAGTCGTCACATACAAGCTTTTGGAACCAATTAGCAATGACGTTTGGGAAGAGCGAGAGGTTACACTCCGCTACGAGAAACTTCGCGGTACTATTCCTGTATACGCGCCATTGCCTACGAGTGAAGATATGCATCAGGACTGGAAGCGTTTGACGCCAAATTTTAAGGCAGCGTATTTGATGGATCGTTGCCCGCGAACTGGCGTTAGATACCATAGGGTGAGAATCATTCCAGTCGGTGATTTCTAATGTCCGGCACTTGCCAATCTTCAAAACCACACGTCTTCAAGACGGGTGGTTTTTTGTCATGTTAGAATGACGGCGTAATTATGTCTGAGAACAAAGTTGAAAAGGTTGTGTATTTTGTGCGGCATGGGCAGAGTGAGGATAACATTTTACCGGTGTTTCAGTCGACAGATCCGAAATTGAGCGATGAGGGTAGGCGGCAGGCAGCGTGCTTGGCTGGTCGGGCGAGTGCTCTTGATTTTAATGTACTCCTAACTAGTCCGTATCCTCGGGCGAAGGAAACAGCCGAGCTAATTGGACAAGCCGTAGGTAAGGTCCCTGAAGAAAGCGCATTATTTGTAGAGCGAGTAAAGCCAACAGAATTAAACGGTAGGCAATATTCAGATGAAGAGGCTTTGTCATTGTACCGAAGCTGGCACGAATCATTTCATGTGTCTGGTCTCAGGGTTAAAGATGGGGAAAATTTTGCCGATTTAGTCTCGCGGATTGATGCTGGGTTGGAGCTGCTTCAGAATCGACCAGAGCAAGCTATTCTTGTCGTAACCCACGGCTACTTTTTGCGCTCGCTTATTGCGCGGGTTGTGCTCGGAAGTGAGCTTACTCCTGAGTCATTTAAGCAATTCCAAAATGTACTGGTAGTAGAAAACACAGGACTGACTATTTTGCGCTACGAAGCGGCGTTTGACGAAAGTCCGACCTGGCGCCTATGGATTTACAACGATCACACACACTTGGGTTAGTAGTACTTATGAAAACTCTGCCGGACTTTTATAATGAAGCGCAAAATCTAATAACTGCATTTGATGCTTTTTCCGCTAAGCATTCGCTTGTGGGCAGAGCATTGCCGGACCATATTTGCTACAAGTGTGAATCAGCTGCTTCTTTTGAAGAAGTTAGAGGGATGTTGGAGAACGAAAGTGACTATATCTTTCAGTCGATTATTTCAGGCAGGCGGATTGCGATCGTGCGCTTGAAGCAGGGAATTGAAACAACACTTGGCATGATTAATTTTCTTGAGTTAGCTGATCAAAAAATGGATGGCTCGCAGAGTGACGGATTTGATCACATTGAGGTGTATCCGGTGGGACGGACGTATGAAGAAATGGTGCGGGAGTTTGAACTATCGGAAACGGTCATTAAAGTGGAACGACCGCATCATACAACGCATGATATTGCTCTTGAGGGGGGATTCTTGTTTCGGTGTACGCAGGAGCCGTTGATTGAGAAGATTAGACGATCAGAGATGGTGTAATACAAAAAGCGACCCTCGTGTGAGGGTCGCAACTTAATGAAGACGGATAACCGTATCCGATTTTTGCCGCTTCGCTGTTTGTATAATCGGTTGCCACGCCAGGGCGTGATAGTCGAACAATTCTTCCAGCGAGCGGGCAGTTTCGAACGTGCCCCGGAAAACCAGCTCACCACCCCACAGGTCGTTCTTTCTTGGGATGCGGCCCAGATAGTCAAATGAGTCAGCTATGAACCGTTCCTGATTGCTAGCGTGGATATGTCGTACTAACCACAGCGGTGCGGTAGCGACGATGCGCCGATTGGGAAAATTCCTCATGAGTGTCCACCAAATCAAGTAGGCGTACACCAGTTCACTGACGAGTGGCCGAGTATCGGGGTGTTCCTTGTATGAAGGAATCGTATCGATCAGGGCGGCTATTAGCCAGCGCTGGTCTATTGGTGGCGGGGCATAGCGTGTATGCATGTGAGGTACTCCAAACGACAGGTCTGTCATCACTTTAGCAGTACTCGCATTTGGTGGCAACTGATTTTGTGTGCGGTTTATACCAAAGCAATAACTGATAATTTGCATTCCGGCCATTTTGTAATATGCTGGCTAAGGAGTGAGAGGAATAGACCGGTAGCGATTCCCTACGGGGACGAAAGCTAGAAGCTGACAGCAGCTCTAGTGGGCCAGCGCTTTATGTACACAAAACTCCAGA
>JAYVBM010000036.1:0-6123 GCA_043750495.1 Minisyncoccota bacterium | reverse complement strand
TGTAGAAATCGCCTCAGCTTTCGCGCGGGCTTTCTTCTTAATCTCAAAATCAAGCACTTCTTTCTTCATAGTCACTTTCACAGTACCTCCTTGCAACATCCCTTCACCCACCATCATATTAGCAATCGGCGTGAGGATCTTACTTTGAATCACACGACGTAGTGGTCGCGCTCCAAACTTCGGATCGTAGCCTTCCTTGGCAAGATACGCCATCACCTCGTCCGACACACTGAGCTTAATTTCTTTTTTATGAAGACGCTTGATAACGTCGGCCATTTGAATCTTCACAATATCTGCAATCACTTCTGGAGTGAGCAAGTCGAAAGTAATGATTTCATCAAGTCGGTTAAGGAACTCCGGTCGGAAGTAGCTCTTGAGACTCTCCATCACCTTGTCCTTGGCCTGTGTGTACTGCGCATTCGCGCCATGGTCGTGGGTAAAGCCAAAGTTAGACATGCGGTCAATATGTTCCGAACCAATGTTCGACGTCATGATAATCACAGCATTTTTGAAGTTCACCTTGCGACCCTTCGCGTCAGTGAGGTGTCCTGAATCAAGTACTTGAAGTAGTACGTTGAATACATCAGGGTGTGCTTTTTCAACCTCATCAAGCAGAATAACAGCGTACGGTCGACGACGAATCTTTTCGGTCAATCCTCCTCCCTCATCATGTCCCACATACCCCGGTGGAGAGCCAATAATTTTTGACACTGAGTGCTTCTCCATAAACTCCGACATGTCGATACGCACAAGCGCCTCGGGGTCATTAAACATAAACTCAGCCACGGCGCGTGATAACTCTGTCTTACCGACACCAGTTGGACCGAGAAACAGGAATGAACCAATCGGACGATTCGGATCAGCAATACCGGCTCGTGAACGCTTGATAGCGTCAGAGACGAGCTTCACCGCTGGATCTTGTCCTACGACTTTTTCTTTCAACACTTCTTCCATACGAGCGAGCTTCTGTACTTCGGCTTCGAGCATACGAGATACCGGAATACCGGTCCAACGAGACACCACCTGTGCGATGTCTTCTTCAGACACTTCCTCTTTTAGAAGACGGCTACCACGCTGCAACTTTTTCAAACGCTTTTGCTGTTCATCAAGTTCTTTCTCAGCTGAAGGAATAGCGTCGTAGCGAATTTCTGCTGCTCGAATAAGATCAGCCGTCGCTTCTGCCGACTCGGCTTCATTACGCAGCTCTTCTAGCTCTTTTTTGAGTTCACCAATGGCATCCAGGGCTTCCTTTTCATTCACCCACTTAGTCTCAAGTACCGCTGTCTTTTCGCGCAGTTCGCCAATCTCTGAATCGATGTCCTTTAGACGGTCTTTCACTCGCTTCTTGTGATCAGTAATTTCAAGTTCTTTTTTTAGCGCTTCTTTTTCAATCTCCAGGCGACGCACTGCGCGGTCAGCCATCACTAGTTCTTCTGGCTTGTTCTCAAGTGAGATTCGAAGTGCCGAAGAAGCTTCATCAATTAGGTCAACCGCCTTGTCAGGCAAGAAACGGTCCGTGATATAGCGGGAAGAAAGATTAACCGCTGCCAAAATAGCATCGTTGGTAATCCGTACGCCGTGGAAAAGTTCGTACTTCTCAGCCAATCCACGCAAAATAGCTACCGTGTCTTCTGGAGACGGTTCATTCACATACACGGGTTGAAAACGACGAGTCAACGCTGGGTCCCGTTCAATGTGCTTTTGGTATTCCTTTAGTGTTGTGGCGCCAATCACACGGATTTCACCGCGCGCTAAAGCGGGCTTCAGCATGTTCGAAGCATCCATCGAACCATCAGCTTGTCCGGCGCCTACGATAGTGTGGAGTTCATCAATAAATAGAATGATTTGTCCGGCCGAATTTTCAACTTCTTTCATCACGGCTTTGAGTCGTTCCTCAAACTCTCCGCGGAACTTTGTTCCCGCCACTAAGAGCCCGAGATCGAGTGAAAGAATTTCCTTGTTCTTGATAGAGATTGGTACCTGACCCAGAACAATCTGTTGTGCGAGTCCTTCCGCAATCGCGGTCTTCCCTACTCCAGCTTCTCCAATCAGAACCGGGTTGTTCTTGGTGCGACGAGAGAGAATCTGAATCACGCGTTGAATTTCCGCGTCACGCCCGATAACTGGGTCAATTTTGTTTTCTTGCGCCAGTTTGGTGAGGTTGCGGGTGTATTTTGAAAGCGTACGAAACTTCTTTGGTGACTGTGCATCACTCACATTGTGTTCGCGTAGTTCCTTGATAGTTTCTTGCACACGGTCCTTTTTGATACCGCTGCGCTGCAATACTTCAATCGCCGGCCCAGGGTGTTCGAGCAATGAGACAAAGAGGTGTTCTACTCCAACATACGAATCGCCAAGCTGTTCCGCAAACGTCGCTGAAAACTCCAATGCCTTCGCTAGTTCTGGTGTTAAGTAGAGCTGGTACGACTGAGAAATAGTATTTTGTACTTCCGGTGTTTCGAGTCCTTCAAGCAGCAAGTCGGTAAAAGCAATAATATCAATATCAAGCCGATCCAAAATCGCAATTACTGCACTTTCGTCCTGTATCGCTAGCGCCGCCAGTAAGTGAGTCGGACTGACGTGGTTTTGCCCACGCTCAATAGCCAGCTCATGCGCCTTACGAATTGCCTCTTTTGCCTTTGAAGTGAAGTTGTGAAAATTAGGCATATATAAATAAGTTCAATTAATTATGTCACGACTGGTACAGAGTAATGCCGTATGGACGGTATAAGTTGTGACACAAACTTAGTACGTGACAATTACGTTTATATTGCAACAAAATTAGTAAAAAGTCAAAAAGAAACCGCCCACAATCATGAACCGCAAGCGGTTTCAAAATTGTGGGCGGTGTAGCTCAGCGGCAGCCGTATGTCCTCGTGGACGACTCAATGGTCGCAACTGATATGTTGGAGACCATGCTTCCGAGAATCCCCGAAAGGGCTTGCGAGCGCATATAGCGGCCGATCTCGTCGCCGTAGATCAGGAAACGTCCCGTATTCAGGACACAGGTACGACCAGCGCATTTCATTTCACCAGGATGGACGAGGGCTTCGGACACAGCCCGATTCATCGATGCAGTGGTGGACTCCTGTGCCGAAGCCGACGAAGCTGAAGCGGCAACCAGAGCGGCGAGCGAGAGAATCAATGTACGCATGAAATTATCCTCTTTTTAATAAGAATTTCTGTTGATATAAAATAGCATAAAAAATGCTATTTGTCAATAAATACGTAGAGAGGCCCTCGCTAGCGAGGGCCTCTAAGAAGTGATCAAATCCTATAAACGTAACTCCTAGGAGCAAACATCCTTTCGAGCGCGTCGCCCATGAGATCCAGTTGTTCTGGTGACATCCTTTGCACCATAGCCTGCCGAGCCAGCGGAGCGGGGCGTCCATGACTTCGCATTCTTGCGTATTGACGTCTAAGCATCTGCTGAAGAATTAGTCTTTTCTGGGCCCGTCTGGCCCTTTTGCAAAGCCACGAAGTTCTCTTTTGACTAATCTTTTGCTCGATTTTTTTCACATCAGTTTCCTCTCTTTGTCTTTTAAAAAACTATCATGACTACTGAATCTGTCAATATTTCACCATCATATCGATATGCGCTTTGAGGACTTTGGTGAGGTCTTTAAGATTTTGAAGGGTAGTTTCTGGAGAGAGGGAGATGCGCAGCGTAGAGCGAGAGAGAGCAGGGTCGTCTGAAATTATTTTTACCACCACACTCTCTCCACCGCCCGCTCCGGCACAGGCCGACTTGGTACTGACTGCAAAGCCATGCTTATCCAAGACCACCGTCGCAAATTCAGTATCGAATCCAGGAATTGAAATATTAATATTGTTCGCTAGGCGCTGTTCGCCAGTGGGGCCGTTTAAAACGGCTCGCGGGATTTCCTTAAGTAAGTGTCCGATTCCACCATCACGGACTTTCATCACCTTCTCTGCTCGAGTTTTAAAATCCTTCTGCGCTTCCACGAGGGAGACACTCGCGCCAATCATGCCAGCGACATTTTCTGTCCCAGGTCTCAGCCCACTTTCCTGCCCACCGCCAAACAGTGTTGGACCGAGTGTCGCTCGTCGACTTCGCATTAGTATCCCCACTCCTTTGGGTCCGTGACACTTCCCCACATCCAGTGCCAATAGATCTGCGTTCAAAGAATCAAACTTGCAAGACAGCCATAGCGGCGCCTGCGCCGCATCGAGATGAAACATTATTTTCGTCCCAAATTTTTTCTCGGCGGCATCAAGAGCCTTTTTAATCGCATGCACTTTCTGCACCACGCCGATTTCACTATTGGCATAAGCCACCGAAAACAAAACCGTCTTCTCAGAGAGCATCTTTTGTAATTCCTCAATCTTCACAAATCCATCACTATCAACAGAAACATACTTAACCCCCACCCCCCGTGCCTCCAGCGCTTTCATAGTGTTCAGTACCGATGGATGTTCTATCTGAGTAGTCACTACTTCCATGTTGCCCGAGGCAAGGCCTCGGGCAAGTAAATGCTCGATAGTGCCGATAATTGCTAAGTTGTTGGATTCGGTGCCGCCGCTGGTGAACGTCACGAACTCTGGACGGACCTGAAGCGTGGTCGCTACGCGACCGCGTGCTTCCTCCACCGCCCATCTGGCTTCCACACCCTCTTTATGAATCGCACTCGCATTAGCAAAGCTACTCACCAAAAACGGCTTCATAGCTGAAAACGCCTCCTTTGAGAGCGGCGTCGCAGCGGCATAATCCAAGTAAACCCGTGATTTTTTAAACATATCTATAAAGTTCTGAAATCATGACACGGGGTGCCATTTCTGTAAATCTCTGCTATACTGCGCGACATATCTTTATTAGCTCGCCTTAACAGGCGTTTTTAGGTCAAGAGTCAATATGGCTAAGAAAACAACCACAAAGGAAAACATAATCAAGCGACCACCGGTCGTGGTTATTATGGGTCATATCGACCACGGCAAGTCGACTCTGCTTGATACCATTCGCAAGAGTAACGTTGTCGACAAAGAAGCGGGCGGCATCACCCAGCACCTTTCTGCGTACGTGGTAAAGCACAAAACCAAGGACGGTGCAGACGAAACCATCACTTTCCTAGACACTCCAGGACACGAAGCATTTCAACAAATGCGTCTTCGTGGTGCTGACGTGGCTGATGTGGCCATTTTGATTGTTTCTGCTGAAGACGGTGTAAAGCCACAGACCCTCGAAGCGCTCGCTTCAATCAAGCAAGCGGACATTCCCTACGTTGTAGCTATCAATAAAATCGACAAGCCTGGAGCCGACATCAACCGCACCCAAGCCAGCCTAATCGAAAACGAAATCTATATTGAAGGTATGGGTGGTGACATTCCTTGGGCGCCAATTTCTGCCAAGGCTGGTACTGGTATCGACGAGCTTCTTGACCTTGTTATTTTGACTACTGACCTGGCTGAACTCAAAGGTGACACCAGTGCTCTCGCAACTGGAAAAATTATCGAAAGCAACGTCGACACCAAGCGTGGCAACACAGCTACCCTACTCATAACCGACGGCACCCTCCATAGTGGCGAGTTCATCATTTCCGGTAACTCATTCTCACCGGTGCGCATCATGGAAGACTTCATGGGTCGACCAGTAAAAGAAGCGGGTCTCTCAGCGCCAGTCCAAATCGTCGGTTTCAATGAGATTCCAAAAGTCGGCTCAAAATTCGTCACCGTCGCCAATAAAAAAGTAGCTGAAGAAATGGTCGCCCAGCGGAAACTTGGCCAGATCAAGCCAAACGTCATAGCCAAAATGTCTACCCTACCAGTTGTGCCGATTCTCATCAAAGCTGATGTCTACGGTACGCTCGAAGCTATCTTGCACGAACTCAACAAATTCGAATCCGACCGAATCATGGTTAAAGTTATCGAGGCTTCAGTCGGTGATATCACCGCCAACGATGTACAGAATATCAGCGCGACCAGCGACGCTATAATCGTGGGATTCAATGTAAAGGTAGAACGACAAGCCAAGGACCTCGCCGACCGCTTGGGTGTCGAGATTGATACTTTTAGTATCATCTACGAACTCTCAGACTGGCTCAATACTGCTCTTAAAAACCGCACTCCAAAGAAAGAAGAAAAGATCGAAAGTGGAGTCGCAAAAAT
>JAYVBM010000035.1:0-6207 GCA_043750495.1 Minisyncoccota bacterium | reverse complement strand
CGCGCGTGATGTACACGTGACGGGCACTGTTCCGGCTTCGATCCTGGATCGCGAAACGGGTACCGTCGAAAGGGGTCTATGTCACACGTGACTCGCACCGAAAGATTTTCTGAGCGAATCGGGCTCGAACTCGTTAACGGTTTTACAGCTGTCAATTTGGACTTACAGCTACATCCCAGACAATGACCGCCGCGGTTGGCAATCGCTTGCGCAACCATATCGGTCATGGGCACAATATCGCCGTACCACTGTCTGGCGATTACTTTCGTTTGTTCGTACGTAAGCGGCTTATTTTTTGGCATACATCCCTCCAAGAACAACTACCATACACAGTACTCCTGCAACCTAGTGTTTGACAAGTCCGATATAAACAGCAAGGGCCAGCGCTACGCGCTGGCCCGACCAACTTTTCTTACGCCGCTGGTGCAATCGACGCCTTGTATGACATGCCCAGAAGGTCCTTAACGGAACCCAAAATGGTCAAACTGTGCGAACTAATCGCACTGAAGGTCATGTATACAACGCTACCGATAACTTGGACGATGACATCTTTCACGTTCCTGCTGAAGTTTTTCAACCTCGTAGCAGCATCTTCTGCGGCTTCAGGGCTGCGACATTGCACCGTTACTTTGAACGGTGTTTCATTCGTCAACATAAAGAACTCCTTTATTTGGTTTTCGTTCCGTTGGGGAACTGCTATACCCTACTTAATTTTGATATTTTTGCAATAGGTCTTCCGATGGAGCGGTGTAAAACCGTGTAAAGAGATCATTTCTCGATGTAGTTTTGTTCCGTACCCTTTGTGAACAGCCAGGTGATAGCTAGGAAATTTCTTGTCTTGCAAGCTCATATATTCGTCGCGCGTCACCTTCGCCAAAATTGACGCCAACCCAATTACTTTTTCTTTAGCATCGCCCTTGATGATAGTTTCTTGAGAAAATTGAGACGGCGCGCGAAGCGCCCCGTCAAGCTTTATAAAACATTCACTAGGATCAAGTTTCAATTTATTAATCGCCTGCGCCATCGCCTTATTGATAGCCGGCACAATTCCCTGTGCGTCAATATAAGTAGCCGACACGAGAACCACGGAAAAATCTAACCGACCCTCTTTCTTTAGCTGCTTGGCACGGTGAAAAATCGCTTCGCGATTTTTCTCCGACACCTGCTTGCTGTCTCCTACCCCCGGAATTAATTTCCAATCAAAACCAGCTGGAACCTTCGCTACCCCCACCGCCGCCGGCCCCGCTAGCGGACCTCGACCAGCTTCGTCTATTCCAATCAGCCATTTATACTTCATGATTATCAATTTCAAAAATATACACGGTCGGTTTAACCCCAAAGGCCTTTACCACCATCAGTCGAGTATTCCCGGACACCAAATACAATGCATCTCCTACCTTAAAGACAATAGGTGCCTCCAGCAGTTCTCCTTTTTCAATTTTTCTTTTTGAAACTAGATAGTCACGATTTGCTTCTTTCGCTTTTTTCGCAATCGTCTCCCAATCTCCTTCTTCAATATCGTGCATATCAGTATTTTGAAGTCGCGACAACATGTCTTCGTTCATAAGAACCATGCTCCCATTTTTTTTCGCAAGATACATGAGAGCAGCACCATCAAAACCAAATTCCTCACCAACTCGATCAAACTCTCCATACTCAGAGTAGATATCTGGCGTCTTAAAGAGTGCCTGCTCAGGAATAGCTTCTGTCATATTCCAATTATATCATCTACAAATAAGCGAGGGTGAGTTTTCCAAAAACATTGCGCAGAACGCCCAGCCGGTCAAAGCCTATGGCGGCAGCCGTTGTTTAGAACTTAGGCTTTGTGGGCGCTTGAGCATAGCGCACTGCCCGCCGGGGCAGTGACGCGTGTTTTTGGGGGTCTCACCCGAGCGATGCTATACTGCTCATATTATGCAGAACCTCCAGAAACTCAGTACAGAATTCGTCCATCTGCACGTCCACTCGATGTACTCCCTGCTCAACGCTGTGCCTACCCCCAAAGAGCTTGCCAAAGCCGCCAAAGCGGACGGACAGGACGCGCTAGCTATCACAGACGCCGGAGCCCTTTACGGCGCTATTGATTTCTATAAAGCTTGCACTTATCAAGAAATAAAACCGATCCTTGGGCTTGATGCCTTTCTCGCTCCGCGCACTCGTCACGATAAAGAAGCTAACATCGATAAGCCGCGGTCCCGCGTAGTGCTTCTGGCAAAAACATTTAAGGGTTATCAAAATCTTATTGCGCTGGTCACTCGTTCGAACTTCGAGGGCTTTTACTACCGCCCTCGTCTTGACGATGAACTTCTAAAAGAGCTAAGTGAAGATTTAATTTGTATTATTCCCTCTTTCGCTGGAGAGGTGGCGCAAGCCCTCAAAGACAGCAACCCCGAAAAAGCAGCGCAGCGGCTTGATTGGTACAAAGGCGTATTTGGTGGGGATTGCTATCTAGAAATCTCTCACCACCCCGAAATGCTTGGGCATATGGACAACCAAGCTCGTATTAAGGAGTTGGCTAAGAAGACTGACACGCCACTAGTCGCCGCTCACGATGTGTATTACATCAAGCCAACCGATCGAGTCGCCCGTGAGACGATGATCAAGATACAAAACGGTGGTGTCGTCGATTTAAGTAACGACCAACAATCCGACGAGAACTTTTCGTTTACGACACAAACACAAATGAAAGAGTGGTTCGCTGACGTGCCTGAATCACTCAGCAACACGGTAAAAATTGCAGAGCAATGTAATGTAGTAATCGAAATTGGTACGCATTGGTATTTCCCCGACTACATTATCGAAAGCGGACGCGAACCAGACGATGAGCTGCGCATTAGTGCGTACGCAGGAGTAGCTTGGCGCGGGCTTGATATCAATAATCCTGAAGTAAAAGAACGTCTAGATTACGAACTAGACGTGATCAAGATGAAAGGCTACGCCAAGTACTTCCTGGTGGTGGGAGACCTTTTGCGTGAAAGTCGCGAGCGCGGCATCCTTACTACTATTCGTGGTTCTGTAGCGGGTTCACTCACAACTTATGTGCTTGGTATTACCAACGTAGACCCGCTTGAATACAAACTCCCCTTTGAGCGTTTCTTGAATCCAGAGCGTCCATCGGCACCGGATATCGATATGGACTTTGCTGATAATCGTCGAGACGAAATTATCGACTACGCTAAACAAAAATATGGTGAAGATAAAGTAGCGCAGATTGGTACCTTTGGCACCATGATGGCGCGGGCGGCGGTGCGCGATGTAGCGCGAGCGCTGGGTCACTCGTACTCCGTTGGCGATCGTATCGCCAAACTTATTCCGCTTGGTGCCCAAGGATTTCCGATGACAATTGATAAAGCCCTTGATATCGAACCGGAGCTCGCCACCCTTTATAAAAAAGATTCAGAATCACGCGAGGTGATTGACTTAGCCAAGCAGATTGAAGGGAGAGTGCGCCACTTGGGTGTGCATGCAGCCGGAGTGGTGATAGCGCCATATCCTCTCTCACAATTTGTACCGATCCAACCCGACCCAAAGACTGGCAAGTTTATTACTCAGTACGAAATGAAATCAGTGGGTGAAGACGGAGTGGGACTTCTTAAGTTCGACTTCCTTGGTATAAAAAACCTCGCCATTTTGGCTGACGCGGTAAAGCGCGTAAAAAAAATTCGTGGGATTATGGTGGATATTGAAAATGTTCCTATTGCCGACGCAAAAACATTTGAGATGCTCGCCCGCGGCGAAACGATGGGACTATTCCAGCTTAATGGTACTGGCATGACGGCGTTTTTGAAGCAACTCAAGCCAAGCAGCATACACGACATCAACGCCATGGTAGCGCTCTATCGACCCGGGCCGATGGAAATGATTCCGCAGTACATAGAACGCAAGCACAATGCCAAGCTCATTAGTTTTCTTGACCCTCGAATGGAAAGTATTCTTGATCGCTCGTTTGGTGTGATTACATACCAGGACGATGTCATGATGATTTCAATTGAACTCGCTGGATACACTTGGCTTGAAGCTGACAAGCTGCGTAAAGCGATGGGTAAAAAGATTCCCGAAGTTATGGCCGCCGAGAAAGGTAAACTTATGCTTGGGCTGGTTGATAACGGCATGAGTCAAGCTAAAGCAGAAGAATTGTGGCGACTGATTGAGCCTTTTGCGGCCTACGGATTTAACAAAGCGCACGCGGCCAGCTACGGGCGGGTCGCCTACCAAACTGCCTACATGAAGGCTAACTTCCCGGTTGAGTACATGTCGGCCGTCCTCACTGCCGACTCCGGCGATACCGAAAAAATTTCTGAAATCATCCATGAGTGTGAACGTATGGGTATAGAAGTACTTCCGCCTGACATCAACGAATCGTTCGCCGACTTCAGTGTTGTCCCACAACTAAAATCCGACGACGCAAACCGCGCTGTTCAGAGCGTCGTGTCGCAAGGCGCTGACGAGCAAGAGACTGAGGCGTATCGAGCATACGGCGAAAGAGAGGTGCAGGAAGCAACGTCGCGACACGGCGAAGCTGGGCAACGCGGACGCATTAGGTTTGGTTTGACGACAATTAAGAATTTCGGAGCGGGCATTACTGAAGTGATAGTAGAAGAACGAAAAAGTAACGGGGCTTATACATCGCTACAGGATTTTCTCACGCGCATCCATGACCGAAACTTAAACAAAAAGTCGATCGAGGCCCTCATCTGCGCCGGTGCCTTTGATAGTTTTGATGATCGCGGACAACTCTACGGCAACGTCGACAACCTCCTGTCATACAACCGCGAACACGTTGCCGGCAAAGAAACCGGACAGGACTCGCTGTTTGCTGACTTAGGCAGCGTAAGCAATCTAACCCTGCAACCTGCCGAACCAGTTTCCGCGACACAAAAATTAATCTGGGAAAAAGATTTACTCGGCGTCTATGTCTCCGGACATCCACTTGATGACTTAAAGGCCGAAGTCGACCAGCGGCCGCGCATCGCCACGATTCGCAAAGGCTACAAAGGTACAACCGTCGTGACCACCGGACTCATCGAAAGTGTCCGTGAGCTGCTGACCAAAAAAGGCGACAAGATGGCTTTTATAAAACTAGTTGATCAAACTGACTCGATTGAACTAACTGCCTTCCCCGCCACCTACGCCGACCAAAAAGACATTCTCACTCCCGGCACCTGCGTCGCCATCAAAGGCAAATTAGATTTCCGCAACGACGAACCCAGCATCCTAATAGACCGCGCCAAAGCCTTGTAGCCGAGTTGCGCTCTGCTCAGAATTGTAGTTATATAGAAACTAGAGAAGGAGTTCCTGACATGCTTAAAGTCGAACCTCTGATTTTTTTACAAGCAAAAGCTGAACTGGCGAGACTGGTGGCAAAACCGCTTGAACCTGCCTCAACGGTAGCACTCCACCTGCTACACGACGAAATGGTTCGCAACTACAAACTTGCCACCATAAACCCTGAGGGTAAACCTTGGGACAGTCAAGATTTTGCCTCGGCCGCGCTTATCCTTATTCATAGTTGGCACATCACCCAACCGGATGCAGCTGGGCAGGACGTCACAGTGCCGACCGCATTCCAATTGATGACCTGGGTCATTGACTGGCGGGATCGCATATCACGCTGGCTGTCAGACGACCACCTATTCGAGACTAATGCCAGCTGGCGTCAAGTGAACCAGTTTCTGGATGTTTGGTACGAGCAAGTTGTAGAGTGCTCGATTCCATACGGACGGGGATGCGCGGCCTGGCTGAAAAACCAGAATCTCATACCGACAGAGGTAGCGACAACATTCGACAATTATTCCAACCGCACTGTCGTTGCGTCGAACTAAGTTCGAACCTACCCGCGCCAAACAATCGGCGCGGGTTTTCTTTTGTCCCTGTTACACCAACTCCCCAGCACAAATTAAACTCCCTAAAATGTATCTGTTAACAGATACATTTTAGGGTATACTTTTTTGGTATGACAAACGTATCAAAAGTTAATATTGACTCTACTGATTATAAACAAGCTTACCAGCAGCTAGTACTCCTGATTTCAAAACTTGAAAAGGAAAATGCTTCATCATTTTTAGACGAGCTGCTAACGGACTCTGAAAAAATAATGATTGTAAAAAGGTTTGCAGCCATTTTCATGTTTCAACAGAACTACACCTCATACCGAATTAGTCACACACTGGCAATGAGTCTATCTACTACCCATAGAATTTATAAACT
>JAYVBM010000034.1:0-9839 GCA_043750495.1 Minisyncoccota bacterium | reverse complement strand
GGGCCTTTTGCCCCCCCCCCCACAACTGGTATCATGTGCCCTCTTGAGCGTAAAACTGCCTCTGCAGCGTTTTTTTGTGCCGTACTACCATCGACAACTATTATCTGCGGTAGCGGCCACTCCAGGTGATTCAGGCGTCGCTCCAAAACCTCTTTGAGTGCGGCTGGGTCGTTGGCATTATCTAGGGTTTTAATTTTAAATTTTCGATACTCATCTTTGGCGACTTCCCCACTATCAATCACAGTCATCACACCCACCATATCTTTTCCTCCCATATGGGCGACGTCGTACGCTTCAATCCGCACTCGTTTATCGTCACGATAGATGCGACTATCATCTTTTATTAGCGCAATATCCTGAATGTGAGTCAATGCAAAAATGCGCTTTTTGGCGGCTTGTGCTTCTTCGAACCGTTCTTGTTTGGCAAAAGACATCATATCCTTTTCTAGTTCTTTTATAATCTGTTGCTTTTTTCCTTCAAAAAAAAGTCTTATGTGTCTAATGGTGCGGTTGTACTCTACTTTATTTTCTTCGCTCGGGTACAAGCCTATCTGACGGTTGAAATCTATCTTGCCTTTGATGAACTTGCTTTTCTCTTGTCCAATTGGTCGACTAGTATCATAAAATTTGAAAAGTCTGCGCACAATTTTTAATGCTTCGCGAAACAGCGTGCCACTAGTAAACGGTCCGAACTCATATTTAATTTCTCCATCAACAAATTGTTCTGTTAGGTCTTTGCCTCGCACTACTAGCACGCGCGGAAACTCCTCGTTAGTGATTACTAGATGGTTATAACTCTTGTCGTCTTTACTACGCGTGTTGTAGACAGGTTTGTGGGTACGAATAAGGTTAGCTTCGAGAATAAGAGCTTCGAGAACACTGTCAGTTTGAGTATATTCAAGAGTTTTACACTCTAGCACCATCTTTTCGATGAATTTTGAACGTTTTTCCTTTATATCGTGGACAAAATAGCTGCGAACGCGATTTTTTAACGAAGTGGCCTTGCCGATATAGAGAATTTGCTTACGAGCACCCAAAAAGAAGTACACCCCAGGCGAATCAGGTAATTTTGTCTTTGTGAATAACTCTTTGATCATTGTGAGTGCTTGTATGCTACTATAAATTTTTAGAAGGTCCTACACAGGAGTTACGTCATGAAAGATGAAACATATGCGTCGTTGGTGGAATTTTTTTCGAAATATCCCCACCTGGTTGAACAAATCACTGCTGATCCCAATAACGTTGAGATCTGGGAATGCTATTTTAGAGACTACTTTGACGATTGGCCGGTTGATGTCGAAATTACCAAGCCACCGCTCATGAGACGCAAAGGTTCCACTGATCTGCGGTGGGATGTCCTTCTGCACGATCGGCAAGCCTTGCGCGCAATGTCTCAGTTCATCACCGACTCCAAACTCCAAAGACCACAAAGTACCCCACTCCAAGAGGCGGCCTAGCCGCCTCTTTGTTTTTTGCATGTGGATTACATCTATTGACTCACTATGTCAATAGCGTATCTTTAAAGTAGGTAGTACAACAGAGCCTAGAAGGGACTTAGCCATGGACCGACTCGATGCGTTTATCCGAGAACTGCACCAAGCAGTTCAGCCGTTCGGCGATCTTGATGACCACACCACGGTTATCGGGAACTCCGCTGTATCACGCCTGGCCGCTGAAGTGGCCGGAGAACTTGACCTCGAGCTGCAATCGCCAGTTACTTTCGGACATATCCGACGCCTGATGCGCGAAGCGCAAACAGAACTTCAGGCTGCAGCCTAACACTAGCCAAACATAGAACTCCTGGTGATTCAAACATCAAGCCGAGCGCAATCTCTCTACGATTGCGCCGGTTTTTTTATTTCTTTAGGGTTTTTTTCAAATAGACGCCGGTGAATGATTTCTCGTTGGCGGCGATTTGCTCGGGGGTGCCTTTAGCGACTATCTCTCCGCCGTGCTTGCCACCCTCAGGACCAATGTCGATAATATAGTCGGCGCACTTCACCAGATCAAGATTGTGTTCAATCACCATCACAGTATTGCCGTGGTTCACTAGCTGTTGGAGAATTTCAATCAATTTACGTACGTCTTCATAGTGCAGCCCGATTGTCGGCTCATCAAGTAGGTAGATGGTTTTTTGGGTATGTGGTCGGTAGAGTTCGGACGCAATTTTGACACGCTGGGCTTCTCCACCAGAAAGCGTTGTGGCGCTTTGCCCCAAGCAAAGGTAACCTAGACCAACGTCAAGCATGCTGCGTAGTCGCTCTTGAATACTGGGTACTTCTTTGAAAAACAGTTCCGCCTCCTCAATGGTCATTTGAAGTACTTCGTGAATATTTTTGCCCTTGTAGTAAACCTCTAACGTTTCTTTGGTGAAGCGCTTACCATCACAAATATCACAGGTCACGTAGACGGTTGGTAGAAAGTGCATTTCAACAGCAATTTCACCGTTACCCTGACACGCTTCACAACGACCACCTTTTACATTGAAACTAAACCGACCTGGTTTCCATCCTCTTGCCTTTGCTTCGCCTGAGGCGGCGAACATATCGCGAATGTGCGTAAAGGCGCCAGTGTAGGTGGCGGGGTTGGAACGAGGGGTCCGTCCAATTGGTGACTGGTCAATCAAGACTGAACGACCCAGGTATTCGGTGCCTGTAAAGCTGGTGCAATTGTAGGTGTGCGGAGTGCGATGCTTTTTTTCTAAACGAGACTTTAAGTTACGATCGACAATCTCATACATAAAAGAAGATTTTCCTGAACCAGATACTCCGGTCACACAAATAAGCCGACCAAGCGGAATATCGACATTGAGATTTTTTATATTGAAGATTTTGCCACCCTTAATTTGAATTTTGCCCTTTTCTCCGCCACGTCGCACCGGTATCTCAATTTTTTTCTCGCCCCTAAGATACGCTAAAGTGACCGAGCCAGAATCATTCTTCTTGTCAGAAAGCAGCTTCTCTAAATAGTCAGCCACGATTACCTCTCCGCCATGTACTCCGGCTCCGGGGCCGATATCAATAAGATAATCAGCCGCATAAATAGTATCTTCATCGTGTTCTACGACAATAATTGTATTGCCGAGATCACGAAGTTCTTGCAAGGTCTTAATCAGACGGTCGTTATCGCGCTGATGAAGACCGATGGTTGGCTCGTCGAGTACGTAGAGAGCTCCTACTAGTCCGGAACCGAGCTGAGAGGCTAGGCGGATGCGTTGAGCCTCGCCACCTGACAGCGTATTGGCTCGCCTATCAAGCGTCAGATAGTCAATGCCAACGTTCTTCATAAAGTCTAGTCGCTCGATGACTTCGCGTAAGGGCGGCCAAGCAATATCTTGCTGCTTCTTAGTGAGTTTGAGATTATTGATAAAATCAATAGCTTCTTGCACAGTCATGCCAGTGAAACCGACAATGTTAGTGCCTAGATCCTTTTTACCATCACCACCAAGATACACCCGCAGTGCTTCTGGCCTCAGTCTAGCTCCATTACATACGGTACATTCATCACTTTGAAAAATACCCACAACGCCAAGACCATTACACTCAGGACAGGCTCCGTACGGCGAGTTAAAAGAGAAAAGACGCGGTTCGACTTCAGGGAAAGAGCTTCCGTCAATTGGACAAATGAATTTTGCTGAAAGGACACGCTCAGAGTTGTCAGGGCTTTGAATTTTTACTAAGCCACTAGAGAGAATGAGGGCAAGTTCAACTGCTTCCGAAAGTCGTTCGCGGGACCCTTTGGGGTCGTCACGGAATTCACTGACGTAGATTTCGTCAATCAGTACGTCGATGTCGTGTCGTTTGGTTTTCGTTAAAATAATTTTTTCACGCAGCTGCTTTATTTCGCCGTCAATTTTTACAGTCTCATAACCCTTACCGAGTAAATCGTAAAGTAACTGGTAGTATTCGCCCTTGCGACCAACTACAACCGGTGAGAAAATTGTCACTCGCCCTTTTGTGACCTCAATCCCCATTACACGTTCATTCTCTTTTGCATTTTTTACTTCTTTATCCTCGATCGACTTCAAAATCATATTGAGGATTTCGTCTTGAGAGAGTTTTTGAATTGGAACGTCAACATCAAGACAGTATGGTTGTCCCACCCGCGCGTAAAGAATACGGAGGTAGTCGTAGATTTCAGTAATGGTCGCCACGGTTGACCGCGGATTTCGAGAAGCTGACTTTTGATCGATGGAAATTGCTGGTGAGAGTCCAGAGATTTCATCAACATCTGGCTTCTGCATTTTATTGAGAAATTGGCGTGCGTATGGCGAGAGCGACTCAACGTACCGTCTTTGTCCTTCGGCAAAGATAGTATCAAACGCTAAGGACGATTTTCCGGAACCGGATGGGCCGGTAATTGCAATCATTTTGTTACGCGGCATCTCAACGCTGATATTTTTCAGGTTGTGAGTGCGAGCGCCACGAACAATAATCTTGGGCGCTTGTGCTTCCCACTCTGTCCTAGCAACTTTTTTTGGTTTTTCTTGTGACATAAACTAGTGCCTCCACATGGCGGTGGAGGTTGCGAATGCAATTATACAGAGATATTCATACCTCACAACCACCTAATTAGAAGCCGACACATGGGAGCATCGTCAATTGGTCTCGATATCTTATAAGATATCGAGACCAAGTATGCTTAAATCCAAGTTAGGCTTCACTTACAAACCTGAATTTTAACAAGCCTTTATATCTTATAAAATATAAGGGCTCATAGAATTTTTAGTAACTTTAAATGAAAGCGAGGATATGCGATTTTTAGCGTTTGAGGCTTATGACTACGTGCGTCCCGACTCCCTTGATTGATTCGATTGTCACAGACCCCTTTAAAAGGCCAATCATTTGTTTGGTAATCCACATTCCAAGGCCAGTGCCGGTTATTTTAGTCTGATCAACTCCTCCAACACGAGAAAATGGAGTGAATAGTTTTTGCTGGTCCTCTGCACTAATACCCATGCCTGTATCTTTAATGCGGATAACTGTAGCAAGCGAGTTTTGCTCAGCGACAATTTCAACACTACCCTTTTCGGTATACTTGATTGCATTAGAGAGCATGTTTTGCAGAATCTGACTAAAACGTTTGCTGTCAGTTTTATGCAAAAGCGCAGTCGGTGAGGGTACATATGTGAGCTTAAGACCTTTGTTGCTAGCAGTGAGCCCATTACCTTCCACGACAGCTTGGATAATTTCACGAATATCAGTTTCTACCATTTCGAAAGACATATTTCCCGATTGGATCCGGGCCACTTCAAGAAAATCATTCACTAGCGCCAGGAGTCGTTGGCTTGATGTCTCAATATTAGTAACAAAGCGACGCTCGGCTGGATGTAGGGCGCTTGATTCAATAAGAAAGCTCACGTATCCAGTAATAACTGTTAGTGGTGCACGGAACTCGTGCGCAATCATGTTGGTGAATAAGTCGCGTTCTTTGAGCTGCGCTTCAAGCAAAGCGTGCCGTTTCTTCCAGTCGATTTGTCGCGCGAACCAATATGCGAGCCCAATAAGAAATATAAAGATAGCCGACAGTCCCATGTACGACTGTTGTCTGCGCGCCACCATTGTTGCGTCGAGCTTTGCAAACGAGTGCTCGCTAAATAGAAAAAGAGCTTTATTGGGGTCCATTTCAACTTTCTGAGTTACTTGCCAAACACGCACGTCGTTAATTATGAACGGATGTATAAACGGTCGGTTTGGCTGACTGTTTGTAATGTCAAATACAGTAGCCTTCGTTTCAACCGTACCGACCTTTTTAGTATCAAGTGAGGCGACAATGGTCAATCCTTCCGGTCTCGCTTCCAATACCCTGATTTCCGTAATGTCAGGGTTTCCTGTAGCGATAGTTTCAATTACTGACTGGGTCTTTGCTGTGTCTGCAATCTTGACGACTTCTGCCAGCGAGCCGTGTAGCGTACCTACTCGCTTTTTTTCCGATGTCTCGATGTTGGAGTAGGCGGTATCAAAAAAACTTTGGGTGATGTATATAAAAAGCAGTGGAAATACAAACACCAGTGCAGCGATAAAAAGTAAGTTGTTATTTGACTTGAGAACTTGCCAGCCGCGACTTAAGTTGTTAAGTAGCAGCGATATCATTAGAAGGAACAGGGTTAGTCATGGTTATTTTTTCGCGTTCTCGCAAACCGACACCGAGCATCAGAAGAATAAGACCAAGCGCTAGAATACCTAGTCCAATGATGACGTTATAGCTATCAAGTGACTCTAGATTGTAGCTAGCTACTTCTGAGGTAACTGTGTCATTTGCATCAACAGGAGTAAACGCCTGTGCCTCCTTAATGAACTTGAACGGACTGCTATGAGCAACGATCGCACCAGTGTTATCCGTCACAGCTACATACACTTCGTGCTCACCGTCCTCTAGTTCCTTTTCAAAGGTGTACACAAAGGAACCGTCTTGATCGGTGCGGACGGTCACAATAGTTGGTGTACTAAAGATGTAGATTGTGACGTAGCTGTTGGGAAGACCTTTACCGCGGATTTCTGCTTGCACTTCTGGGTCTTGCTCGTCTAGATCGTTACGAATCACAGGAGCCACGGCTTCAACCTTGAGAAGTTCATCTTCGATTTGTGCGAATGACTCTTGCGGCAATTCGTAGACGATTACAGCCTCAGCTGAAGGATCGGTCGGGTTGTAGCCGCCCATAATCTCAATACCATCAAGAACTCCGTCACTGTCAGTGTCAGGCACTTCCGGATTACTACCATAAAGGAACTGCTCGTCGTAGTCCGAGATTCCGTCATTGTCTTTATCGGAGGCTGACTCGTTATTACTTGCGGTCCGACGAAGTTCCTCAAATGTGTCGATACGCTTTTGCAGCATATCAAAGCGTGCATTGAGTTGTTCATCAATGTTATCGGCGAGGTGGTTCGTACCTGGATTGTTAAGTACGTCATTTATCAAATTTTGTTTCGCTTCATTGATTGACTGTTTCGCTAGTTCCAACATGAGAGGATCCCCAGACTGTTGTGCAATGGCGTAACGTTGCAAAAGAGCTCTCAATTCATCTTTATATTCTGTAAAGATTGCGTCCACATCGAACTTTACCTCTGGCGTCATTTCGCCTGAAGGAGCGGGAAGTTCCGACACTTCCTCTAAGGAAAATTCTGAGAATGTACGCAGAGGTGTGGAGTCGGTTGTCGTCTGGGTTTCAGTTACCGGCTGTGTGGTTCGACTAACGACAGGTTCAGAAGCAGGCGTCGTTGCCCCGCTTGAGATCGGTTGAGTAGTTTTTATGACCGGTTCCGCAAGCGTTTGCACGAAGTTGGAAATTTTTACTCTTTCAGCATTACTTTTAATTGGAGCGTCATTAAAGCGCGAATACGCAGTCAGTTCGTATTCTCCATTAGGAATATTCTCGGTATTAAAAAAGTAATACCAGGCATCTTTACGAAACTCTGCAGAGGAGTTCAGGATCGGAGTAATACTCTTGAGTGATCGCACTGATAACTTAACAAATGGCACTGGTGCGGATGTCTCGATTCGCAGCGCCAACTGACCCGAAAGCTCAGGACTCGGTACGCGCAACCTAAGGGTAGGAGCGATTGGTTGCGCATTTTCTATTGTTGTGGAGGTCGCTGTATCAAGAACTTGATCGACGTCTACATTATCCACTGGGTCTGAAGAATCCTGCGTGCTAGTGATATCTAGTGTTTGCGAAGTAGTCGTAGTTTCAGATATTGGATATGGTACCAAAAACGAGCCTAGGGTAAATGTATGTATACTCTGATTAATATCAGATTTGATGATTATTTTTGCGACGTATTCTCCCGGCTCTAGACGCTCTCTTTCAATTGAAAAAACAAACCGAGAACTAGCTGGATCGTCCTCCACTTGAAGTCCAATTTGGCTTTGGGCTGTTAAAGAGTACAACTTCACATCAACATGTTGAGCATGGGTTGTTTCAAGACGATGAGTAGTTTTACCTTGTACTTCTACGGGTAGCGGGTCTAGTAGTGTGTAGGTCGGCTTAACCAAGTTTTGGACCGCAGTAGTGTTATTTGTTAGCGTCTGTGAAGTCCCTGAAGCAGACAGTGTGCTAGAGAGCTGAGCCGTTTGGACTTGCGATTCAAGGCCACCTGAAAAAGGCGTCGTAAATGCCAGCGACATCGATGCGCCAAGCAAGATAAAACAAAGTCCGGCTACGTAGGCCACTTGTTTGGCTGATGTTTCAAAGTCTCGGCTGATGGCTTCTAAAAATACCAGGGCTTTTTCACGAGCTCGAATACTAATAGTAGTCGGCAACACCAGTACTGTATCTGACGGAACCTGCCCGCTTCTCTTTTCCTTCTTTATAGCTCTCTTTATTACGACTTTTCTCTCTCCAACTTTTTTTGTGACTTTTGTGGTCGTCACTTTTGTTGTCATTGCTGCTTCGATTTTTTTTACAGCGCGCTTACGAGCAGCCACACCAACACTTTTGTCGGGTTTTAGAGAAGCCAGACTCGGCTTTTTTGCTGGAGCACTGTTTAAAGACACCTTCCTTACGGACATACGCTGATTATAGCCTACTCCTGCCGTAGTTAATGATCTACCCTGTCGATAAACTCAGAGCCTGGTAGCAAATTCGCAGAATTCCTTTATTTCTTGGCCAATCCTTCAAAATAGGCAATCTCGTCACGAATTATTGCAGCCGTTTCAAAGTCCAGAATCGATACCGCTTCTTCCATTTGCTGGCGTTTCTCCTTCATCACCTTTATTGGGTTTTTCTTGTAAAGCTCAACATCAATTTTGAGTAGAGTGTCTACAGTTTCATCATGCTCGGTGCGCATTTGATCGGTAATAGATTTAATTTCTTTTGCAATCGTTGTCGGTGTGATGCCGTTAGCCGTATTGTAGGCAATCTGACGGTCGCGGCGGCGATTAGTCTCGCCGATGGCATATTCTAGAGCGTTGGTCATTTCGTCGGCGTAGAGCACCACTCGCCCGTTGACATTGCGGGCGGCTCGACCGATAGTTTGGATAAGGGCTGTTTCACTGCGCAAAAATCCAGCCTTGTCCGCGTCAAGTATAGCGACCAACTCTACTTCGGGCAGATCGAGTCCCTCACGCAACAAGTTGACACCTACCAGGCAGTCGAACTTTCCTCGTCTAAAGTCAGTCAGAATTTCTATACGCTCAATGGTATCAACATCACTGTGGATGTATTTGGTATTAATACCTTTCTCGGTGAGGAAATCAGTTAAGTCCTCCGCCATTCGTTTGGTAAGAGTTGTAACTAATACTCGCGCGCCTCTTTTAATAACTTTAATAGACTCCTCAATAAAGTCCTTTACTTGCCCCGGGTAGGCTCCTTTTTCAACAATCGGTCGCACATCTATGATTGGGTCTACTAGTCCAGTGGGACGAATGATTTGTTCAATTGGCTTCTGCCCACTTTCTTCTAATTTTGCAAATTCAAATTTGCCCGGTGTCGCCGTGGTATATATCTGCTGTCCAACCCGCTCTTCAAACTCAGAGAATTTCAGTGGTCGATTATCGACAGCGCTTGGCAGTCTAAAGCCGAATTCAACAAGTGTATCCTTGCGCGAACGGTCACCAGCGAACATGCCGTTTATCTGTGGGATTGTGACGTGCGATTCATCGATGATGGTTAAGAAGTCTGGTGAACCATCCTCTTTGTGGGGGAAGTATGAAAGCAGTGTATAAGGCGCTTCACCTGACTTTCTCCTATCAAAGTGTCTAGAATAGTTTTCAATACCGTTGCAATATCCAATTTCACGCATCATAGCGATATCGTATTCAGTTCGACGACGTAGACGTTCCGCCTCAAGTAACTTCCCTTCCTTCTTGAATTTTTTTAGCTGCTCCTCAAGTTCGATTTT
>JAYVBM010000033.1:0-3966 GCA_043750495.1 Minisyncoccota bacterium | reverse complement strand
GATATACACGAAGGACAGACCGCTCGCAGTCGAGCAGTCGAGCTCTTGTACACTGACATGCTTATATCCGGAGCAGGGAAGTATACCCGAGTAGAGTTTCTTGATGCTATTAATTCACTTGGAGCAACAGTGACTGCTTCTATCTCAGATGGTATTTTCACGCTCTTTGTTCGAGGAAGTAGCCTCACCTTCAAAAAAGTTCTGCCACTCGTGGAGACCATGATACGCGAGCCACACTTTGATAAACAAGAACTCAAGCGCGTCAAGCAAACGGTAATCAACCTCCTCAACGAAAGTAAGGAGAACACTCGTGCAATTGCGCATGAACAGCTACGCAACACCTTCTATGGGACACAAGACAGACGCTACACCTTCAAAGAAGAAAGTTTAATTGCAGAAATAGCTACGGTTACTTCAAAGGACCTTAAAACACTTCACAAGAAAATAATCTCACAGAAGTGGACGTGTTCGGCTGCGAGCAATAGCCTTGCGATAGCTGCGCTGAAAAAAAGCATCCAGAAGATGCACTCAAAAGACACTACTTCCTCACTTTTCCCAATCCACCAACAGACACCTCCCAGGCCAGGCATTACACTTACTGAAATAAAAAGTAAACAAAATATTGACTTTTCTATTGGAGCACCAGTGCCAATCACACTGCATCATCCTGAGTATGTTGCATTGCGCTTTGCGCTAGAGATACTCGGAGGACATGGTTTTGCAAGTCGACTCCTCAGTACCGTACGAGAGAAGGAAGGACTTACCTACGGCATTTACTCAACCGCCGAAACCTTTATGAATGAAGAACAGGGCTACTGGCGCATCGCGAGCTTTTTTTCACCAGACAAGTCGCTTCAAGGACTCACCTCTACATTCCGCGAAATCAAAAAACTGTACAAGAACGGCATCACCAAAGAAGAACTTGCACGTCAAAAGACCTTCCATCACACTAAGCAAGCCCTTATTGGCGATAGCACCAGCCGAAGACTAAATGAACTCCATACCTACCATCTACAGAAGTTTTCACTTGAGGAAATCTCCGAGCACAAACAAATGGCCCTAAAAATTACAGTGGAGGAAGTAAATACTGCAATCGCTCACTATCTCGACCCGACGCTACTGACAGTGAGCGCTGCAGGACCGGTCGGCACTGTGCGAAAAGAACTTCAAACATTTATGAAGACTGTGGCATAATGGCGATTATGAATCCCGCAGCAAGTATTGATGCTGTGCTAAAAAATAATAGGTTCATACAAAAATACTCAAACATGCAAGAAAATTATAAAATTAATATCCTGACACGCTGGCACGGCGTGCCAGCAGCATCAATCTGTGCAGCGGGATGAATATACTTTTTTGGGGACTAACTATCGGAACGTTGGGAAAAGTACTACTTGGTATTGGGGTAATTATTGCGCACAGTAGTCTAGTAAAGGAAAAGCGAATTGATATGGCCGTGTTGCGTGGGTATCGAATTGAACACACCATTACAGTTGTTGGGCTTCTATTGATTGTCCTCGGGTACTTCATGGAAGTATATTTCTACGGCTACACACCGTTTTTGACCTGCTTTGGTGAAGAATGCTCGGCCGCCATTATCAACGCCTTTCCAGAGTAAGGTTTGCCATACCCTTGTAAAGGGTATAAAAGTATGCTCTGATGCTGCTAGAGAACTTGTTCCAAGCTACGACGGAGACGCCCAATGTCTGAATACGGTACCTACGCCCAAGCAGAGAAGTACTTGGGTGAAGATTTTGTCCCTCCCGAGCGCCTAGGCCGACATTTCAACAAAAGTTTCGCTGAAAACTTTCAGTACTCGCCGGAACAACTAGATCACTTGGCTGACACAGTGCCGCACGTCAGTATGCTTATCTGGGCTCAGGAAAACCAGCACATACTTGTCCCTGGACCAATTTCAGACTTATGCCTATTAGATGTGAGGAAACTTGAAAGCGATCTTTTCATTGGACCTGCGGATCACAGCGGTTGGTGGGAAGAAGAAACTTTTCCCCAAAGCGATCGTGTGAATAAGGGTGAATGGCTCTTGGCTCGCAAGACTGACGTACCCAACTCCAGATCGAAAAAATGGGATGAGCAGTCCGAGTTGATCGCCGCCAGTGAATATGTTCCAAACGTAGCTGAAGTCGCATACGGAATGCTCGTATACTACAAGGTAAAAGGAATACGTCTATTTCCTGACCACTATGTAAACACCTCGTCGGTGGACACCCGTGGTTTCCAAGTAAAAATTGGGGGCTTCGGTCAACTTGGTATCAGCGTTCCGTTTCTTTTTACAGCCGGACGTCGGGCTTCTAACATAGGGATTTGCTCCGCCCGAACACTGAGGTAAAACGAGGTTCGTTGTACGTTGCCGCGCGACGTTATTCGCGCGGCATTTTTAATTATTTTTGAATAATCTCTTTTTTCTGCTATATTTCTCAAGTTAATCTTATTTATTATGTCCATCTCAGGTAACGAAATTCGCCAGAAATATATTGATTTCATGGTTAAAAACGGTCACGTCGCAATTCCATCTGCGGCGCTGGTTCCTGATAATGACCCGACCACGCTTTTTACCTCTTCGGGGATGCAACCACTTATCCCTTACCTAATGGGTACGGAGCACCCTTCTGGTGCGCGACTGGTCAACTCGCAAAAGTGTTTTCGGGCTGACGACATTGACGAAGTGGGTGACAACCGCCACACGACCTTTTTTGAAATGCTCGGTAACTGGTCTCTTGGTGACTACTTCAAGCAAGAACAACTACCTTTCTTTTACACCTTTTTGGTTGATGAAGTTGGATTAGATCCAGAGCGTATTTACGTAACTGTTTTTCAAGGTGATGAGGCAAGCAAGGTCCCGCGCGACACTGAGTCAGTAGAAATCTGGCAACGTCTTTTTAATGAACGCGGTGTATCGACTGGTGTTGGTGAAATGGGCTCAGAAGAAGCCGGAGGAAAGCGTGGCATGCAAGAAGGTGAGCGAATCTTCTACTATGACGCTGCCAAAAACTGGTGGACTCGGGCTGGAAAGATTGAAAAGATGCCAGTGGGAGAAATCGGTGGTCCTGATAGTGAGGTCTTTTATGACTTTGGTACCCCACACGACACCAAGTGGGGTGAGTACTGCCACCCCAACTGTGATTGTGGTCGCTTCCTAGAAATCGGCAATTCGGTCTTTATGCAGTACATCAAAACCGAAACCGGTTTTGAAAAACTTCCCAAGCAAAATGTTGACTTCGGTGGGGGACTAGAGCGCATCGCCGCCGCAGCTAACAATGACGGAGATGTCTTTAAAATTGACTTGCTCAACTGCGTTGTGAATCAAATTGAGCAGCTTTCAGGCAAAAAATACAGCGAGAACCTCGAAGCGTTCCGGGTTATTACCGACCACATTCGTGGCGCAGTCTTTATGATTGGTGATGACGTGCTACCAGGCAACAGCGAACAAGGCTATTTCGTCCGCCGGTTACTTCGTCGTGCTGTCCGTTACGCCGACGTTCTTGGTATTAAACCTGGTGAATTGCAGAATCTTGCTGAAAGTATCATCAATATGTATGGTGATTATTACCTTGCACTAGCGACACAGAGTAAACAAATTAAGCATGCTATCGCACTTGAAGAAGAGCAATTCCGCAAAACACTCGAACATGGACTAAAGCAATTCAACAAAATCTCACTTCAAATTCACATGACCTCGACGGAAGTTGATGGAAAGCGAGTGCTCGACAAATCCGTACCACCAGTCACAAAACAAGCAATCTCAGCCCAAAACGCCTTTGATCTTTTTACTACCTACGGATTCCCAATTGAACTCACAGAAGAAATTGCCAAGGAAAAAGGTCTCGTTGTCGACAAGACTGGTTTTAACAGACTAATGGAAGAACACCGAGAGAAATCCCGCGCCGGAGCAGAACATAAATTCAAGGGTGGCCTCGCAGATAGCTCGGAAAAGGTGGTACGACT
>JAYVBM010000032.1:0-6811 GCA_043750495.1 Minisyncoccota bacterium | reverse complement strand
CACCATGTATAATTACACATAATGAAAAAGAAAGCGAAAAAGGCCAAACCAATAAAGCGAACGGAAGTCGACAGGTTTGATGACCCTGGCAATCCCTACTTTGCCTTTGCTAACACTATACTCGCCATCATGACGCTGGTTTCAGTCGCTGCGATCGCACTTGAGACAGTTGCTTCGTTTGAAAAATACCAGCTTATTTTTACCGGTATTGAATGGATGGCCGTGGTACTGTTCTCCGCTGAATACATAACGAGGCTCATCACCAACAAAAAGCCCCTGCGCTATGTCTTTAGCTTTTTTGGAATTATTGACCTAGTTGCGATCGCACCATCATTCCTAGGTATGAGCAACCTGACGTTTCTTAAATCAGCGCGAACGGTGCGTATCATCCGACTACTCCGAATGGTTCGTCTGGCAAAGTTCACGCGCGCAAAAGACAAGGATAAGGCCTCTCAGTCAGTCTACAAAATTAATCTGGAAATATACTTTCTTACCCTCACCCTGGCTGTGCTAATACTAGGTTCACTTTTTTATACTTTCGAACAGAGTGTGGCTGCTGCCAAGGATATTCCATCTGGCATGTACTGGGCGCTCAAGGTCATCCTCGGGGGTATTGCCTACCCACAAGCCACCACCCTAGGAGGAATTATCACTCTCATTATGGCCCGCTTCACCTCACTAATCCTTCTTGGCATGATGATCAGCCTCGTGGGAACAATGATTCGAAAGATGCTGATTGGTTCAGAGAAAGATTAACAAAAAGCGCCGGGTCTACGCCCTAATTTTTAGGGAGCCCAGGCGACCATAAAAATGGAAGTACTCCTGGGGTGGACCGGCGTTTTTTGTCTTGTAGTTAGTCTTTCTTGTCTTCTTCAACTACTTCAGTAGTCTCAACCACTTCCATAACCTCGACTTCTGGAGCAACTTCTTCAACTGGAGTTTCAGCAGCTTGTGCGGCAGCGGCTGCCTCAGCTGCCTTTGCCTCTTCTTCTGCTTGCTTAGCTGCGGCAGCTGCTTCGGCTTCCTTGGCGGCGGCTTCAGCCTTCTTCAATTCTTCCGCTTCTTTAGCAGCAACTTCCATACCTGATTCGGTAGACATTGAAACGAGGTTCATACGACGCATTTGTCGACGAACTTCGCGAGCCACCTTCTCACGGATGTAGTAGAGCTTGGCGCGACGCACCTTGGCTCGCTTTACAATTTCGAGTTGGTCGATGAGTGGTGAGTAGAGGGGGTAGATCTTTTCTACACCAACACCACTTGATACTTTGCGGACAGTGAAAGTAGCTCCCGGTTCATCACCGTGCTTGCGAGCGAGTACGAGTCCTTCAAAAATCTGGATACGAGTCTTGCCCTTATCTTGAATCTTTTGGTGAACACGAACAGTATCGCCGGCACGTAGGCCAAGAGACTTTCGATCTTCCATATTTACTGGTGACACGGTCACCCCTTCCATTGCTGCTTTCATAATAATAATTTAATCAATAGGTCCTTTAAACGTGCCACAATCTACCACAAACCCTTGGAAACCGCAATATTACTGGGTTCGTACCAGACTCCGGCCGACCCGAACCCAAAAGAAAAGACCCCCTCGCGAAGCGAGAGGGTCTTTAGGAAGAAATTACTTGCCAGGCAGTGCCACCGTCGGCATCTTCACCCCTTTGGGAAGGCCCTCAGGGAGTTCCAGCCAGTACCGTACAGTTGACTTAGCGGTATTGTCGATGCGGCAGTTGCGGTCACCCTCCAAGCGCGTCTTGTGCTGACTGTCTTCCAAACACGCCTTGCTATAGCCGCCAGCATCAAGTTCAATCACCTGGTGCCGATAAGACTTCCCGACGGAAAACGCCTCACCCATACGCAGCTTTTCTTGAACGATAGGTGCTGTGCAGTGACTGGTGCCGTTGGCATTGGTAAGACGCAGAACCATGTCACCTTCTGTCGCGTAGGTTGTGCCGTCGATACACGCAACTCGCCAAGCCCGCTGGGCGGCAAGTACTTCCTCGCGAGCCTGCTGTTTTTTCTGCTCCGCGAGCTGTTCCGATGTCGGCCAAACCAAAACTACGCCGACGGCCACAACGACACATAAAATGAGGAAAAAACTTTTGCCCAAATTATCCAAAGCGACATTTGCGGCCTTGATGTGCCACTGTTCGCTAATCACTTTCCTGGCGACCAAGTCAAATGCCCAGTTGAGCGTCTTGTGCACCAAGCCGTAGCTTTTGAACACAAAGAACAGGTGCACCACGATGATGAACCCTAGGCCCCAGCGCAGTCCATCGCTCATCGCGTTGGCAACCGTAGCCAGCTCAGCAGTGGTAGCGTTGAAGGGGTCGACACTCTTGAGCGCCTCCCCGATAGCGCCGCTGGCGAACACTGCCACCACGCCAAGTGAGATGCTTTTGGCGCCAAGGAAGTACCCTAGCTTGGTGGCAAGATACCACAACGCTGAGGTTGTCACTGGCGTAAACATACTCGCCATCGCGTAGGTGCGATATTGCTTGTGGCTTTGTGACGTGAGACTCTTGGTTAAGAGCGCCATCTTAACGACGTTCTGCACGAACAGTGCCGCGACAACGAGACCGCCCGTCGCAAAAATGATCCCAACGTTGGCCGTGACCATCGTGGTCAACTTCGTGAAGTCAAACTCACCAATAGCCACCAACACCAGGGCCGCAATCGGCGCAATCAGTGTCGTCATCGCCAGCTCCGTGATGATGGGAGAGACGAACCGATTCAGAATCAGAATCGAACCGACAAACCCCACCAGCCACGAAGCCGAACCGATGCCGCGCATTTGGGCGAACAATGAAAAGCTCGGCATGCTGCTGATTTTTGCTTTCAAGACCATGGCCCTGAAAATAAAGCGCGCAAGCCGTCCTTGCGGTGCAGGTTCACGCTCTACTTCAGGTATATCAACTGAATTAACGATAGCAAGATTGCCGGACATGACGTCTTCCTTTCAAATATCTATACTGTTTTGCATTATATAATAAATCACAAAGAAATCAAGTCCCCGCCCCTACGTCATATGTTACGGTACAAATAGACAAAAAGTTCTTAAGAAAGGGTTCTTTTCATGCTCAATATTCCCAAAATTGTCGAAACGGGTGGACCGTGTGCGGGCAAAACCAGCGCGCTGGCCGCTATCGCGCAATTCTGCCAAAACATTGGCAAACATCCAGTTATCATCAGTGAAGCTGTGACCGACCTCGCCAACGCGGGGTTTGATAAAACCAAACCAGAGTTTCAAACCTATGTTTTGAAAAAAATCCTTTTTGATACCGCACTGCGAGAAGAAGCGTACGTAGCTGGCCACTTCCCTGCCGAGCCGGTCTTTATTTATGATCGAGGTCTGTGCGATGGTCGGGCGTATGTCGACGAAGAAACATTTGCCGCTGCTCTCAAAGCAGTTGGTCTTTCTCTCGTGCAGGCACGTGACGAGTACAGTGGTGTCATCTTTCTCGACTCAGCGGCAGTCGGAGCAGAGGAATTCTATACCTTAGAAAACAACACTGTCCGCGACGAGGGACTCGACGCCGCGCGCATCCTCAACGAGCGCACCAAGGATGCGTGGATGGGCACACCGCACTTCCGGCACATTCCCAATCGCCCCGGAGTCGACTTCGACGGAAAAATCACTGAGTGCTTGCAGGCGCTCGCGCGTATCCTCGGCGTACCAATCCCGCTTGAGAATGAACGCAAGTTCTTGGTGCACAATTTTCGACCGGACATGCTGCCGGGACATGCGGCGCCTATCGACATTATCCAGACTTACCTCGTGGGTAAGGAGGAACAAGTTGAGCGGGTGCGGGCGCGCGGTCAGCATAACCACTACCTGTACTTCAATACCATCAAAGTGGGGTTGCCGACTGGTGGTTCACACGAACTTGATAACCTGGTGAGCCGCAGCATGTTTGACGATCTGCTCATTCGCCGCGATACGACCCGCTTGCCGGTGCACAAGACTCGCAAATGTTTCCGCCACGCTGAGCACTACTGCGAGCTCGACTTTTTTCACGGACACCGCGAAGGTCTCATCATGCTCGAAGTCGAAGTCCACGAAATGACCGACCATGTCGAGCCGCCACGGCAGCTTGGGGAATTTGAGGAAGTCACTGGCGATCCGCGTTATTCAAATTACGCCCTCGCCCTGCCGACCTAACTCACACCAAACCAAAAGGCGTCACCACAGTGACGCCTTTTTTATTCCCCTTCTTCTGCGATTCGCTCAGCGGCTTCTTCAAAGGCTTGGGGTACGGGTGCAATAAAGCGTTCGACTTGACCACTTGGTAAGGTAAGTTCGAGTACATGCGCATGGAGCGCCATTCGCTTAAGACCTAAATTATTAGATTTTGATATCGCATGCGGCGCATACATCTCGTCGTTCACAATCGGTCGGTCTATGGCGCGCATATGAACACGGAGCTGGTGGGTACGACCGGTCTTAGGTGTTAGCTTCAGATATGAAAAAGATTCTCCCTCATACTCGCCCACTCCAATTCGCTCTAGGTCTGTAATCGCGTCGCGCATCATGCCCTTGGCTCCTTTCATCGCCGAACGTAGTCTATGGTCCTTGGTACTGCGGCCAATCGGGCGATTGATAGTTCCCCAGCGATCGTGAATCCGTCCGTATACAAAGGCCCGGTATTCTTTAACTACCTTTCGATCTTTAAACTGTTGCTTCAAAAACTGATACGCGTCTTGGGTCTTTACTAGTATGAGCACTCCGGAAGTCTCGCGATCAAGGCGGTGGACTATGCCCGAGCGGTCGAGCACCTCACCTTTGACTGAATAGCCGGGCTCGCCGACGCCAGCCGCCACAGGTAGCCGGCGCAAAAACCACTCTACCACCACAGGCACTCCCTCACTTTTTCCATCACCATGAACCATCCACCCCTCAGGCTTGTTAATGACGAGTACGTCGTCGTCTTCGAAGAGAATAGTGGGTTCAGGCACCGTGGCGGCGTTCGCGTTTTGCATATTGCAAGAGTATGTCCTTTAAATCATCTTTGGTCAAAGCCGGCCAATGTTTTTCTATAAAATAAAGTTCGCTGTAGACTGACTTCCAAGTGAGGAAATTTGAGAGTCGACACTCACCACTGGTACGCACAATCATGTCTGGATCTGGCATATCCGCCGTAGACAGCAGTGCCTCAAACGACGCCTCATCGACTTCCTTCCCTGCTCTGACCGCAATATTTACGGCCTCAACAATTTCCGCTCGGCCACCATAGGAGAGCGCCACCCAAATGGTCGTTCCTGTATATCCTTTACTTTTTTCTTCAAGTGCTACGATTTGCTCTTGTAACTCAGCAGAAAAATCTTCGCGCCGGCCGACAATCCGCACCCGCACTCCTTGCTCGGACAACTCTTCGGACATACGCATAAGCAAGCCTGAAAACAAACTCAGTAAATATGACACTTCCGTCTCGGCCCGCTTCCAATTCTCGGTAGAAAAAGCATAAAACACGGCATGCTGGATTTCTTCGTCGCGAACAAACCGCACCACATCGAGAAACACATCAAGGCCTTTTCGATGTCCTTCGAGCGTGGGAAGATTTTGCTCCTTTGCCCAGCGCCGGTTACCGTCCATGATGAATCCGAGACATTGGGGTTTTTTCTGCTCATCCATATATTAGTGCAACACCGAAAATTCGCTGTAGGTTGTATTAATGCTTCGCCAGTCGATACCCAGACTCTCAACCGAAGACAGCGACGATCCTTCATATAAGTACTCAACAAACTCTTTCAACACATCAGGCATTCCCTGCGCCAAAATTAGCACCGTGCCGTCAGGAGCGTTCTTGGTATAGCCGGTGATACCGAGGTTGGTAGCTGCTTCCTGCACATAGGCACGATACATCACTCCCTGCACCTTTCCACTCACTACCGCATACATTTCAATCATACGCACGTATTATACTTGCACTTTCAAAGAAAAAGAACTATAAAAGATATAGTCGTAGTAACAAAAAGGTGCTCTTTATGAACGGAATATGGGACCTCTCCGAGACTACCCTGACCTCCGAATTGGCGTACGATCCCGCACACTACCCCCACTACCCTAATCGCAGCGAGCGTCTTGACGAACAGGCCTCCGAATCTAAACTGGCAGAGTCCCCACAATTCTCCGAGGGGTTTGCCAGAGTTGGTCCCGCGCGTCATCACCTACTCGACGATTCTGAGTCGCTCGAGGACGTTCTTCCACAAATTCGTCCATCCATCAAGCGGAGGCAGTCCGACAAACGACGTCAGCACCGAACTCCGCTCGGCAGACGCGCCTGCTCGAGCTGACCAACCATGCCGGCCCCACTCTCGGGGCCGGTTTTTCATTATGGTATTGTAAAAATTTAAAAAACCGGTACTATAGTGCCACGCATATAAACATATGCGCGATTAGCTCAGTTGGTAGAGCAGCGCATTTACACTGCGAAGGTCGGGAGTTCGAGCCTCTCATCGCGCACGAGTATAAAAATCAGCCCTCACTTTGTGAGGGCGATTTTTATTCGTGCGCGATAAGGAAGCAAATGGTTTTGCTTCCGGAGAGACTCGAACGGCGGAGCCATGTTTTCTGCTCCTCCCAAGAGCAGAAAACAGGCGAGCCGCGTCCAGCGTTCTTATGAACGTAGTGAATTAGAAAAAGCGGGACGAGCCTCTCATCGCGCACCAAGGTACAGAAAAAGCCCAAGTCTTAAGACTTGGGCTTTTTCTGTAGCAAGCAAACTGCTTAGGATTAAGACATTAAATTGATTGATGCTTTCTAGAAAATAGTTTTAATCCAGAACGTATTTTTCGTCTTTTGATTAATACT
>JAYVBM010000031.1:0-3983 GCA_043750495.1 Minisyncoccota bacterium | reverse complement strand
CAGACGGGTTGAACTGCGTCGCACGAGTGCGGTTACTGTACTTGCCCCCGATTTGGGTTTTCTTGCCGGTGATGTCGCATTGCTTTGCCATAAAGTTGTTATTTAGTGGCGACATACTACCACGAGGCAGTATTTTTGCAAGCAAGTATGCTATATTTTGAGCCTCACTGTTCTTGGGAGGATCTGATGCTGGATCTCGTCTATCGCGAAGACACCAACGGGGTCCGTTATCTGGTTTGCGGTGACGTCTCCAAAAATGAGGCGCAGGAGACACTGCAAAGGCTCACTTCAGGCAAGTCCCATAAACAAGACTACGAAATAGTTGCCTATGAGCCGCATGCACTGAAGCAAGTGTTGCAAGAAAAACACATAATCTCTTAAATATACCCCTCTTTTGAGGGGTATTTGTTTTTGTTTTGATCACTTTTGTCGTACTATTGAGGGACTATGGAACCAACCCAAATTGCAATGATCGTTATCCTTATCATCTCGGTCATTATTCATGAGATGGCCCACGGCTACGCAGCCAACTGGCTAGGTGACCCGACTGCGCGTCTTGCTGGACGCTTATCCGCTAATCCTTTGGTACACCTCGACCCATTAATGTCAGTGATCTTGCCTGGACTTTTGTTGGTAACCGGTTCCCCGATTCTCTTTGGTGCCGCCAAACCAGTCCCCTACAATCCTTACAATTTCACTAATCAAAAGTGGGGTGAGGCGATCGTGGCTGCCGCTGGTCCAGCCGCTAACTTTGCCATTGCCGGTATTTTTGCCCTACTCATTCGATTTTCTGAAGTTCTCAGCCTCTCTGAATCATTCATCAGTCTGGCATTTGGAGTCATTATGCTTAATATTTTCTTGGCTTTTTTCAATCTTGTGCCAATTCCGCCGCTGGATGGTTCAAAAATCCTGCCCCAGTTCTTGCCCTACTCACTACGTATGAAATACGAATCATTTAGGTCATATTTTGAGCGAAATATCGCCCTTGGGTTTGCTCTGGTCATCATTTTCTTCATGGTATTTTTGGCCGAGCCACTCTATTTGGCCACCTTGTGGCTGGCGGGAGTTCTTGTAGGATAGCTAAAAAGAGCATAAACTAAAAAAAGTGGATGCACCAAAGGAGACTAGTGCAGGACGCGAAGTCTCTTGGGGCTCGGGTTGCCCGTCCTGCACACAATACAAGCGCCATCCTAGGAGGCGCTTTATGCTTGCAAATATACTTATATATAGTAAAGTACACCAGCTAACATATGGCAACAATTCAACAATTAACCCGTAAGAAGCGTGTCGACCCTGTGCGACGGACTAAGACAGCAGCTTTGGAGTCTGGTTTCAACAAGATTGAAAACAAACCCAATACCTACTTCTCACCGTTCAAGCGTGGTGTGTGTACCAAGGTAACTACTAAGACTCCTCGTAAGCCGAACTCTGCAATCCGAAAGATTGCTCGTGTTCGTCTCTCAAATGGTCAGGAAATTACTGCTTACATCCCTGGAATTAAACACAATCTCCAAGAGCACTCAGTGGTGCTCGTTCGTGGAGGTCGTGTGAAAGACATCGGTGTAAACTACACAATCGTCCGAGGTAAGTATGACGCCACTGGCGTTTCTGACCGACGACGGGGTAGATCTCGCTATGGAGCCAAACGCCCAAAGGCTAAGTAAATCCAACAATCAGCCCATCTACGTCGTTGTGCTGCGTAAATATTTCTTCAATGTACATTAAGTACACCTCAGAAATATTTACTTGCGCGCCTCGTATCTCGGCCAATTCTTGGATTCACTCAGAAGGCAACGTGGGAAAGCGATTCTCACAAAACAACTTAATAGTTTATATTCGCTACAGATTATAGGACGCGATTCAAGCCTTCAGGCTAAGGAATCAGACTATGCGAAGAATGAAAAACAATGACTTGTCATATTTCTCATTCGCATCATTAATTAAAAAATATGCGACGACCAATAAAGAACCGACCAGTAGTATCACCTGACGTGGTGTACAGCTCGGTCGATGTTGAACGGCTCATCAACTACATCATGCTTAACGGTCAAAAAGAGACCGCGCGCAAGATTGTTTATGGAGCGTTTGAAGTAATCAAAGAACACAAGGACGGTGGCGACCCACTTGAGGTGTTCAATACAGCAGTGCGTAACGCTGGCCCGCTTATGGAAGTTCGTTCACGTCGTGTTGGTGGTGCAAACTACCAAGTCCCTCGTGAAGTTCGTCCAGAGCGTCGAATGGCTTTGGCTCTGCGTTGGATTATCACCGGCGCGCGCAAGCAAAAAGGTGTCCCAATGCACAAGGCGTTGGCCAACGAACTCATCCTAGCTAAGAAGGAAGAAGGAAACGCTGTGAAGAAGAAAGAAGATACGCACAAGATGGCTGAGGCTAACCGAGCCTTCGCCCACTTCGCCTGGTAAATTCCATTTTCAACGAACTACTTCGTTGAGTACGCAAAAAGGCCGCTCCCTGGACTAGAGTCCCAGTCGCGGCCTTTTTGCTACTCGCCTCGTATTTCATTTGAAAATGGAATTTACCAGCTGGCAATTGTAGTTAAAATTTAGAAGCGTATTATCAAATTATGGGATTAGATTTAAGTGACTTACTTAGGTTCGTGAAGGAGTACGAACTTATTCCGAGTATCGTTACCATTATTGTCGGTTATGCGGCCTATTTTGTCTACACGAAACAAAAAGATGACGCTAAGAAAAGTATGGCAAATATTATTTTGCTTGAAATACGAAACGCGGAAAAAGTGCTTGCAGAAATCGTAGATGTAATGATCGGCGAAATGATTTTAGCGCTTCCAGGCAAGAAGCTCCTTTCGACTGAGAGCTGGTCGCAAAATAAGCATCTGTTTGTCCAGGACTTCGACCGTGACGAATTTGATAAAATAACTGTGTTTTACACCAACTGTAAGTTGTTTGATGAGGCGATTGACCATAATGAGTCTTTGTTTCGAAAGAACGAAGATGAGATAAGAAGAAATATGCTAAGCGTCCCCGCTGGGTTTTATAAGGAGTACGTTCACTTACCTGATGAAGAAAGAAACGACATTGCATTAGAGGAATGTTTTCAAAAGTCAAAAGACTTTCAAACTGCTTACATAAGTAAAATTTCACAGTTAATGTACAGCCCAAACAAGCCAGTGTTAGATGCCAAGGAAGTATATCCAAAAATTCAAAAAGAATTGACCTTGACTTCAGTGGGAATTAAATTGAAGAGACTTGCAGGTGAGTAATTTCAGTTTGTTTACAACTCCAACAAAAATCTATAGAGTAAACAGTAGAAAGGGGAAGAGGCATGACGGGGTTCTTTTTACGGCTTATGCAGAAGGTGTTTCCAAACGCTTTTTCCACTAAAGCTCAAATTAAGAAGGTGAGGTATTCGCGGCAATTAGAAGCACTTGAACTGCTGCTTTCAGAATTACTCAAAGAGGCAGTATTTTGTAGCAATGCGGACAACTCAAAAGGCGACTTAGTAGTCCTGGTGCGTACTGAAGTTGAGATCATTGCTCGCCTGACTATCCATGCCAAGGGAATACTACGGCGGACGACGTACATTCGGGTTCATACGGATAGAGTGGCGCTGACTGCTTGGTTTCAGCTCGCGTTCCTGGGAATGAGAGTGGTCGTGGTGCCGTTTAGCGAAACCTTGTTGCTCACCTATCAAGAGCCACGCGAACGTTAGTTCACGTGGTTTTTTTGTTATAATTTTGATATGGAACAGATACCTGGGAACGATAAGATGCCGTCTGAGATACTATTTGAGAGCGGTGATATGAAAGTTTCCTATGCAGAACTTCCTTTTGGCAGCCAAGCTATCGAAATTGATCAGCCGGATCCCGTCATGTTCATGGTAGTGAATCGTATCATGCACGATAACTTCACTGGTTCAGAGGCGTACAACGCGAAAAAAGCCTGTGGAGTTTTTTGGCAAGTCGGGCATGAGTCAGATACGGACTATATCCAACTTGAATTTTG
>JAYVBM010000030.1:0-5166 GCA_043750495.1 Minisyncoccota bacterium | reverse complement strand
GAGTTGATCCAACAAATCCGCTGCCATGAAACTCATTTGATGATTGTTTGGGGAGTCTTGCTTCATGTTTTTTCGACCAGGTTTTTGTGGTAAGACATTGAAAACTGGTCGAAATTATAGCATAAATAAGTCTACTTTTATAGAGTAATCAAGTTGTTAGTTGTTTTTCAGGGGTGACTTTTTACCCCTGGCCCTTTGCGACAGCCACTGTCCAAATTTATTTGATCATTACATCGCGTTTTCCGGTTCAAGCGCTCGGTTAAAAAGCGGACTAAAACGTTTTTCTCGCATTTCCCGTTCACCCAGCTCAATATCAACACTACCATCAGCCAATTCTACACATTCTATTATCTCTTGAGCTTCCTCTTGTTCTGACCTGGACAATTCGTCCAGTTTAGTTTTGGCCATTCCGATAAAACGATTAGAAGCGTGTGTGTTGCCAATATCATGGAAGTTTTTCGCAAAATCCATGAGTTGTACGCAAGAAATCAAGTCCACTTTCTGAATACTTAGAATATTATCGAAATGCTTTTGCAAAATTTCTGGCTCTAGCTTGTCCAACGACATCGCGAGTGCGCAGCAAAATCCTTCAAAATTAGTTTTCTTTTCGTTTTCCATTTCTATCGGCAAGCTAATCTCTATAGCGGGTTCCAAGTAATTTAACATTGCTACATAATCTTCGCGCAGCCATGCTATACGTGCCCCAAGCCTATACCAGGTATGCTGATCAGAAGGAGAAAATTGTTTAATCAGTTCGGAAACTTCTACGAGTAACTCTTCGGCAAGCTGTAACTTACTCTGCTCGATGAGAATCTCTGAACATTGTGTATGTGTTCTGAAGCGTACCGATGGCGGCTGGTCTTTGACGACTTGACAGGCACATGCAATTAATTTGTTAACTTCCTCAGTATCGCCCTGTTTTTGTAAAATACTAGCGCGACCAATCATAGAGTAAGCGATAATTTTTATATCTTTTTGTTGTTTCGCTTTTTCCTCGGCCTCGACGAACCATTGTGTTGCAAGTCGATATTGACCTATGTTCATTGCGGCAGTAGCACGAACCCATAGCAATGCGGTCAATATAGAATGATGGTTATGTATTAAATCGTAACCACCAAGTCCATTCTCGATCAATTGAAGAGCCTCTTCGAAGCAACCTTGATCATTCAACAATGCAGCACGGTTAAACAAAGCTACTATGGAAAAGACACCACCCATTTTGTACGATGCAAGACGCAACTTCTCCTCATGGCTACCCATCTCACTAAGATTGTTCTCTAGCGCTGCTATGTTATATCCAGCCTCATGGAAAATGAATTGAGTCAAAGTATCGCTGTCCATCGATAAAAACAGCTCCGCTTGTGCAAGCGCTTTTTTAGATTGTTCAATCTCCTGTTGTTGAACGAAATACAGAGCCTCCGTTGCCCAGCATATGGCGATATCTCCTGAACGACCAAAGGTTGAAAAAATCTGACGTGCCCGCCGGATATAGAGAATACCTTTTTCGATATTCTTTGAAGATGATATTGAAAATTCTCCATATCCAAGATATTTATTGGCAAGATAGAGTGAACCATTATTTTCTGCATTGCTCTCTAACTCGGCGATCTCGTGTTCCACGATGCTAAGAAAATCACTACCAAGAAGATTACCTTCAGCAATCAACTTAGTGCCTCTGGCTCTGCTCAGATGGTCCAAAGTTATTTCAGCGTCTTTGTTACCCTGATCACTGGCTACTAAGGCCGCTTTCTCAATTCGATTTTGCCAACGTTCGGCGCATTCCAACCAGCCACGCTCAACCCACGATCGTAGAACATAAAAAATCCCCTCGTTGATTGCTTTAAAGTCGTTCTTTTTTAGGAGATATTCTAAAGCGCGTGAAATAACGCCATACCAAAGAATGACCAGTGTGGATTGCACCTCATCTTCACCAGCAATACCTGAATAATCTTCAGATGAGATGTGGTTGCGGAGGTAAGGATTAAGTAGCTTATCCTGTGAGCTAGGTTGGTAAGTTTCTGCTTGAATTCTTGCATTTTGTCTTACGGATTGAGTGCCTGATTCGTAGATTAATTCTAAAATTCCGCTATAAATGATTTTTTGAATTTCATCGATATTGTTTCGTTCAGTATTATTGGATCGCCAAAAACATTCTAACCAACGGGGAAGAACGGGGGTAAACCCGAAAAACTCCGATGTATAGAAAGTAGATACACCACTATCAAATAGTTTATCCAGAAGTTGTTTCCAATCTCGCTGGTTGAGTACATTCCACGCTTCCGACATGCCAATTTTTGGCATGACAGCAGCCACTACTGATAAGACTGTTCGGTCGAAGAAAAATGCAAATATTCTAATGACCGCTATGTCCTGATCAGAAAGATCATTCAATGCATCGGAAATTATTTGCTCAACGGTTAGTCCGTTATATGTCGATGACCCCAGTAGCCAGGCCATGTCTATTTCCAGTCTCGTCAGAACCACTTCCAGGGTTTGTTTAGCCAAGGCATTACGTGCTATCTGAAGTAACCATGGCTCTCCACGGAGTAAATTATTTATTTGACGCAGATATTCCCTTTCTTGGCGATTAATGCAAGAAATACCCATGAGGCGGTCAATGCCATCGTAGTGAAATCTTCCAGTACCCCCGAGGCCGTGAAGAGAGATGCGAGTTATGGATACTTTCTCATCGACAGTCCAACGTAAGGGATTCCGACTGAGGAATAGAACTTTAGAACGGGGAGACGAACACGAAAAATCACGGAGTAAATTTACAAAGCGAGTGCGGTGGGCCTCCGGCCAAGCAATGATAGTAGGGGACAATTCGACCAGTAAAAATACTTCATACTCTGGATGAGCAGGCTCATTTTGACGAATTTCTTGAAAGTTTTCTTCAAGACCCTTCAAATCTTCGATAGTGTTAATGACTAATTCACATACTTTAGGTTGCCCATAAATACCTCCCGAAAACTTCCACCAATCGGCAAACGACTGACCCAAAGCGGACTTACCAATACCGATACTGCCAAAGACGAGTGCCATATGCGTAGCGACGAAGGCCTCTTCCAATTCTCTGAATTCATCATCGCGTCCAATCAACTCTACGGTATCCCCTTTTTCCGTGTCCAACGTAGGCAGCGGGGAGGTAAGGCGTAATGCACCATCACCATACAGGGTGGGAACGATCCAATCATCTAGAGAAATCGGGCCGCTATCAGTCGTGCGCATTGGGTCTTGACGGAGAGAGGTGCGCGCTTCACGGATAGCAGATAACAACGCAGCACCATTGAGCCAAGCTTCAAGTAGGGCCACTGTAAAACGCGAAGCCGTTTCGACTAATATTTTGTGACTCATCGCGACGACAGGAATTTTAGCGATCCGGCTTAATTCAAGAGCATAGGAACCTATGACGTTGGATTCTTCGTCCTGCGCACCAGTAGGATGTGGCGTGTCCTCGCCTTGGCTGACGGCTTTAGCTGACCTACAGGCATTCAGCAACACCAGCTGTACGCCGGTAGCGGCTATAAGTTTAGCAAAGCGCTCCGCATGCCAGAATGCTTCGCCATGAGTGTCGTGTTGATTGAAAATTAAATTGTGGGACTTTTTCCCTTTCATTGTCTTGATGGCGCCATGACCATCGAATAAGACGACTTGCCAAGGTTTCCCATCGGAATGGGCTTTCTCAAGTAATCTTTTCATTTCACTGTACTTTGGCGGCCGTACAATGCGGAGTTCAATTCGGCGATTTTTCAATACGCGAGCAAGCCGAGATGTAGTGACCTGTAATGGTACATCTGGTCTATAAGGACGCGGCGCAATGACCAAAAGCCGAACCCCCTCTTCGGAGTTTAAAGCTGGAGCAGATTCCTGAAATTCTGCCCGCCTGACAATGCCCGCAAGTTGATCAATGATCCATGTGCCGGTTTTTGGATTACGCAACAACTCAAACGGTAAGGAAAGCCAATTCGCATCCTGGCTTTCAATTATTAAAATAGGCGGTTCCGGTAAAGTAAGCGCGCTTTGCCAAATATCCAACACGGGTGTAACAACAACTTCGAAGAGCGCTTCACCAAACTCTTTAAATCGGGCGCAAACCTGATCCGCACCGGTTTTTTGACTAGAGGCCGCGTAGCGCGGATAATCCTCAAGGTACCACCTGATCTCCTCTATATCTTGCCTGCTGAGCGGTAATTGCCATGGGGGCAGAACATGGGTTTTGCCGCAAAAATGTAAAGAGGGTGAGAGGCCATCTAGACGTAATAGCAATTCCATATATTACTTTTTTTCTTCAGAGAAGGACGCGGGATTCTCATCCTTCACAATCTCCTCAAAATGTCGGCAAACCTTGTCCAAAACCGGTTTACGTTCTTCGTAATCTTCAGGGGAGAGATCACCACCTAAAACTTTTTTTTCTGTCGCGGCACAAGCCTCTTTGATAACAATTATTGTTGGTACGTCAGGTTTTTTCTGCCTAAGAGCTATAAAGAGTGTCAGAAGCGAAGCGCATATACTTAATATATTATCTGCAAGACTCGTGATATCGCCAATCCCGAACTGATTTGGCTGTTGATTGTCTTGCGCAAGAAGCCCTTCCATATCGTTCAATACATCGTAGCCAAAATCTTTGGCTACGGCTCTGGCAACTTTGGCTATTACTGGGCTTTTCATCGTTTTTCTCCGATTATGTAAAATTATTAGTCTGGATTATAACCATGAAACCTTTGCACGAAGCCCTTCTCAGCGGGCCAAACAACCAAATCTATTTTTTTAAAAAGCAACAACACAGTTGCTATGCTGATCTGAGCTTTTTTTAACGACAAAAAGACTCTTTCATAGGGAATATGCCGCCTGTTTCAATTTTTAGGCGCAATGCTCCTGCAAGGCATCTATTTCCCGTTGAAGGGCGGCACCGCGCTTCAGGTTGTAGGCCATGCACATCAGACCAAAACGCGCCTGATTTCGGGCAAGCCCAAGGTAACGCGCTTTGCCCATGCCGTAGTACAGTTTGAAAATACCAAATACCCGCTCAACTATGCTGCGCGTGGCCGAGAGTTTGCGGTTGCGGGCTTTCTGATCTTTCGTCAAAGGACGGTTGCGATAGGCTCTGGCCAGAACCCCGTTTTCAATCTGGCGCTCGCTTAACCACTGGTTCGTTTTCTCACTGGC
>JAYVBM010000029.1:0-5134 GCA_043750495.1 Minisyncoccota bacterium | reverse complement strand
ACAACTTTATGGCAAAGCAATGCGACATCACCGGCAAGAAAACCCAAATCGGGGGCAAGTACAGTAACCGCACTCGTGCGACGCAGTTCAACCCGTCTGGAAAAACTAAGCGTTCACCAAACCTCCAAAAGAAGCGCGTCTTCGTCGAAGAACTTGGCAAGACTGTGACCATCAAGGTCTCAACCAAGGGACTACGCACCATAGCCAAAAACGGAGCGTACAAGACTCTCTCAAAAGCTAAGATCATCTAATAAAAGTAAAGGCCGTCCTGAAGGACGGCCTTTACTTTTTGATATAATGTGGTATTTTCTTGACAGAGGAGCTCCATATGATTCTGTACCACGCAACCAAAACCAAGGAAGCGATGCGTTCGATCAGAAAGACGAATGTTTTACTGCCTGGTCACAATGTACGTACAAAGCGATGTGCCGACGTGCATCTCTCAAAGGATCCATTCCGTCAGGGCAGTTATGCGCTTGACGTAATCGGGGCAGACACCAACGAAGCCTGGGTATTTACGGTTGAGATACCTGACAATACCCCGCTTCTGCCCGATCCGTCAGATGAGGGCCGTCTGTACAACGGGGAGTGGGTGGTCCACGAAGGACCACTACCCGTCACCATTCTAGCGGTTGAGCATATCAAAAATGTGCGGGCCTATGAAATGGGGATGTAAAAGGCCAGCGCAAATACGCTGGCCTTTATTTATTCCCCACCCAACTTTCTTTATATCTTATAAGCTATAAAAATTAGTCTAAGTTTCACTATTTTTTCCAGACTGTTTGGCCGTCACTTTGAAACGTGATCGTTCCATCAGTTCCAGTATGTGACGTCAGTATATTTCTTTTAAAAACTCTTTGCATGACGTCTTGGTTGGGGTGACCGTAACGGTTGTCGATACCGGCGGAGACTACGGAGTACTTGGGCGTGACAGCTTCAAGCCACAAGTCACTCGTCGATGTTTTTGAACCGTGATGCCCGAGCTTGAGTACGTCACTATCAAGCTGTGTGCCATACGTTTTAACTAAGTAGTCTTCTATTTCTGAAGGAGCATCCCCACTTAACATAAATGAAGTACTGCCATAAACAACTCGAAGGACGATCGAAGCCGTGTTGCTTTCAAGCTTGGATTCGTCGCCGGTTGGCGAAAATATTTGAATAGTGGTGCTAGCGCCAAGTTGGATTACCTGACCGGCGTCGGCGAGGACTATCCCAGCACCCTCCCTGGGTGCGGCGGCGGCAAATGCCGCCGCCGCACCCGAACCTCCTTCATTTTCTGTCATGAGGATTGTGCCCACTTGGTATCGCTTCAGCACATCGACCAAGCCGGCCACGTGATCAAGGTCCGGGTGCGTCGCCACCACCACATCAATGTTTCTATCAAAAAATGATCTCTCGCGCGCAAGCTCGCGCAGTACCGACGCATCTCTGCCCCCATCCACCAACATCTCAAACCCATCCGGAGTAGTCACCAAAATCGCATCCCCCTGCCCCACATCCAAAAATGATACTACGAGACACTCACACTCCGCTTTTTGCCATGACAGAAACGGCAACCAGCTAACCAAAACCGTACCAAGTAACGCCAGTACAATAATTAGCCTCCGTTTCTCCTGAGTACTCATATCACTTATGATACAATGCTCGCAGCATGAAATACGAAGCTAAAACATTTTTGATTCCTGAATTACCTGGGATTTCAAAGGATACGATTGAAGGACACCTTGGACTCTACCAAGGGTATGTGAAGCATGTAAATCTTATCCAAGAGACAATTGCCAAACTGAGTAATGATCCAGTAAACAATGCGTACGCTATCGGCGAACTACAACGACGGTTGGGGTTTGAATTTTGTGGCATGCGTAACCACGAATACTACTTTGCGCAGTTTGAAGGCGGTTTCAAAGCGCTCCCGGAAGGAGCGCTGAAGTCCTTGATTGAAAAAGAGTGGGGACGCGTCGATAAGTGGATTGAATCATTTAAATTAATTGCCAAAACTCGTGGAGTAGGCTGGGCCATGCTCTACTACGACAACCAAACCGGTCAACTGCTGCAAACCTGGGTAGACGAGCAACACATTGGGCAACTAGCCGACGTTCACATAGTACTCGCCCTTGATATGTGGGAACACTCATACATGCGCGATTACCGCGCCAGTGAAAAAGCCACCTACATTGAAGCCTTCTTCAAAAACTTAAATTGGGAAGTAGTAGCCAGTCGGGTTGTTTCTCTCTAACGAAAGTAAACAGGCGTGTCGCCTGGGACCGGTGGTTTGCTTCGCGCACTACTGGTCATTTCTTTTTCTTCTTCAATAGTCCACCCTACGAGCGGGTCGACTCCTAGGGTCTTTATCTTCGGCTGTAGTTTCCACGCCAAAAATCCAAGCAAGCCGTACAATATAAACACTCCATAGACTGGAAACGCCGGCACGATAAAGGACGCGAACGGAAGCGCGGAGAAAAACAGCGCCACCTGGATAATGTACGAAAGGACTACGTGAGCCAGAAAAGCAAAAGGTAGCGCGAGTGTGGTAGATATGAGTGACACAACTCCAGCCATAAAGGTTGCCAACATCGCGGCAGGCACAACCGGCAACACCAGCACGTTCACTACTACTGCGACGACTGACACTTCTCCAATATGGTAGAGCAAAAGTGGTAGCACAGCGACTTGTGTAGCAATCGTAGCCACAATAAATTCTTTGATGCTGAGTTTGGAAAATCCATCCGAGATAAACGTCTCGAATTTTGGTGCAATTAAGATTAGTCCCAGGGTGGCCATAAAAGAAAATTGAAACCCAAGATCATAGAGCAGTATGTACGGATTTATAAACACCATCACCGCACCAGCAAATAACAAAGACCGTAGCAAATTATGGGATCGGCCGAGCAATTGACCAGTCAGAAGTATCCCCGCCATTATGCTCGCGCGCACCACTGTCGCTGATAGTCCCACCATCAAGGCAAAGCCAGCGATGACACAAAGTCCAATTAGTAACCGTGGCCGACGCGGTAAGAAAAACGACATGACCGTGAGTACAAACATAACGACAATCATGACGTTCTGTCCCGACAGTACTACAATATGAATAATACCGCTGGTACGAAAAGCCGACTCTAATTCTTCTCCCAAGGCCTGCTTTACTCCAAGCAGCAAGCCTTCACTGAGTCCGGCCTGTGGTTCATTCAAGACTGACTCGATACCATTTATAAGAGTGTGTTTTACCACAAATAAAAACGACAGGAACTGATTACCGTTACCACTTCCTAGTATTTCTACTTGAGCAAACGATATCTGATATTCTACGTGACGAGCAAGCAAGTACGCTGGGTAGTTAAATTCGCGACCCAACTCCCCCACAAAAGATTCAGGCCTTTTTAGGGTGCCCGAAACACTTACTTCATCTCCATACCGGATGTTTGTATATCTTTCGGTAGTTACTAGCACAGTATCACTATCAGTCCGCACATAGAGATGAGTAGCTGCCTCCCGGACGTCAGGCTCTTTGCTGACCACTCCGACCATTTCTACTTTTTCTCCCACAGACGCGACAAGAAGTGAATGCCCAAATTGTTGTGAAGCTACATATATTCTAAACAGACCTACAACAAGGCACACCAGGAGGACAGCCAAGGTAATTATTTTGGATGCAGAAGAAGCTTCGTTTCTTCTGCGCCCGATCGCACCTAGCCCTGCAGCGATTACTAGCACCCAGGCAATAGTCCATGGCTCCACTCCCCAAAGCGTACCAATCATCACACCAAAAAAGAACGTGATCAGTGAACCATGAAAAAGATATCCGGACATAGCTACAGTATATAAGATACAAAAAGGCCAAAGTCTAAAGACTTTGGCCTGGGTATTGCGACTAGGTCGCCGTCACTTAAGTAGGTACGATGCTCCTAAACCGGTCTAAGTGTCGCTTCAAGCTGCTGAATCTTTTGCTTGTACAGAAGCTTCAGTTTCTTTAACCGTGAAATCTTGAGAGTATCAGGGCGTGGTCGCTGTTGCTCACTCACCAGATGATCGTCAAACTCCGCATGTTTGCTTCGCAGGGCCTCAATGTGTTGCAGTACTTTATTCACAAGCAACCTCTCCTTCAGGACTTCTAACGGATGAGTGTAGCAGAATACTCTACCAGGTCAATCCAGATAGAAAAAAGCCAGGGTGTGGAACACCCTGGCTTTGTGAATGGTCAGCCCGCAATCAGCGCAGCAGCGTTCTCTCGCTTGGAGAGCTCGCCGGCGATCGCGCCCCGCTGCTGACGCAGTGAGCACATCTCCGGATTTTCTTCCGGACGCTTTTGCGCGACCAGCCCCGTGATGGTCGTGTCGACCGCCGCGAGATTCTTGCGCAGTTGGGTCTTGGACATGGTTGTAACGTCGATCATAAAAGAACTCTTTCGGTCAGTTTAAGGGAACTCTATAGTACGGAGTAATCTACTTTTGTCAAGTAGATTGTGGAAGTTACCAAAAAAGGAGGTCCAGCATATGCTTAGACCCCCTCTCGCGATACTGGTGATGGTTCAATCACGACTTTTCGCTTGCTCTTCTTGATACCGATGCCGAGTATGGCTTTGGCCCCATCTCGGGTTTCAGCGATACTCAAAATATTGTTGGTGTTGTCAGCATACGTAATACGATAGATACCAGCCTGCTCTTCTATGCGCGCTTTGTACCTATCTTCAACGACATAGTCTTCCCCTGGCCGAAGCCTGAGAGAACCAATACCCATAACCACCTCCCGTACGAACTAGTGACAACCATACTAAGCCCACTAAAGGATGTCAATAATCCTTAGTCGAATCTGTGGGCGGTTCATAAAGTATGAGCGTTCAACATGAGCAATGAGTGTACAATGACCATTATCAGCTGGGGCCTTGGTGAAGTCTTCGGCTTTGGCAAAAAAGGTAATGGCTTCAAGTGTACCGCCGGTTGTTTCAAAAGTGAGTTTCAGGTGTTCCTTAGTTTTACCAAATTGCTCAACTTTTCTAGGAGTAACATTCTCAAAGGCAAAGATTGGTTTTGGGTTTCCAGCCCCGTATGGCGCCAACATGGCCAAGTCTTCGACCAATTTAAGTGTCACGTCGTCGAGAGCTAACACCTCATCAACTTGCACATCTGTGCTAATGGTG
>JAYVBM010000028.1:0-5448 GCA_043750495.1 Minisyncoccota bacterium | reverse complement strand
ATGGAGTGATGGGATAGACGCGATTTCAGTCATTTCTGCCTGATTCTTGAATACTCCTTGGAACACTCCACCGACGATAGCAATATTGTTCTTGTACTTTGCTGCGAACTCTTTGATGTTTTGGGCTGGAGCAATTGCTTCAGCACTGTACGCGATAGCGATTTCACCATCGAGTTGAGGCATTTCACCTGTGTATGCCTCTCCAAAAGTTCGCTTCATGAGAGTCTTCTTGGCTACAAAGTACCCAACTCCCTTCTGGCGGAGGGTCTCTCGCATGGCAGTTGTGTCAGCTACGGTCATACCGTTGAACTTCACAAATACAATTGAGTCCGCTTCCCCTCTCACTCCTTCGAGCTTTGCGAGGATAGTTTCTTTCTTGGCTTTAGTAATGGCCATAATAGTTTGTGTACAATTTAATTTAAAACAGGCCCACGGTGAGAAGTACTGCGTACTTCTCACCCTAGGCTTCGACCCCAAACTAAACATAGATTGGACCTCGGCTGGCGTCCCAATCGGGACATTACCGCTAAGCCTTTACGCTAAGCGACCAGCTGTCATGAGCCTGTATGAGAGACACTATAGCAGAATTATAGAAAAAGAAAAGACCGGGTGCTTTACGCACCCAACCCCCGAAGAAGCTCAGACCTCTGCCCGAGGCAAGGCCTCGGGCAGAGTTAACCAGTCAGTCACTTCTCTTTCTGCATCAAAAAACCCTTTGAAATAATTCGGAAAAGCTGTAAGGTCTAAAATTTTTGACTCCATACGTTCTTTGCCGATATGATCAAAGTAGCTAGAAAATGTATAGGAGTTAAGATATTTTTCTGCTTCCTTTTTATCTTTAATTCCATTCTCTTTCCAGTCATGCTGTAACAACTTCACTGGGTTTAAATGGATATACGAAAACAAGTATTTTAAATATCTATCTTCAATAGCAAGCTGCGATTTAAACTTGCCCTCAAATAAAGAACCTGATCTCTCGTATTTCTTATTGAAATACATAGAATATGCAGTGGAAAGCTTTTGCATAAAGACACTTACGCCATTATCAGTACGCGGAGTGACGAGTAGATGGAAGTGATTAGGCATCAGACAATACGCACCAAGAGCGACCATTTTATTTTCTGCCGCTAAATCAAATGGACCCTGGTTGTTCCTATACAAATCTTTTAAACTGATAGCCTTATCAGTATTGGCAACAAAAAGTAACGTCTGAAATCTACGGTAGTCTCCTACATCTAGAAAAATTGGTCGCTTATCAGTACCCCTGTTATAAATATGATAGAACTCTGTCTGAACAAAGTTATACTTCCTTTGTGACATATAAAATATTGTTACATCCTGCCCGAGGCCTTGCCTCGGGCAGGATTTCGGCAGTTCTCTTGGAGACGACATCCCCTTCTGATGATTCGGAAGGGGATTTTATTTACCCCTCGTTTTGGTTTTTGAGGTACTCGGCTTTATGACCGACTAGGGTGGCTAGTATATGGAGGAATGAAGCAACAGCGCCAACGGCCAGAAGCATAACTGGGAAGACGGCGTAGGGTGTCAGAAGGTAGAAGAAAATAACCGTCGAGGAAGCCCAGATGCCGAAGCACCACGGGCATGAGAGTAGGTCGGCCAGCGTACGCCGCGGACCCACTTTTGGTTTTTCAAGTGAGAAGCCCTTCCCTACCTTGACCACGTCCCAAAACTGTTCACGGAAGAACTTGGTGATGGCGTCAGAGACAAACAGTCGCGTCAGCCGCCAAGAAGCGAGAGTGACTAGGACATAGTCAGTGAGCGAAAGCTCGTCAAGCCGGATACGAGACTCCGTCTCCAAAATAATCGCGCCCATCACTACCAAAACAAGAAAAAAGAGCGAAAAGACAAAGTTCCAAAAATACTGGTCAGTGATACGCAACATAAAACGTAATTAGTATATCATCTTCTTTTTATCAATCGCCCCTACTTATTTCTATATCCCCGAATGATCTGGACAGTGGAACCTATAATGAAGAATAGGTACATTGCGCTTAGAAGTACTTGGTCAATTGTGTCGTTCATGTTCAAAAAACCACCCTCGTCGTGAAAATAGCCTAAATTTACAATAATGGAGGCGACGAATATGACGGGAATCGCAAAACGCGCAAAATTCCACCATCCTGTAAAGACTCTCTCTGGTGCTTTGTATGTGACGATGGAGAAAACCAGGACTATCGGAAAGAATACCAGAACATTGTGAATCAATTCTATGTTATTTGACAAAAAACTTCCGCGCGCACGGTCAAAAATAAAATCTTCAAAAACTTCTAACCTAATAGACGCAAGTAGTAATGCTCCAATTCCAAACAAGAAAAATATTTTAGTTTTCATATTAAATCAAAAATTATTGTTTATTTTTTAAAACTATTATCATTTCCAACAAAACGACCGAGTCTGCGGCCGAGATATATCTCTTTTTAGTATACAACTTAATTAGATCCTCTGAAGCAGACAATAACGCATCTTCTAATTTTAGATACAGAGGCAAAGAAGGCTTTTTATTTGAATAATACTCAGCACTCTTAATCGTTGTAATCAGCACTCGCTTGAGAGATTTCTTAAGGTTTAGTTGCTCGATAGTCGTAATCAACATTGAGTAGGAAACAACATTCTTTTCTGTTAGTGCTCCTTCAGCAGTCATATCAGCGTCGATTGTGCCGTCGCCCTCTAGATCTAATCCCAATACAGATGTACTAAGAACACTCTTTATTTCAGCAGTTACTTTTGTACCGGTAGCTGTTGGTACCGCTACGTAGTCGATTCGTTCTTCTAAAGAATCCCCATTCCAACGTTCAATATCAAGAGTAAATGAGCCGGTTTTTTGACCAAGTAAATGAAGTTCGACATTACCCTCACTAGTGGGTACTTCAATATACTGCAGTTCGCCTAAGCGTTCGTACAGAGCCCCCGACACCTCCGTGGTACTACTACTTACCAAACCGTTTTCAGTACTCACCCACATATCTAGTGGTGAGTGAAGCTGAAACACCAACCTAGGTCCTTTACGGGGAATGACTTCCTCTGTACCCAGATAGTTGTACGTCCGAGACGTAGTCGCTTCAGCTGTATTGATTATAAAATCTTGGATATCAGGCACTTCGAGAATGTTTCTGTGCACTCTATCTAAATTAAGCGCATTGTACCTATCCAAATCAACCCACACTCTTTCTATATGACTATCCTCCAACATAGCCAAGGCACTTGGAAGCACTACCGTGCCGTCACCGTCGCTAGTAAAGACTGCTCGATAACCCAATTTATCACGATATTCCGTACACTGGAAAAAACTTAAAATACTACGACTGACACATTCCTTATCGGTGAAGTATGTAAGTGAAGATGGCGTCCCCACACCCGTACCAGCCACTTGAGAGACCTTCATAGTGGTAGGTGGCACAAACGCCGACTGTGCTGAATGTACAACATCAGCATAATTGAGCAGGAAATTATCTACCACTTCCGGATGAAGGAGGTCATCAGTAGCGGGTTTTATTCGACCACTATCTTTACTCAAAAAATTAATCAGACCTTGATGTGTAGTAATCTCTGCCCCAAATTGATTGCGCCAACTATCTGTCACCGAACCTGGCTCAATTTTAATGACAGGCGTTTGTACCGAAGAGCCCCCCAATGAAAAATATTGTTCACTTGGAAGCAGGTGGTGCGAAAATGGTGCAGTGTTCACGATTTGTCTTGATACCTCTCCCTTAATAAGAAAGCCTTTAGCGATCTCAGCTCCATGTAAAATACTCACCACTGCGTCTGGAGTACCTACTTGAGGAACTGCAACAAAGATCAGATTGTCGACCTTATCAAGTAACGGATCATTTTGTGCCTCCATTTCTACAAGCAACGCCTTTGCGAGTAGGCCTCCATTTGAATGGGCAACGATTGTTACCTTACCTGATTTTGAAGTAGCAACTAGTTCTTCTAGCGACTTATACAGATAACTTTGTTGATATGAGATACTTTGATCAAATATTATTTTTCCGTTCTCTTCTCTGGTTTTAAGGACGTCTTCAAGTCGCAAGCGCCAGTCATAAGGTACGGCTCGATAATCAGCGATTGTCTCTTTCTCTTTTTCGTCGGCGAGTCGCTCTAGGAAATCACCATATAGTGGCGATAATGAAAAAATATTATCGATGACGGCTGATTCACTCGGTTTCGTATAGAGTGTGTTGAGTGACTGTCCTGTGAAGTCCGTTCTCAAACGGAGCTGTTCGCAGTCGTCAGTGGAAAACCAGCGTTGCTGTTCGGCGTTTTCATCCGCACACTCTGAACTTTCTTCATACAATCTTGAACCCATAATACCTGGTAGGAAAAGTACGCTAGAGGCGCCGGTGGAGGGAGTGGTAGTGGGGGTGGTAGTGGCGGGTTCTGTTTCGAAGCCTCCGGAACAACCTCCTGAGTCACAAAGTTGGAAAGCCCAACCACCAGGCTCGGCTGGCAAGGTCTGCGTTCCTTCAAACATATATCCTGCATTCGCAGGTGATCCATCTAACACTAACGTGCCCGGGTTACCCCGGCATGTACCGTCAGCACAGATGCCGATAGAGCCTACAGCTTGATTCGTGAGATTTGGACCACTAATGGGAAAGTCGCAGTAGTCTCCTATTGCTATACCTGTGCCAACGCTACCGATTAGAGTGTTTCCATCTGTAGCGGAGATGTTTATGTTATTTGGAACATGGCAACCTACTCCCGAGATACGTTTTACTCTCAGCCACGCCAGTGTTCCAGAGTAAGATGTGCCTCCACCAGCAAAAATTGGACCTGTACCAGAATACTGCGGGAACTTACTATAAAAACCAAACCCGGCTCCTGCGTCTTGAAAAAGACTATACGCAACGCCAATCTTGCTTTGTTCGTAGAGGACTGCTGCTCTCAAATCTCCCACTAGATAGAAGCCGGAGAAAAGTAAAATAAACGCGCTATATCTCAAAGCGTAAGTCATATGCTACACGGTACTAGCGCCGAGAATGAGAATAAATAACAACACCCCGGCAATAACAGCAATAAAGCTAAAGAAGAACTTATAAAACGTTTTATTAAACATGGACTAATTATATAACAAGCAGGAATGTGAATTGATATGGTTGGTTGTCTTGACTGCCTTTACAGCTCGCTGCAGCCGGATTCTCCCCTGGAGGTCGAATCTGACTAAGCGCCTGTATAAATTCGACATAGTCGTAGCTGCGCTACTCGTTGTCTCATTCAACATGTAGTGTTAAGTATAACAAATAAAACGAAACGGTCACTGCGTGACCGTTTCGTTTTATTTGGAGTTACCCAGCAATATCGAATCTGATTGACTAGTTGGAAGTGTAGATTAGTTTGGCTTCTGGTGTTTGATAGTCATTTAGTTCACCTGGATTTAGGTGGTTTGGTGACACTTCCCCATCGCGCACAATACCAAAGGGTAAGTCG
>JAYVBM010000027.1:0-3353 GCA_043750495.1 Minisyncoccota bacterium | reverse complement strand
CTGGCGCAATTACTCGGCGCACAGGATTCAAAACAACTGGCGAGCTGGATGCAATCGCATTATGGCGAACTCTTTACCGCCAACCAAACCTCTGCTGATTTGATAGCCAGGCTGGAACAATACAGGGCCATCCCTCAAGGTTAAATACCTTGTCGGCATAAAAAAAGCCCTGCATGCAGGGCTTTTTTACAATTATCCGCTGTTAGAGGTATGGAGCACTGAGGTGGTTAATTAAGATGCAAGTTTTGAACACTTGAAATTTTGAGCTTGGACTGAAATGTAATTTTATAGGTCCTTTAACCGAGGCTGCCTAGGTAAAGTGGAATGAATATATAGTTTGGGTACTGAGTTGTTTGCTCAATTCAGATGACGGGTTAATGTCTTTTAGTGTGATATTGCATGAGGGGTGGACAATCAAGGTTCTTCTCATCAATAATGTACGATGTCATCATACTAGTAGAATGCTGGCTTGGAGTTACTTTGAGTAGTTGCTCGAGCCTGTGTACTTTAAGGAAGTGGGTTTGGATGTTTATATAGTAAACATGTATGTACACTAAAATAAATTAAGAAAAATAAAATATGGCTAAGTTTAACGTTATCGATTTTTTCTGTGGTGCAGGAGGGATGAGTTATGGTCTCTATAGCGCAGGATTTAAAGTGCTCGCTGGTATCGACAACGATCAAGATTGTCAAAAAACCTATGAATCAAATATTCCCGGCGCATACTTTATAAAGCATGACATTACTACGCTTACAGTTCAAAAATTGATCGACAAATTAGGAATTAAGCGTAATGATCCGAAACTTGTTCTTGCTGGTTGTAGCCCATGTCAATATTGGAGCAAGATTCGGACGGATAAGTCGAAAGCTCAAAAAACCGCTTTCCTATTAAAGAATTTTCAGCGTTTTGTTCGTGAGCTTAAACCAGGTTTTGTCATAGTGGAAAATGTTCCAGGATTATTCAGTAACAAAAACCAAAGTATTCTACCCGGCTTCCTGAATTTTCTAAAGTCACAGGGCTACAGTTATGACGATGGCATCATTAATGCAAATCATTTTGGAGTCCCACAAAATAGAAAGCGATATCTGTTAATCGCGACGCGGCTGGGAAAGAAGATCAATTTACCAAGTCCAGACATAAATCCAAATCTGGTGGTAAAGAGCTTCATCGGAGTTGCTAATGGTTTTTCCCGTATCATGGCTGGCCATAGAGATGAATCAATCTTCCAGCATACCGCCGCGAAGCTTTCGCCAGACAATATAAGGCGTATAAAACTTACTCCGAAATCTGGCGGCGATCGTTCCAGTTGGAGAGATAACGACGAATTACAGATAGCCGCATATAAAGGAAAAGATGATATCTTTCGTGATGTGTATGGGAGAATGTACTGGAACAAACCTGCTCCCACTATCACTACGCGTTTCACCAGTTTTTCAAATGGCCGCTTTGGGCATCCAGAAGAAAATCGAGCGATATCTCTTCGCGAAGGAGCGACCTTACAAACTTTTCCCAAGACCTTCGTTTTTAGTGGTACAAATATGGCACACATTGCTCGTCAGATAGGTAATGCTGTGCCACCTGAATTGGCTCGTCGAATCGGACTGCATCTCTTGAAAATTTCAAAGCGAGTCTAGAATTGTGGATAGGGGGCTGTGAATGCTCCCTTAATAAAATACTAATGGCATTCCGTAATGTATTATTACGCGAAAATATTTGAAGGATTAATGCTCATATGACGACTTGCTCAAATGGCTAAGATACGCACCCGAGCTCGGGCAGTGGACATGCTTGGACGCCAGCAAATCGCCGGAATCCAAAACGCCCTAAGCGAATTGTTCAAAAATGCGCATGACGCCTATGCCGGTCATGTATGCGTTGACTATTTTGAAAATGTTGGTTCGAATAACGAAGGGTTTATCGTAATTCGTGATGATGGCATAGGCATGACCAAGGTTGATTTCGAGGATAAGTGGCTGGTTCTAGGCACTGAAAGCAAGGTCGGTGCAGATCGCGATCAGCAGTACCGTCCTCCACAAATGCTCCCCCGCCCAATTACAGGCGAAAAAGGTATAGGGCGCCTCGCGATAGCTCTCTTGGGTAGGCAAGTACTAGTGCTCACGCGCGCGCAACGAGATGACGGGATGCATGATCTTGTTATGGCCCTGGTTCATTGGGGTCTCTTTGAACTGCCGGGACTTAATCTCGATGAGATAGAGATACCTATTGCGACATTTTCCGGTGGGACACTGCCGAGTGCTGACGATGTTCGTTTGGTTCGCGAGCAGCTCAGAGAATGTGCAAACAGAATTTCGAGTGAACACCCTGAGTTAAATCTTGGTAACGTGATAAAAGAAATTGAGGGATTTGAACCCGACCCGATAACGCTTGATCAGTTCTTTGCTTCCCGAGACTCCGATCCTTTAAGCCTTATGGCAACTGGAACAGGTACACATTTTTTAATCGGACCGAGCAACCCAGTCATTAAAATTGAAATTGATTCCGAACTTAAAAACGGAGATTACGGCTTCCGGAGGCAAATTCTCGGTTTCTGTGACTCTAATACGTTTAGCGAGGAAGCGGCTGACGTTATTAAAACGTCATTTCGACGTTGGTTACCCGGTGATTTGACTGGCGAAGATTTGCTGGATGCCGATACATTTTTTACCAGGGAGGAACTACTGGAAAAATCTGATCATCTTCTAATTGGTGCCGTAGATGAGTATGGTCAATTTAAGGGTTCACTCAAAGTCTACGATCAAAAATATGAGAACGTAATTATTCCATGGTCGGACAATCATGGAAATCTAACGAAAAACGGTGCTTTCAAGATTTCATTCGGTATCCTAATGGGCCGTGCGTCCGAGAGCAAGCTCTCGACAGAGGAGTTTTCCTCACTAAATAAAAAGCTGCTTAACTTGGGTGGGATATACGTCTATCGGGATCGAATACGCATATTGCCGTACGGTGATCACTCGAATGACTGGTTGGAGGTAGAGAAGCGCCGTAACTTAGGCGCCGCGTACTATTTTTTTTCCTTCCGACGTATGTTCGGTGCAGTTGTCCTTTCACGTAAAGATAACGATGCTCTTCAGGAAAAAGCGGGGAGAGAAGGTTTTCAGCAAAATGAAGCTTATAGACAGCTTCGCGAAATTCTGAAAAATTTATTACTACATCTTGCAGCAGAATATTTCCGGAAAGGCGGCACAAATACTGATTTGTTCGAGAAGACCCAGTCCGAAGTGCGTCGTCGTTCCGAAGCACTTGAGAGACAGCAAAAAAGATCGACCACAAAGCGTAAGAACTTCGCTACCGAATTGGCAGCATTTGATCTTCCCCCGATTTAGTAGACACC